>DASRGI010000082.1:0-4767 GCA_035651095.1 Acidimicrobiales bacterium | reverse complement strand
GCCGCCGACGTCTGCGGAGCGCTGCGCGACCACGTGGCTGACCAACCTGCGGTCGCCCTCACCTACCACCCCACCCGGGAATGCGCATGACCGTGCAGTTGCTCCCCCGGCCGGCCCAGGCCAAGCCCGCCTCGTGGTCGTTCCCCGCCCTGCGTCGGACGGCGTTGGCCAACGACCTCACGGTGCTCGTGTGCGACCTGCCCGACCGGCCCGTGATCGAGCTGCATCTGGTCACCGGCGCCGGTGCCCGGCGGGATCCGCCGGGCCGCGAGGGCACTGCGTTGATCGCCGCCCGTGCCCTCACGGAAGCCACACATGCGCGCTCGGCCGACGATCTGGCGGAGACGGTGGAATCCATCGGCGCCAATCTGGCTGCGGCAGTCATGTGGGACGGGCTGATCCTGTCCCTCAGCGTTCCCGCTTCCCGCCTGCGGCGGGGCGCCGACCTCCTGGGTGAGCTGGTCACCAGCAGCCGCTTGGCCGAAGGCGACATCGAACGGCTCATCCGCAAACGGGCCGACGAGCTGGCCGTGCAACGCCGGTATCCCGAACAACGGGTGACCGACGCCTTTGGCGCCGCGTGCTTCCAGCCCGGCACTCGCCGGGCCACGGGGATCGGCGGTTCGCAACAGTCCGTCGCCGCCCTCGATCCCGATGGCGTGCGGGCGTTCTGGGCCGGCCAGGCAGCGCCGGCGACGGCCACCCTCGTGCTGGTGGGCGACCTGACCGGCGTCGACGTGGAGGCCCTGCTCGGCGCAACCCTCGGTGGCTGGGAGACCCCGGCTACGCCTTCGACCGGGCCTGTGCCCGATGCCTCTCCCGCGAGCGGTCGGCGGGCGGTGGTGGTCGACGCACCAGGTTCGGTGCAAGCCGCCATCCGGATGGGCCACGCCGGCCCACCCGCACCGCTGGCCGACCGGGCCGCGCTGGAGGTGGCCACGCACTGCCTCGGCGGGTACTTCTCGTCGCGCCTGAACATGCTGCTGCGCGAGGAACTCGGTGTCACGTACGGCGTGCGCGCCAGCATCGACCACGGCGGAGGGGCCACTCAGTTGGCGGTCACCACGTCGGTGCAACTCGACGCCGCCGGGGCATCGGTGGCTGCCATCGGGCGGGAGATGGCGGCCGTGGCCGCCGGGCTGAGCGCCGACGAAGTGGCCCGGGCGGCCGAGAGCCTGGTGCGCGCCGCCCCGACCACGTACCGGTCGGCCCGGGCCGTCGCCGGTGCCATCGTCCGTAACGTCACCCAGGGCCTGCCCGACGGTTACGACGACGGTCTTCGAGCGGCCATCGCGAAGGTCACGCCTGCGGCGGCCGCCGATGCTTTCGCCCGCCACGTGGCCGCCGAAAACCTGGTGGTGGCGGCGGTGGGGGATGTGTCGATCGTGCAAGCCGTGGCTGACGCGACCGGCGTCACCCCGACCGTGGAGGAGACAAATTGAATACGGGCCGTCGCACCACGACCGTGGACGTGTGGGGCCAGGACGCCGAGTCAGTGCTCGAGAGCGCGTCCGACTGCGAGCAGGTGGTGCTGATCAGCGACCCGGCCAGCGGGCTCGAGGGTGTCATCGCCGTGCACTCCACTGTGCTTGGTCCCGCCCTGGGCGGCTTGCGGTTCCAGTCCTATCCCAGCCGGGCCGCGGCCATGGCCGACGCCCTCCATCTGGCCAAGGGCATGACTTACAAGGCAGCCATGGCCGGGCTCGACCTGGGCGGCGGGAAGGCGGTCATCAACGGCGACCCGGCCAAGCTGCGCAGCGAGCGCTTGCTGCGAGCGTTCGGTCGCCACGTCGAGGCATTGGGCGGCCGGTACGTCACGGCCGAGGACGTGGGCACCACCGAGGCGGACATGGCCATGGTGGCGCGCGAGACCCGGTGGGTCACGGGCCTGGCTACCGGCCTGGGTGGCTCGGGTGATCCCAGCGGGTCGACCGCCAAGGGCGTGTTCGCGGCCATTGAGGCCGCGGTCGAGGCCCAGTTCGGAAGCCCGGTCCTGGACGGCCGCTCCGTGTGCGTGCTGGGCGTGGGCAAGGTCGGCGGCCGGCTGGCCGAACTGCTCGTGCAGGCGGGCGCGGTGGTGCGGGTGGCGGACGTGCATACGGCCGCTGTTGCTGACCTGGTGCAGCGCCTGCCGGTCACCGCCCTGTCGCCCGACGCGGCGTTGTCGGCCGAGGTAGACGTGCTGTCGCCGTGTGCACTGGGTGGACTGCTCGACCAGCAGTCGATTCCCGCCCTGCGCTGCGCGGCGGTGGCCGGCGCGGCCAACAACCAGTTGGCCGACGCCGCGTGCGGCGAGCTGCTGCGCCAGCGCGACATCGTGTACGTGCCCGACTTCGTGGCCAATGCCGGCGGCATCATCCAGCTGGCGTCCGAACTGTCGGGCGGCACGCCGGAGTCGGTGGCCGACCAGATCGCCGCCCTGCGGGGTCGGGTGACCGACGTGCTCCAGCGGGCGCGGGTGCAAGGCGTCTCCACCCATCGGGCCGCCGAGGAACTGGCCGAGCAGCGCATGAGGGACATCGGTGCACTCCAGTCGGTACGCCTGCCCGCGTCGTCACGCGGGCGTAGCTGACCTGCGTCGTACGTCCGGTGAGGGTACGGGCGAGCGCTTGCCTTCAGAGCCGTTGAGATGGCGGATGAGGCGCGACGCAAATCACGAGGCGAGGACGGGGGTGGGGCCGCTGGGGCCGCTGGGTCCGTGCCGCCACCCCAGCACGGCCGACAGCTCGCGGGCGGCGGCCTGAGTCGTGGCCGTGATGCGGGCACGCTGTCGGGGCCCATGCTCACCCGACACGAACGACACCCCGATGGCCGCTTGAGGCCGGCCCGTGCGGTCGAGGACGGGAGCGGCGATGCACGCGATGCCTGTGGTGGTCTGGCTCTCCTCCACCGCGCAACCGGCGCCGCGCTGGGCGGCCAGCTCGCGCAACAGGTCCTGCCGGGACCGCGGGCCCCGGCCGGTGCGGTTCACCATGGGGAGGCCGGCGGGGTACAGAGCCCGCACTTGGGCGTCGTCCAGCATCATCAGCATGGCTTTGCCCACGGCGGTCAGGTGGGCGGGGAGGCGCACGCCGACCTCACTCACCAGCGGCAGGCGGTTGCGGGTGGGCTGGCGCTTGTCGAGGTAGACGACCTCGGCGCCGTGCAGCACTGCCAGGTGAACGGTCTCGCCCATGTCGGCGGCCAGCCGGGTGACGATGGGCCGGGCCAACCGTTCCAGCGGGTCGCTGCGGAGGTAGGCCGAGCCGATCTCGAATGCGGCCACGCCCAGGCCCCACGTCTTGTCGACCGGGAAGTGGGTCACGAAGTCCCGGCGGGCCATGGCCTTCAGGAGGTGGTAGGTGCTCGACCGGGGCAGCCCGCACTCCCGGGCGATGGTCATGGCGGGCACGGGACGCGCCCGGCCGGCCAGGTAGAGCAGGACATCGAGGGCTCGCTCCGCCGACCGCACCAACCCGCCTTCGCTCATAGCCGGGAGCCTAGGGCCAGTCTCAAATGCCAGACGGGTTCGGCGTGGGGTCCTTGTGCGGCGAGACGGGGCGGGGGCTCAATGATCGGATGGCAGCCGAGCGTGCGTCCGTGGTGACCCTGGGCCCGGCGCCCATAGAGCCGGCGGACGTGGTGGCCGTGGCCCGCCACGACGCAACGGTGGCCCTCAGCGACGAAGGCCGGGCGGCCATGGAGCGCAGCCGGGCGCTGGTCGACGAGCTGGCCGCGGGGAACCGCCCGGTCTATGGCGTGTCCACCGGCTTCGGAGCGCTCGCAACGCGACACATCCCGCCCGGCTCGCGCGTGAACCTCCAGCACGCGGTGGTGCGCTCGCACGCCGCGGGCATGGGGCCGCCGGTGGAGCGGGAGGTGGTGCGGGCCATGATGCTGCTGCGGGCCCGCACGTTGGCCACGGGCTATACCGGCGCCCGGCCGCTGGTGGCGGAAGCGCTCATCGGCCTGCTCAACGCCGGCATCACCCCGATGGTGCCGGAGCACGGCTCGCTGGGATGCAGCGGCGACCTGGCCCCGCTGGCCCACGTGGCCTTGGCTCTCATCGGTGAAGGGACGACGCCGGCGCCGGCGCCCATCACGCTGGCGGCCAAGGAGGGGTTGTCGCTCATCAACGGCACGGACGGGATGCTGGGCATGCTGGTCCTGGCGTGCGACGACGCCCTGCGCCTGCTGCGCACGGCCGATATCACCGCCGCCCTCACCGTGGAAGGGCTGCTGGGCACCGACCGGGTGTTCGATGAAGCGTTGCAGCAGTTGCGGCCCCACCCGGGCCAGGTGGCCAGCGCCGCCAACATCAGGCGCCTGCTCGACGGGTCCGAAATCGTGGCTTCGCACCGGCACGACGACCCGCGCGTGCAGGACGCCTACTCGGTACGCTGCGCCCCCCAAGTCGCGGGCGCGGCGCGCGACACGCTGACGTTCGCGTCCGAGGTGGCGGCGCGCGAGTCGGCGTCGGCCATCGACAACCCGGTGGTGCTGCCCGATGGGCGGGTCGAGTCCAATGGCAACTTCCACGGCGCTCCTCTCGGGTTGGCGTGTGACTTCCTGGCCGTCGCCGCGGCCGAGGTGGGCGCCATCGCCGAGCGGCGCATCGACCGGATGCTCGATGTGGCCCGGTCGCACGGCCTGCCCGCCTTTCTGGCCCACGACCCCGGCGTGGACTCGGGCCTCATGATCGCCCACTACACGGCGGCTGCCCTCGTGGCCGAGAACCGGCGCCTGGCCGCGCCGGCCAGCGTGGACTCGCTCCCCACGAGCGCGATG
>DASRGI010000081.1:0-7303 GCA_035651095.1 Acidimicrobiales bacterium | reverse complement strand
TCGCCTCGATCCGCACCTGGATCACCAATTGGAACGACGAACCCAAGCCATTCGTCTGGCACAAGACCGCCGACGACATCCTCGACAGCCTCGCCTCCTACTGCGCGCGGATCAACGACTCAGGTCACTAGCCTGACCGGGTGCTTTCTGCCGACGTCGCCGTGGTGGGGGGTGGTCCCGCGGGGGCGGCGGCCGCCATCACCCTGGCCCGGGCCGGGCGGGACGTCGTGCTGGTCGACAAGGCCCGCTTCCCCCGGGACAAGTGCTGCGGCGACGGGCTGACGACCGGGGCACTGCGGCGGCTGGAGCAGTTGGGGTTGCGGCCCGATGCGGTGGCGTCGTGGCACGTGGTCGAGGACGTGTGGGTGCGCTCGCCGTCGGGGCGCACGGCGTGCTTCCCGTTCCCCCGCGACCGGGGGACGTTCGGCGCCGTGGCCCGGCGGGCCGACCTCGACGCGGCCTTGCTCGACGTGGCCCGGGCCGCGGGAGTCAAGGTGCACGACGGCCACGCCGTGACCGGGGCGACGGGTACCGACCTCGAGGTCGAGGGCATCGGCACCGTCTCGGCCCAGTACGTCATCGGCGCCGACGGCATGTGGTCGCCCCTGCGCAAGTACCTGGGCGTGACCGACGAGGCGGAGCGCGGCTACCTGGGCGAGTGGCACGCCTTCCGCCAGTACTTCCGGGACGTGGCCGAGCCCGCCGCCACCCAGCTCTGGGTCTGGTTCGAGCCCGACCTGCTGCCCGGCTACGCCTGGTCCTTCCCCCTCGCGGACGGCCGGGCCAACGTGGGCTTCGGTATCCAACGCGGCGCCCACAGCCAACCCACGTCGGCCATGAAGGACCAGTGGTCCGACCTCCTGGCCCGCCCCCACATCCGCGCCGTCCTGGGCGAGAACGCCCAACCCGAGGCACCCCACAAGGCCTGGCCCATCCCCGCCCGGGTCGAGCGCACGGACCTCACCGCCGCCGGTGGCCGCGTCCTGTTCGTGGGCGACGCCGCCCGGGCCACCGATCCCATGACCGGCGAGGGCATCGGCCAGGCCCTCGAGACCGGCGTGCTGGCGGCCGAGTCGATCCTCGCCGGGAACACGAGCGCCTACCCGGTGGCGATCAGACGGGGCCTGGCCGTCGACAACCGGCTGGCCGGCGCCCTGTCCCGCGTCCTGGCCCACCGCAAGGGAGCCCGGGGCGCCCTACGCATCGCCGCGGCGACGCCTTGGACGCGGCGCAACTTCGCCCGCTGGCTGTTCGAGGACTACCCGCGAGCGGTGCTGGCCACCCCGCACCGGTGGGCACAGCACGCGCTCACGGGTGACGGCGCCTGGTCCCCCCGGACCGGGCAGCCGTAGGCGGAGCTACACCGGGGCCGCGCACACGCGCTGGAGCACCTCGGGCAGCTCCGTGGAGAACTTGCTCTTCTCGATGTAGGCGTGGGCGCCGCTGGCCAGGGCCTCGTCCATGGCCTGGTCGGCCGAGAGCGCCGAGAACACCACGATCTTGGTCTCGGGCGACGCCTCGAGGATCTGGGGAATGGCGGCCATGCCACCCCCGTTCGGCATCATCAGGTCGAGGACGACGGCGTCCGGGTGCTGGAGGTTCACGAGGACGACCGCCTGCTGCCCGTCGCTCGCCTCCCCCACCACCGAGAAGTGCCGGTCGAGCCCCAGCGTGATGCCGATCAGGGCGCGGACCGGCTCTTCGTCGTCGACGAGCACCACTCGATACATGACGTCACCCCCCACGCCCAAAGGGTGACGCATGCGCACATGGGGAGCCATGGCCCGAACGAGCCATTTTCCCTGGGACGGACTAGCCGGACGTAGTCACTCCCGTCCGGCGCCAGCCCCAACCCCCCCCAGCCATTCTCGTAACGCTCACGCCGTCATAGGCGGCGCCAGCGTTACGAGAACGGTGAGGGCCGAACGGTGAGGGCCGAACGGTGAGGGCCGAACGGTGAGGGCCGAACGGTGAGGGCCGAACGGTGAGGGGGCCGAACGGTGGGGACGGCGAGGGCCGGGCGGTGAGGGCGACGGCCGGGACCGTCAGGCCCGGCGGTTCTCGGCCCAGGTTCTTCCGGCCTCCACGTCGATGTCGTGGGGCAGGCCCAGCACCCGCTCGGCGATGATGTTGCGTTGGACCTCGGACGTCCCGCCCCCGATGGTGAGCGCCGGGGCGAACAGGTAGCCGAACCCCCACTCGCCCCCAGCGCTGCCCAGGGGGCCGGCGTCGTTCAGCATCCCCGCCGTGCCCGCCAGGTCCTTGGCCAGGCCCATGATGTGCTGCCCGTGCTCGTCGGCCAGGGCCTTGCGCACCGACGCCTCGGGCCCCGGTTGCTTCCCCTGGACCTTGGCGCTCACCGTCCGCAGGCGGATGAGCCGCAGCACCTCGGACTCGACGAACAGCGCGGCCAAGCGCTGGCGCATGATCGGGTCGGCCACGCCCCCGCGGGACCGCACCGCGTCGAGCAGGTCGCCCGCCGTCGGCCCCCGCCCCCACAGCGCGCCCTCGCCGGACAGCGACACCCGCTCGTTGCCCAGCGTCACCTTGGCCAGGCCCCACCCCTCGTTCTCGGCCCCCACCAGGTTCTCGGCCGGGATGCGCACGTCGTCGAAGAACACCTCGTTGAACGTGTGCGCACCGGTCATCTCCACGATGGGCCGGACCTCGATGCCGGGCGAGTCCATGGGGCACACGAAGTAGGACACGCCCTTGTGCTTGGGGGCGTCCGGGTTGGTGCGGGCGATCAGGATGCCGAACTTGGACACGTGGCCGAGCGACGTCCAGATCTTCTGGCCGTTGACCACGTAGGTGTCGCCGTCCTTGATGGCCCGGGTGCCCAGGTTGGCCAGGTCCGAGCCGGCGCCCGGCTCGCTGAAGAGCTGGCACCACATCTCCTCGCCCGACAGGATCGGGAACAGGTAGCGGTCCTTCTGCTCCTGCGTGCCCGCGTGGAGGATGGTCGGACCCGCCCAGCCGATGCCGATGGGGTTGGCGGGCCGAGCCACCCCCGCCGCTCGCAGCTCCTCGTCGATGACGAGCTGGTGGATGGGGTCGGCGTCGAGGCCCCACGGCTTGGGCCAGTGGGGAGCGACGTACCCGGCCTCGGCCAGCTCGCGCCCGCTGGGCCGGGGATGGGCGGCCAGCCATTCCCGCACGGACAGGCGCCGGGGGTCGTCGTCACCAGGAAGCTCGAAGTCCATGGTCGAACGCTAAACGTAGACTGACACGACCGTCATCTTCATCAGGGGGATCGCACGCGCATGTCTGGGTGGAACTTCGCTGATCTGTGGGAAGCCGTCGCCGAGCGGGTGCCGGACGCACCCGCCCTCGTCCAGGGCGACAACCGGGTGGGCTGGGCCGGCTTCGACGCCCGGGCCAACGGCGTGGCCGCCGCCCTGCTCGAGCTGGGCGTGGCCAAGCAGGACAAGGTCGCCCACTACCTCTACAACGGCAACGAGTTCATGGAGTCGATGTTCGGCATCTTCAAAGCCGGCCTCGCTCCCGTGAACACCAACTACCGCTACGCCGACGACGAGCTGCTGTACCTCTGGGACAACGCCGACGCCGTGGCTGTCGTGTTCCACGCCACCTTCGCCGACCGGGTCGAGGTCCTCCGGGGCAAGCTGCCCAAGGTCAAGGGCTGGCTGTGGGTCGATGACGGGACCGACGGCGGGTGCCCCGAGTGGGCCATCCCTTACGAGCAGGTGGCGGCGGCGGGCAAGGCCGGCCAGTCCGTGCAGGGATCGTGGGGCCGGGACGGCGACGACCTCTACATGCTCTACACCGGCGGCACCACGGGCCTGCCCAAGGGCGTGATGTGGCGGCAGGACGACCTGATCATGTCGCTCAACGAGTCAGCCGCCGTGCGCCTGCCCGACGAACCCGACTACCCGGCCGTGGGCACGCTCATCCAGGGCCCGGGCCTGAAGATCACGCCCGCCTGCCCGCTCATGCACGGCACCGGCGCCTTCTCCACCTTCAACGCCCTCGACTCGGGCGGCTGCTGCGTCACCCTGCACAACCGCACGTTCGACGCCGACGAGCTGCTGGAGACGGTCGACCGGGAGGGCGTGAACGCCCTCGCCATCGTGGGCGACGCCTTCGCCAAGCCCGTGCTCCGCGCCCTCGACGCCAACCCCGGGAAGTGGGACATCTCCAGCCTGATGTACATCGTGTCGTCGGGCGTGATGTGGAGCCAGGAGACCAAGGACGGCCTGCTCCGCCACCATCCGGGGATGCTGCTGCTCGACGCCTTCTCGTCGTCCGAGGCCCTGGGCATGGGGGCGTCGATCTCGGCCGCCGGGTCGGCTGCCCAGACGGCCAAGTTCGCGGTGGGGGCCAACACCATCGTCATCACCGACGACGGCCGGTTCGTGGAACCGGGGTCGGGCGAAGTGGGCATGGTGGGCGTCAAGGGCCGCACGCCCATGGGGTACTACAAGGACGCCGAGAAGTCGGCCAAGACCTTCAAGGTCATCGACGGCGTGCGCTACTCCATCCCCGGCGACTACGCCACCGTCGACGCCGACGGCACCCTGCGCCTGCTGGGCCGCGGGTCGGTGTGCATCAACACGGGCGGCGAGAAGGTCTTCCCCGAGGAAGTGGAGGAGGCCCTCAAGACCCACCCGTCGGTGCGGGACGCGGTGTGCGTCGGCATCCCCGACGAGAAGTGGGGTGAGGCCATCACCGCCATGGTGGAGCTCCATCCCGACGCGTCGCTCGACGAGGCCGACGTCATCGCCCACGTGAAGGCCCGACTGGCCCCGTACAAGGCGCCCAAGCGCGTGCTCCAGGTCGACACCATCGGGCGGGCGCCCAACGGGAAGGTCGACTACAAGCGCCTGCGGGCCGAGGCCATGGAGCGGACCGCCGCCGGCAAGTGAGGGGTTCCGACTTGACCAACCAGTCAAGCGACGGACTACCTTCCGGGCATGGCTGACCTCGGGTACGACGGCAAGGTTGCGATCATCACCGGCGCGGGCGGCGGCTTGGGCCGCGAGCACGCGCTGCTGCTCGCCTCGCGGGGCGCCCAGGTCGTGGTGAACGACCTCGGCGGCTCGGTGAGCGGCGAGGGCGGCGGGTCCGAGGGGCCGGCCCACACCACGGCCAAGGAGATCGAGGACCTGGGCGGCGTGGCCGTGGCCGACACCAACTCGGTGTCCACCCCCGAGGGCGGCGAGGCCATCGTCCAGACCGCCATCGACAACTTCGGCCGGGTCGACATCGTGATCAACAACGCCGGCATCCTGCGGGACAAGACGTTCCACAACATGACGCCCGACCTGCTCGACCCGGTGCTCGACGTCCACCTCCGAGGCGCCTTCTTCGTCACCCGCCCGGCGTGGCTCAAGATGCGGGAGAACGGCTACGGCCGCATCGTCAACACGTCGTCCAACTCCGGCATCCTCGGCAACTTCGGCCAGTCGAACTACGGCGCCGCCAAGATGGGCCTGGTCGGCTTCACCCGGGTGCTGGCGGCCGAGGGCGCCAAGTACAACATCAAGGCCAATGCCATCGCCCCCGTGGCCAAGACCCGCATGACGGAAGAGCTGCTCGGCCCACTGGCCGACAAGCTCGACCCCAAGCTGGTGTCGCCCATCGTGGCCTGGCTGGTCCACGAGGACTGCCCCGTCACCGGCGAGATCTACTCGGCCGCCGGCGGTCGCATCGCCCGCTTCTTCATCGGGCTGACCGAGGGCTACTACAACCCCGAGCTCACCCTCGAGGACGTGCGCGACCACTTCGACCAGATCCGCAACGAAGAGGGCTACATCGTGCCCAACGGGCCAGCCGACGAGTTCGGCCAGCTCATGAAGCACTTCTCCTAGCCACCGTCGCCTCGGCCATGATGAGGCCGATGACCCTCGACCTCACTCCCGACGAGCTGCTCACCACCACCCGGTCGGTGCGCAAGCGCCTCGACCTCACGCGCCCGGTGGAGCGCGAGGTCGTGGCGCGCTGCATCGAGATCGCCCTGCAGGCGCCCACCGGCTCCAACCGCCAGGGGTTTCACTTCATGGTGGTCGACGACGCCGAGAAGCGGGCCGGGCTGGCCGCCCTCTACGCCAAGTCGTGGGAGCAGTACGCGGCGGCCGGGAGCAACACGTGGCCCGAGGGGGACCCCCGCCACGAGCGCTACGACGCGGTGAAGTCGTCCGCCGCTTACCTGGCCCACCATCTGCACGAGGTCCCCGTGCACGTCATCCCCTGTGCGCCCGGGCGTCTGGGCAGCACCCGGTCGGGTTCGCCCGTGAGCTTCTTCGCCTCGGTCATCCCCGCGGCGTGGAGCTTCATGCTGGCCGCCCGGGCCCGGGGCCTGGGCACGGTGTTGACCTCGTTGCACCTGGCCTACGAGCGGGAGGCGGCCGAGCTGTTGGGCATCCCCCACGACGACTTCACCCAGGTCGGCCTCATCCCCGTGGCCTACAGCATCGGGACCGACTTCAAGCCCGCCGCCCGCGTGCCGGTGGAGGCGGTCACCCACTGGAACGAGTGGTGAGCCGGCGGGGGCTGGCGGCCGGCGCCGGGTTGGTCGCCGCCGCCACCGTCGCCGCCATTACCGTTCGCCGCCGGGGCCCGCTGCACAGCCGGGCGGGCCGCAACCTGGCCCTGGCCCAGCTGGGCGGGCGCCTGGGCCGGCGCCAGGCCGCCCACCAGGCCCGCCGGGTATTCGCCTCGGCCGAGCGCCGGGAGGAGCTGGACCGCGAGCACGAGTTGCGCACGGCCGCCGACGTGGCCGGGGCCCTGGGCAACATGAAGGGCGCGCTCATGAAGCTGGGCCAGCTGGCCAGCTTCCTGGACGACGGGCTGCCCGCGCCCATGCGGGAAGCGCTGGCGTCGCTGCAGCAGGACGCACCCCCCATGAGCGGGTCGCTGGCCGCCGAGGTCGTCGCGCATGAGCTTGGCGCGTCACCCGACCAGCTGTTCGCCGAGTGGGACCCGACACCCATCGCCGCCGCGTCCATCGGCCAGGTCCACCGGGCCATCACCCACGACGGCCAAGCCGTGGCGGTCAAGGTGCAGTACCCCGGTGTCGACCGGGCCATCCGCACCGACCTCGACAACACCCAGCTGCTGGTCCAGGCCGTGGGCATGATGTTCCCCGGCCTCGATCCCGGTCCCATCGTGGACGAGCTCAAGACCCGGCTGACCGAGGAGCTGGACTACCGGCTGGAGGCCAAGAACCAGAGGCTGTTCGCCGCGTTCTACGACCGCCACCCGTTCATCCACGTACCCGCCGTGCGCGACGACCTGTCGTCCGAGCGGGTGCTCACGACCGAGCTGGCCACGGGGGCGCGGT
>DASRGI010000080.1:0-6440 GCA_035651095.1 Acidimicrobiales bacterium | reverse complement strand
GCCGGCGCGTCGGAGGCGGTCGTGGTCGATTGCCGCGACGAGTTCGCCCGCGACTTCTGCGTGCCCGCCCTCCAGGCCAACGCCCTGTACGAGGGCAAGTACCCGCTGGTGTCGGCCCTGTCCCGGCCGGTGATCGTCAAGCACCTGGTGGCCGCGGCCCGCGAGTTCGGGGCCGACGCCGTGGGCCACGGCTGCACGGGCAAGGGCAACGACCAGGTGCGGTTCGAGGTGTCGACCCGGGCCCTGGCTCCGGACCTGGAAGTTGTGGCCCCGGTGCGGGTGTGGGGCATGACCCGCGAGGACGCCATCGTCTACGCCGAAACCCACGACATCCCCATCACCGCCAGCAAGGAGAAGCTCTACTCCATCGACGACAACCTCTGGGGCAAGGCCATCGAGTGCGGCGAGATGGAAGACCCGTGGGCCCGCCCGCCCGAGGGCGTGTGGGGCCTCACCCTGCCCACCGAGACCGAGCCCCGCGACGTGGTCGTTTCCTTCGAGCAGGGCGTGCCCGTCGCCCTGGACGGGGAGCGCCTGGGCCTGGTCCAACTCATCGAGCAGCTGGGCGCCACCGTTGGGTCCTACGGATGGGGCAGGCTGGACATGGTGGAGAACCGCCGGGTGGGCATCAAGAGCCGGGAGACCTATGAGTGCCCGGCCAGCCTGGCGCTGATCATGGCCCACGCCGACCTCGAATCCATCACCCTGGAGCGGGACCTGGCCCGAGAGAAGCAACGGCTCGACATCCGCTACGCCGAGCTCGTGTACGACGGCCTGTGGTTCTCGCCCTTGAAGCAGGCCCTCGACGGCTTCGTGGCCGAGTCGCAGCGCCACGTCACCGGCGACGTCCGCCTCCACCTGGAGCCGGGCCGCTGCCACGTCGACGGCCGGCGCAGCGACGTCTCGCTGTACGACTATTCGCTTGCCACCTACGACGCGGCCGACGCCTTCCGCCACCAGGACGCCGAGGGCTTCGTGCGCCTGTGGGGGCTCGGGGTGGAAACGTGGGCGGCCCGCCAGGGCGGCGTTGGCGGTGTCGGGGGCGCGTCCCAGTGACGCTCTGGTCGGGCCGCTTCGGCGACGGCCCGTCGGACGAGCTGATGGCCTTCACCGTCAGCCTCCCGTTCGACCGGCGGCTGGCAGGGGACGACCTCGCCGGTTCCCGCGCCCACGTGCGGGGGCTGGGCCGGGGCGGCGTGCTCACGCCCGACGAGGTGGGCATCCTCCTCGCCACCCTCGACCACGTGGCCGAGGAGCTGGCCGACGGGACCTTCAAGTTCCAGCCGGGCGACGAGGACGTGCACACCGCCATCGAGCGGCGCGTCACCGAGATCGCCGGCCTCGTGGGGGCGAAGCTCCACACCGGGCGCAGCCGCAACGACCAGGTGGCCACCGCCCTGCGCCTGTTCACCAAGCGGGAGCTGGCGGAGACGGCCCGGCGGGTGCTGGCGTTGCAGCGGGTCCTGCAGGACCGGGCCGTCACCAGCGGGGACATCTACCTCCCCGGCTACACGCACCTGCAGCGGGCCCAGCCTGTGCTGCTGGCCCACCACCTGCTGGCCCACGGGTGGGCGTTGGCGCGCGACGTCGACCGCCTGGCCCGCACCATCGAGCGCATGGACGTATCGCCGCTGGGCGCGGGAGCGCTGGCCGGGTCGTCCCTGCCTCTCGACCCCGACGCCGTGGCCGACGACCTGGGCTTCGCCGCCCGCTTCGAGAACTCCCTCGACGCCGTGTCCGACCGGGACTTCGTGGCCGAGGCCCTGTTCGACCTGGCCCTGCTCGGCGTCCACCTCTCGCGTATCGGCGAGGAGGTCGTGCTGTGGTCGAGCGAGGAGTTCGGGTTCGTGCGCCTGGACGACGCCTACGCCACCGGCTCGTCCATGCTGCCCCAGAAGAAGAACCCCGACATCGCCGAGTTGGCCCGGGGCAAGGCGGGCCGGCTGATCGGCCACCTCACGGGGGTGCTGGCCATGTTGAAGGGTCTGCCCCTGTCGTACAACCGGGACCTGCAGGAGGACAAGGAGCCCCTGTTCGACGCGATCGACCAGGTGCAGCTGGCGCTGGCGGCCCTGGGCGGGCTGCTGGCCACGGCCACGTTCGACGCCCCCCGCATGCAGGCGGCGGCCGACGCCGAAGCGTCCTCGGCCGTCGATCTGGCCGAGTGGCTGGTGGCCCGGGGCATGCCGTTCCGTGAGGCCCACACCGTGGTGGGCGGGCTGGTGCGTGACTCGATCGAGCGCCACGTGCCCCTGTCCGAGCTGGTCGAGGCCCACCCCGCGCTGGGCGCCGACGCCCTCTTCCTGCTCGAACCGGGCACCGCCGTCACCCGGCGCACGTCGCCCGGGGCGGCCGGCCCCGCCCCGGTGGCCAAGCAGCTCGAGCGCTTCGGCGACCGGCTGGCCAGGGACGAGGAGCGGTTCAAGGCGCCTTGAAGCGTGCCTTCTTCAGACGCGACCCCCGAGACGTCGCTCCCGAACTGCTGAACAAGCTGCTCGTCCACGGCGAGCGGATCGGGCGCATCGTGGAGGTGGAGGCGTACTGCGGCAGCATCGACGCCGGGAGCCACGCTTTCCGGGGCCGCACCAACCGCAACGCGTCGATGTTCGGCCCGCCCGGGCTGTTGTACGTCTACTTCACGTACGGGATGCACTGGTGCGCCAATGCCGTGTGCGGTGACGAGGACGAGGGCGTGGCCGTGCTGTTGCGAGCGCTGTCGCCGGTGTCGGGGCTGGAAGAGATGCGCGCCGCCCGGGGCCTCCGTCGGCCGGTCCGCTCCGACAAAGACCTGTGCAGCGGCCCGGCCAAGCTGTGCCAGGCCCTCGGGCTCGACGGCACGTTCGACGGCGCCGATCTGGTCGTGGCCGACCGGGGCGTCACCGTGGCCGACGACGGCACGCCCCCGCCCCCGTCGCCCGGCAACAGCACCCGCATCGGCATCGCCGCCGGCCGGGGCGACGAGCACCCGTGGCGCTGGTACGTCCCCGGCGACCCCCACGTCTCCCGCGCCCCCCGGCACTGACCCAGCGCTGCTCGCCCCCGCTGCTCGGCCCGTGCCCCTCGCCCCGCTTTGTGTGCAGTAGTGCGCACTATTCACGAGTTGGTGCACACAAAAGGCGCCGTCGGGCGATGCGTACGGCAAGGTGGCGTGCGAAGCCCCCGCCCAGCCGGCACCCCCTGAAGCACCTCTGCACGGCGTTTCGGGCTGCTACGGCCCGCCCGTCGTGCTGGTGCTGGCCGGCGTCCCCGGGTTGACCCAGATGGTCACGGTCATGTTGCGGTCGCCCCGGGTCCCGCCCACGGGCGTCTGCTTCCACACCTTGCCCGCCCGGCTGGCCGCGCCCGGGCTCTTGGGCTCCTGCTGGCGGATCACCTTCGCCACCAACCCGGCGTCGGTGATGGCCTTCACGGCCGCGGCCTCGGTGGCGTCGAGCTCGTCCGGCACGGTCGCCGACGCCGGCCCGCTGGCCACCGTCACCGTCACCGCTGACCCACCCGGCGCCTGGCTGCCGGCCGCGGGCGATTCGTCGATCACATACCCGGGCGGGTACTGGTCACTCGGCTTCAGGAGGCGCACGGCCTGGAACCCGTCCCGGCTCAAGGCCGCCTCGGCCTGGTCCACGGGCATGCCCAGCACGTTGGTCACGGTGGCGAGTGGCTGCTCGGCCCCGAACACCAGTGGCGGGGGCGGTGCGAAATTGGACTCAGGCACCGCCGCCAGCGCCTTGCTCATGTAGAGCTGCCAGATCTGGGCCGGCCACGTGCCCCCCAGCACCCGGATGCGCGTGGTGGGCGGCACCATCGAGATCTGGCCCTTGGGGAAGCCCACCCACACGGACGTCACCAGGTCGGGCGTGAAGCCCACGAACCAGGCATCCCGCCATTCCTCGCCCGTACCCGTCTTTCCCGCCACCGGCCGGCCGATACGGGCGTCCACGCCCGTGCCCCGGTCCACGACCTGGCGCAGGACGTCGGTCACCGCGTCGGCCGTCTCCTGCTTCATCACCCGCCGCTGCGCGTGCTCGTGCTCGTAGATGACGGAGCCGTTGCTGTCCAGCACCCGGGTGACCAGGGTGGGCGTCACCTGCAGGCCGCGGTTGGCGAAGGTGGCGTAGGCATCGGCCATCTCGTAGGGGCTGACGTCGTTGGTGCCGAGCACGGCCGACGGGTAGGGGAGCAGGGGTGAGGTGATGCCCATCTTGGCGGCCATGGCCACGGCGTCGGCCGGCCCCACGTCCATGATCAGCTGAGCGAACACCGTGTTGCTCGAGTGCACGGTGGCGTCGATCAGGTTCATGCGCCCCAGCGTCTCGCCCTCGTAGTTCTCCACGCTCCACGTCTGGCGGGTGAGAGGGATGTCGATGTGGGCGGGGGCGTCGTACACCTTGGTGAGGGGCACGCCCTTCTCGAGCGCGGCGGCGAGCACGAAGGGCTTGAACGACGAGCCCGCCGGCCGGGTGCCCTGGGTCGCCAGGTCGAACTTGGCCTGGGGCCCGCCGCCGAAGAAGTCCCGCCCGCCGACGAGGGCTCGCACGTAACCGGTGCGGGGCTCGATGGACACCACCGCGGCCGACGGGTCGGTGCCCGGCTTCGACAGCACCTTGGCCACGGCGTCCTCGGCCTCGGCCTGCTTGGCCAGGTCGAGCGTGGTCTCGATGCGCAGGCCCCCTGCGAACAGCAGGTGCTTGCGCTCGGCCGGCGTGGCGCCGAAGCGGGGGTCCTCGAGGATGAACTTCTTCACCCGCTCCACGAAGTACGGCGCCGCGTACTGATCGCCGGGGGGCGTGGTGCTCGGCAGCAGCGGTTGCGCCGCGGCCTGGTCGGCCTGGTCGGGCGGGACCAGGCCCTGCTCGACCATCTTGTCGAGCACCTGCTTGCGCCGGGCCACGGCCGCATCGCGGTGGTCGTACGGGTCGGTGGTGCTGGGCGCCCGGATGAGCCCGGCCAGGAGGGCCGACTGGGCCAGATCCAGCTTGTCGACCGACACCCCGAAGTACGTGTGGGCGGCCGCCTGGACTCCGTAGGCGCCGTTCCCGAAGTAGATCGAGTTCAGGTACAGCTCCAGGATCTTGGCCTTCGTGTACTTGCGCTCCAACTGGTAGGCCAGGGCCGCCTCGCGCAGCTTGCGCCGGGCGTTGCGGTCGTTGCCCACCAACTCGTTCTTGACGTACTGCTGCGTGATGGTCGAGCCGCCCTCCACCACCTTGCCCGACTTGGTGTTGGCGTAGACGGCCCGTACCACCGACTTGGCGTCCACCCCCTTGTGTTGCCAGAACCGGGCGTCCTCGATGGCGACCACCGCATCCTGGAGGGTCTTCGGCATGGCGTCGATCGACACCGACTCCCGGTTCTCCTCGGCGTGCAGGGTGGCGAGCAGGGTGCCGTCGGCCGTGTAGATGCGCGACGACTCCGCCAGCGCCTGGTCGTCCACGGCCAGGGGCTTGGTCTTCCACGAGCACGCCCCGGCCGCCACCGCCAGCGCGGCGAGCAGGGCGATGAGCCGGCGCATCCGTCGATTCTCCCTCCTGGGACGCCGCCAGCGGTGGCAATCCGGGCACCGGGGTGCGCTACCCTGTCCCTGGCGTCACGCCAAGCACTTCACAGCCGTTTGACAGGGCTGGCGCATGTGCTAGAGTGACAAGCCGCTCGGGAAACGGGTCACCCGTCCCGAGCCACGGAGTCGAGGAAGCGCAGCCAGGCCGGCAACGGCACGTTGTGGCCCTCGAACCAGCGCACCGGTCGCACCAACGGACTCTCCCGCGTGGGGAGACGCGTGCCCGGCGCTCACGGTGCTCCTTGAAAACGGAACAGAGGAAATACCAAAAGCCAGTGCGGGTGAGGCGCGTGAGCGTCTCGCGAAGTCAATGCACTGAAACGGACAATTGCGAAATTGATCGGCTTCGGCCGGTCGAATGACCAGTCCGTCTTGGTGCCAGTCGGTCAAAGGGGTGCAGTGCCCCGGAGACCGGCTCTCTACCGATCGCAACCGGGTTCGCCCGGGGCACGATCTCGATGGAGAGTTTGATCCTGGCTCAGGACGAACGCTGGCGGCGTGCTTAACACATGCAAGTCGAACGGGGTCCAACCGGTGGCAACACCGGGGAAGACCTAGTGGCGAACGGGTGAGTAACACGTGAGCAACCTGCCCCAGAGTTTGGGATAACCCCGGGAAACCGGGGCTAATACCAGATGTCCTCAGCGGATCGCATGGTCTGCTGAGGAAAGATTCATCGCTCTGGGAGGGGCTCGCGGGCCATCAGCTTGTTGGTGGGGTAATGGCCCACCAAGGCTTCTACGGCTAGCTGGTCTGAGAGGACGACCAGCCACACTGGGACTGAGACACGGCCCAGACTCCTACGGGAGGCAGCAGTGGGGAATCTTGCGCAATGGGCGAAAGCCTGACGCAGCAACGCCGCGTGGGGGATGAAGGCCTTCGGGTT
>DASRGI010000079.1:0-2725 GCA_035651095.1 Acidimicrobiales bacterium | reverse complement strand
TGGCCACGGCCGAGCGGGCCGACGTCGTGCTGGTCATGCACGGCGGCCGACTGGTCGAGCAGGGCAACCACGCCGAGCTGGTGCGAGCCGGCGGCGTGTACGCCCAGCTGCACAAGCGCTGGGCCGCGGGCATCAGCCTGGACGCGGTCCGGCTCTGAGGACCCGGTGGCCTGGCACTTTCCCGACCCGCTCGACGTGGAGGGCGAGATCGTGGGCGTGGGCGCCGACCTCGAACCCGCCACGATCCTGACCGCCTACCGCCAGGGCATCTTCCCCATGCCCGCCGACGGCGTGCTGGCGTGGTGGTCGCCCGACCCGCGCGGCGTCATCCCCCTCGACGGGCTGCGGATCAGCCGGTCGCTGCGCCGGTCGCTGGCCGGTTACGAGATCCGGATCGACACCGCCTTCGCCGAGGTGATGGCCGCCTGCGCCGACCCCCGGCGCCCGCACGGGTGGATCACCCGCGACATCCGGCGGGCGTACGGGCGGCTGCACGAGCTGGAGTGGGCCCACAGCGTGGAGGCGTGGTCGCTCGACGACGGCCAGCTGGCGGGCGGGCTGTACGGACTTTCGATCGGCGGGCTCTTCGCCGGCGAGTCGATGTTCCACCGGCGCACCGACGCGTCCAAGGCGGCGCTGGTCCGGCTGGTGTCGTTGCTGCGGGAGGGCGGGGCCACGCTGCTCGACGTGCAGTGGTGCACGCCGCACCTGGCGTCGCTCGGCGCCGTCGAGCTACCCCGGGCGGACTATCTGCGCTTGCTGGGCGACGCCCTCGCCACCACGATGCGACCCGACTGCTTCACCCCCTGAAGCACGTCTGCCGGATGGACGAGTGGGGGCGGGGTCAGCGGCGGGAGGCGGCCAACTTCTCGGCCCGTTCGGGCATGCGGGGAGCGCCCAGCTCGTCGGCCACGGTCGCGAACTCGGGCGTCGGGCCCTGCCAGGCCAGGTCGTCCACGCCGGGCAGCAGGCGGGCGTCGACCCGGAGGGTGGCCAGGTCCCGGAACAGCAGGGCGTCCTCCCAGTGGTCGTGCAGGCAGTTGGCCAGGGTGCGGGCGCCCCGGGCGTCGACCGCCCAGCGCTCGGCCAGCCGGGGGATGTCCTCCAGGTGCGGGTACTTCTTGAGGACGGTGGAAGCCGCCTTCTCCCCCCAGCCGGGCAGGCCGGGGAAGCCGTCGGCCGAGTCGCCCACCAGCGCCAGCCAGTCGGGGATGGACTCGGGCGCCACGCCGAACTTGGCCCGCACCCCGGCCTCGTCGTACACGACGTTCTTGCGCCGGTCGAGCTGAACCACCCGATCGCCCACCACGCACTGGCCCAGGTCCTTGTCCGGCGTGCAGATGATCACCTGTTCGACGCGCGGGTCGGCGGCCGCAGTGGCGGCGGCCGAGGCCAGGGCGTCGTCGGCCTCCAGTTCCACCATGGGCCACACGGTCACGCCCATGGCCAGCAGGGCCCGCTCGACCACGGGGAACTGGGCCTTGAGGTCGGGGTCGATGCCCTCGCCGTTCTTGTAGCCGGGGTAGAGGTCGTTGCGGAACGACTCGATCACGTGATCGGTGGCCACGCCCACATGGGTGGCGCCCTCTTCGAGCAGCGTGAGCACCGAGCCGAGCACGCCGCGCGTCGCCGCGCCCCTGGTGCCCTTGGCCCGCACGTGCCCAGGGACGGCGAAGTGGTAGCGGAACAGCTCGTAGGTTCCGTCGATCAGGTGGACCCGCATGGGTTCAGCGTTTCACGGCGGCAGTGTCGATGACGGCCAGCAGCTCGTCGCCGTAGCGGTCGAGCTTGGCCGGGCCGATGCCCCGGCAACGGGCCAGCTCGTCGAGGGACCGGGGCAGCGCGGCGGCGATGCCGTCGAGGTCGTTGTCCTTCAGCACCACGTAGGCGGGCACACCGTCCCGGGACGCCACCTCCTTGCGCCACGCCCGCAACGCCTCCCGCACGTCGGGATCGGCGTCGACCGCGGGCGCGGCCGCAGCTGCCGGCGCCGCCGGGCGGGTGACCCGCGCCCGGATGGGGCGCCGCTCTCGAGAGCCGGTCAGCTCGTCGAGGAACGGCGAGGGGGCCTCGGGGTCGGACAGGACCACGACCTGGGCCGAGGCCCGGGTGATGCCCACGTGGAAGATGCGGCGCTCCTCGGCCTCGTCGCTCGCCAGCCGGTGGGGCAGCAAGCCGTCGTTCACGCCGTAGACCACGACGTACGGCCACTGCCGGCCCTTGACCCGGTGGATGGTCGACAGCTGCACGCCCTTGGGATCGCCGGGCCGGCCGAGCACCTCGCGCAACCACGGCTCGAACGTGGCCGCCTCGCGGTGGAGCCCGGCCACCGCCTCCAGGGCGGCCAGGTCGTCGGCGTGGGTGGAGCGGTCGGCCTCCCGGCGCGACCCGTCGAGCACGTCCATGGCCTGCCCCAACCCGATGCCCGTGCGGACGGTTCGCAGAGCGGCGGCCGTCCCGCCTGTGCGCAGGCTGTCGGCCACCCACTCGAGGTCGGCCGCGTAGCGCTCCAGGCGCTCGGCGTCCCGCCCGCTCAACCGGGAAGCCAGCCGGCGCATGTCGTGGACGGACGTGGCCGGGCGCTTGGTGAGCATCTCCACCACGTTGCGGGCGATCTTGCGGCTGGGGCGGCGCACGGTGTCGAGCACGTCGGACCGGGCCAGGGCGCCGGGGTCGGAGGCCATGCGCAGGTAGGCGAGGGCGGCCCGGATGCCGGTGCGGGTGA
>DASRGI010000078.1:0-8382 GCA_035651095.1 Acidimicrobiales bacterium | reverse complement strand
GAACTCGGCCGACCACACGCCATGCGAGTCAGGGCTGAACGTGTCCCACCGGAACGGGGCCAACCGCTGGCCGTTGCTCACCGTGGACAGGCTCGCCTTCAGCGCGTCGACGGCCGTGCACGGGAACGTGTAGTCGAACGTCTCCCCGCCGCCGCGATGAGCGGTGGTCTCGGGCGGCACCTTGGCCGCGGCCTCGGTCGAGTGGATGGTGTTGTAGTCCTGTGTGCCCCAGTTGGCCTTCACCGAGTCGGGAAGCAGGTCGACGGTGAACACCGAGTCGTCGTTCTCGTTGCTGACCCAGTCGTGGGCGCCCGTGAGCTGCACCTGGGCGCCCGTGATGGTGGACGGGTCGATGGACTCGGGCAGCCGGAACATGAACGCCCCGAGATTGGCGCTGCCGTCGATGGTGCCGGCATAGAACTGCTTGCCCGTCGTCCACTGGAAGCCCGTCGTCGCCGGTGACGAAAGCTGGCCCTGGTCGGTGCCCTGGGGTTGGAACACGTTGTCGGGCGTGGTGAAGGTGATGGGCATGCTGCTCGCCTGGTCGCCGCCCATGTTGGTCGCCGTCACCGAGAACGTGCGCGTGGCTCCCGCGTCGAACCCGGTGAGGTAGATCTCGTGGCTGGTGCTGACCACCGGGTCGGCCGTCTTGCCCGGCGCCGTTTCCACCGGTCCCGTCTTGACGCCGTAGTAGCTGTCGGCGTCCAACGTGTAGACGTCGGTGAAGGTGTGCTCGGCGTCCTTCACCGTCCCCGTGGCGGTGGCCGTGGAGGGCTCGTCGGTGGTGAAGGTCACCTTCACCAGGTCGGCGCTCACGGGCGTGGCCGTCAGGTTGGAGATGGTGGGGGCGCCCAGCTTGGTGTCGTGCTGGCGGGCGGGGCCGGGGGTGAAGGTGGCATCGTTGCCGGCGTCGGCGATGCGGCCGTGGGCGGCCAGAGCGAAGCCCTGCGGACCGGCGGCGATGGACGAGCCCCGCACGCTGATGGTGTACGTGCCAGGCGCGGGCGAGGGGATTCGCACCTTCTCCACGTTGTTCACCGTGTCGGGCTGGGCCGGACCGGCGGGCGTGAACGCATCGTCGGCCGAGGGCGTGGCCCGGGTGTTGAAGTTGTTGCCGACGTAGGTGGTGGTGCCGTCGGGCGCGGTGACGGTGAGGTCGAGGTCGTTCACCAGCGACGGCGTGCCCGCGGGCAGGGCGTTGGGCGCGTCGGTGTAGGCCAGGCTCACGCTCAACGGCGCGGAAGCGTCGGTGACCTTGATCTGGTACGACCGGGTGACGGGGGCGCCGCCGGACACGCCGAACGCCTCCGAGTCGGCCCGGTACACGTCGTGGTACCAGTTGTTCTCGGGGTCGTTCTGGAAGTACAGCGAGTTGCTCAGGTTGACCCGGCCGAAGCCCTGGCCGGCTGACGGGTACTGGCCCCGCAGTTGGGCTTCCAGGGTGTCGCCGTCGTCGCCGGTGTAGTAGCCCCGTAGGCGCTCGGCCCCATTGACCACGGCCGCCTTCAGGAGCGCGGCGCTCGGGTTGTGCTGGTTCTCGGCGTTGCGCACACCGGTGGGGAAGCCCTTGCCGTCCGCCGGCCCGTAGCCGTCCCAGAAGTACTGGCGCATCAAGGTCAGTGCTCCGGTGAGGACGGGCGTGGACATGGACGTGCCCTGGGCGTAGTGGTACGAGTCGGTGGTCCCGCCCTTGGCCGACGTGATGACCTCGCCGGGATCCACGACGGTGACGCCGAAGCGGCCGTCGGGCGTGGGCCCGTGGGACGAGAAGTTGGTGAGGGAGTCGATGCTCACCATGGGCTGGCGGCCGTTGGACGTGGCCCCGCTGGTGAAGTCGTTCTTGGCCGCACCGGGGTCGGCGCCGATGGTGCCGGCGGCCGGGCCCGCGTTGCCCGCGGCCACGGCGATGGACATGTCCTCGTGGTCCCACACGAACTGGTCGAGGGACGTGGCCTCACCCAGGCTGACGGGCAGCGACGTGCCGTACGAGTTGTTGTGGGTGCGGGCGTCCTGCGTGGGGACGTACCCGGCCGTGCAGTCACACGGGTTGCTGCCGCCGGTGGCCACTGACCCACCGCTGGTGGGATCGATGAAACCCTCGCTCACCGCGCTGGGGTTGCTGGGGTGGTAGGCGCCCTGGAACAACTGGTAGTAGTCGGTGGGCAGGTCGAGACCGCCGTCGCGCGTGGAGATGTTCTGGAACACCAGTCGAGCGGCGGGCGCCAGCCCGTCCTCCCCGTCGTACTGGCCGTACACGCCCGCGTCGCCGGTGACCGTGCCGCTGGTGTGGGTGCCGTGGGCGTCGGGGTCGGGCGGGTTCACGCCGGACTTGCCGATGTCGAAGTAGGCCGACATCTTCCGGTGGGGCGTGGCGTTGTGGTTGTTGGTCGTCGTCAAGACGTCGTCGATGCCCGCCTTGGTCTGGGTGAAGTCGGCCAGCTTGCACACCGTGCCCGCCGGGTCCGAGCAGTCGCGCACGTCGGCTTGGGCCCGGCCGTTCTGGTCGGGGATGTAGTTCAGGGCGGTGTCGGCGTCAGCGGCCGTCTGCCCGGCGCCGTTCAACCGCGAGGGCGTCACGCCGTTGGGGGCGGTGGCCCAGTACAGGTCGCGCACGCCCGTGTCGGTGACCCACCGGGCGTCTTTGTTCATCAGCATGAAGTTGGGCTTCAGGGTGACCCATTGCGTGAAGGGGACGGACGCCATGGCCGGCACCTGGGCGGCCGTGGCCAGCACGTCCACGGTCACGCCCCCGTCGCTCACCACCCGCACGCCGCGGATGGCGGACAGGCGAGCGGCCAGGGTCTTGGCGTCGGGGTCGTGGCGGAAGGAGTACACCCGGTAGACCTGCGGGCCGCTGAGGTCCATGACACCGGGCACGCCGTTGACGGCCGCCGGCACGCGCCACGCCGGCTGGTAGAAGCCCGTCCAGCGGATGGCCGAAGCCGTGGCCAACAGCGAGCGCTGGGCCGGGGTGGCCCGCACCAGGTAGGTGTCGTCGGCCATCACGCCGTCGATGGTCCCGCCCGCGGCGGCGATGGCGGCCGAGGCGCCCGCGTACTGCCGCCCCTCGACCTGGGCCAGGTAGTACTGCGGCGTACCCGCAGGGAGCGTCGCCTCGTTGACCAGGGAGATGCCCTTGGTGGCCGGTCGAGCCGCCTTCAGCGGATCGAAGGCACCCACCTGCAACCGCACCAGTTGGGCCGATCGGTCCGAAAAGTTCGGCAACAGCCCTAACCCTTTGCCGTTGCCTCCGTGGAGCCCGGCGTCGCCGGCGGCGGCAGCCGGTTTGGCCGCCTGCGTTCCGATGGCCGGGGTGGGGAGGGCCGCGGCGAGGAGCGCGGCAGCAACGAGGGCAATCCGGGCAGATGGCTTCATGACCTGGCTCCGTTGGGGGGTTCGGCGACGAGGGTCAGCCGAGGATTTCGCCACCCGCCCCCCGAAGCCCTGCCTAGAGGAACTCGACCCCCTGGGCCAGCGGGAGTTCGTGCGACCAGTTCACCGTGCTGGTGACCCGCCGCATGTACGCCTTCCACGCGTCCGACCCCGCTTCCCGCCCGCCACCCGTCTCCTTCTCGCCCCCGAAGGCGCCGCCGATCTCCGCACCGGACGGGCCGATGTTGACGTTGGCGATGCCGCAGTCCGAGCCGGTGGCCGATACGAACTGCTCCGCCTCCCGCAGGTCGAGGGTGAAGATGGAGGACGACAGTCCGTGGTGGGCGGCATTGTGCACGGCCACGGCCTCGTCCAGCTCGTCGTAGTCGAGGACGTACAGCAGCGGCGCGAACGTCTCGGTGAGCACCAGCTCGGACTGCTCGGGGACGGCGGCCAGCGCGGGACGGACGTAGTGCGCGTCGGGTGCCTGGTCGGCGAACAGGCGCTCGCCGCCCGCCAGCACGGTGCCACCTTCCGCCTGTAGCCGGGCCAGCGCTTCGGCCATGGCCGTGGAGGCGCGCTCGTCGATGAGCGGGCCCACCAGGGTGGCGTCATCGAGGGGGTTGCCGACGGGCAAGGAGGCGTAGGCGGCGGCCAGCCGCTCCACCAGCTCGTCCCGCACGGACCGGTGGGTGATGAGCCGGCGCAACGACGTGCAGCGCTGGCCGGCGGTGCCCGCCGCGGCGAACACGACGGCGCGCACGGCCAGGTCGAGGTCGGCCGACGGCGCCACCACGGCCGCGTTGTTGCCGCCCAGTTCCAGCAGCGAGCGGCCGAATCGCTGGGCGACGCGCGGGCCCACCGACCGCCCCATGCGCGTGGAACCGGTGGCCGACAGGAGGGCGATGTCGGGGTGATCCACCATCGCCTCGCCGACCTCGGGCCCGCCCAGGAGCACGTGGCTCAGCCCCGCGGGCGCCCCCACCTCCGACGCGGCCCGGGCCAGCAGGGCGTCGCACGCCAGCGCGGTGAGCGGCGTCTTCTCCGACGGCTTCCACACCACGGGGTCGCCGCACACGAACGCCAGCGCCGCGTTCCATGCCCACACCGCCACCGGGAAGTTGAAGGCGGTGATGACGCCGACGACGCCGAGCGGGTGCCACAGCTCCGTCATGCGGTGGCCGGGGCGCTCCGATGCGATGGTGCGGCCGTACAGCTGGCGCGACAGGCCCACGGCGAAGTCGCACATGTCGATCATCTCCTGCACCTCGCCCAGCGCCTCGGAGCGGATCTTGCCCGCCTCGATGGTGACGAGCGTGGCCAGGTCGGCCTTGTGGTCGCGCAGGAGATCGCCGAAGACGCGCACCAGCTCGCCCCGCCGGGGTGCGGGCACCCGGCGCCATTCGCCGAAGGCGTCCACCGCCCGGGCCACGGCCGCGTCCACGCCGGCGGCCGTGTGCACCGGCAGCGACCCCAGCACGCCACCGGTGATGGGCGTGCGGGCGGGCAGGCCTTCGCCGGTCGGCCACTCGGCGCCCAACTCCTTCAGGGCCCGGCGGGCGGCGTCGGCCAGTTCGGCGGTGGTCGGGAGCGTGGTCATGGGTGCGTCCCCTCGTGTCGGTAGGGCAGGGCAGGGTGGCCGAGCAGGCCGCGCGGGTCGAAGAGGCGGACCAACCGCTCGGTGAGGTCTTGCACGGCGGGCGGCGTGGCCGCTCGCCACTGGGCGGCGTTCGAGGGACCGATGCCGTGCTCGGCCGAGAAGCTCCCGCCGTGCCGGGCGACCAACGCATACATGGCGGCCCGCAAGGCGGCCACGTCGATGGCACCGCCACCACCGCCGCCGGGAAGCACCACGTTGAGGTGGAGGCTGCCATCACCCATGTGGCCGAACTCGCACAGCTCGACACCGGGGAACTGCTCGGTCACCATCCGGCGCGCCTCGTCGCGCAGGACGAGCACGGTCGAGCGGGGCGCCGACACGTCGAAGCCCACCACTTCGCCGCGCGCCCGCAACCCTTCGGTGACGGCGTGGCGCACGGCCCACGACCGCGCCGCGGGCACGGCCCGGGCGTCGGCCACCGAACCGCTCGGCGCACGCTCGAGCGCGACCACGAAGGCGTCGTCCGTGCCCTCGCCGCCGGACAGCTCGACGAGCAGCACCGTGTCGGGCACTGCCCCACCGGCGAAGGGGTTGGCACCGGCGTCGAGACGGGACAGGCCGGCGGCCAACGCCGGACCGGACAGCAGCTCGAAGGCGGTCAGCCGGGCCCCGCCGTCCGCGGCCCGTTCGAAGTGGTCGAGGAGGTCGAGCACGGCCGCGTCCGACGCCGGCACGACCCACCACGTCACCTGGTGCGTGGGCCGGACCACCACGTCGACCGCCACCTTGGTGATGATGCCGAGCGAACCACCCGATCCCACGAACAGCTGATGCAGGGCCATGCGGCTGTTGTCCTTGCGCAAGGTGGTGAGCAGGTCGAGCACGGTGGCATCGGCGTCGGCCAGCACCACCTCGACGCCGAGCACGCGCCGGCGCACGTCGCCGTAGGCGAGCACCCGCGAGCCGCCGGTGTTGGTGGCGGCCATGCCCCCGATGGTGGGGTCGGCACCCAGGTCGATCGGGAACGTGAGCCCGTGCGGCGCCAGCGCGTCCTCCAGCGCGGACAACCGCACGCCCGCGGGGACGACGGCGGTTCGACCGGCCGGGTCGACGACCAGACCGGACGTCAGCCGCTCGGTGCTGAGCACGCCGACCGTGCCCGACGAGTCCGGGACGGACGCGCCCACCAACCCGCTGTTGGCGCCTTGGGGGACGAGGCGCACGTTGTGCTCCCACGCCCATCGCAGCACGCTCCGCACCTCGTCGGTGGACGCCGGGCGCACCACGAAGGCGGCCCGACCGGCGGCGCCCCGAGCGGGACGCTCGTACCGGTCGAGGTCGTCGGCCCCGGTGAGGACGGCGGCGTCGCCCAGCGCGGCGCGAAGGTCGTCGACGGGTGCCATGCCCAAGATCATGGGGCAAGATGCTGGCCAATGGCTCGTGGATCTGCTGCGGATTCGGTGGCTCGCCTGCGCGCTATCTGCCTGGCGCTGCCCGAGGCGGTGGAGAAAGAGACGTGGGGCCATCCCACCTTCCGGGTGCGGGACAAGATCTTCGCTTCCGCGGGCACGGGCGAGGGCGGGCGCTCGGCCATGTCCTGCAAGGCCCGGCCTGGCGTGCAGGAGGCATTGGTGGGCTCGGACCCGGAGCGCTTCTTCGTGCCCGCCTACGTGGGCTCCAAGGGCTGGGTGGGGGTGCGCTTCGATGCCGGCGTCGACTGGGACGAGGTAACCGAGCTGGTGGAGGAGAGCTACCGCATGACCGCGCCCAAGCGCCTGTCGGCCCTGCTGGACAACGGCGGCTGAGGGTCAGCCGATCACAGCCGCCCGGCCAGCTCGAGCACCTCGGCCGAGACGCCCCGCCGGGGCAGGAGGATCTCGTCGATGAGGCCGTACTCCTTGGCCTCGCCCGCGGTCATGTAGTAGTCCCGGTCGATGTCCCGCTCGACCTGCTCGATGGTGCGGCCGCTGTGGTGGGCAATGATCTCCACCATGCGGCGGGTGGTGGCCAGCACCTCGCGCAGGTGGATCTCCATGTCGCGCGGTGCGCCCTTGGCTCCCGCCGAACCCTGGTGGATCATGATCTTGGCGCTCGGGAGGGCGAGGCGCTTCCCCGGTGCGCCGCCGCACAGGATCATGGCCGCGGCCGACATGCCCATGCCCACGCAGATGGTCGACACCTCGGGGCGCACGTGTTGCATCACGTCGTAGATGGCCATGCCCCCGTAGGCCAGTCCGCCGGGCGAGTTGATGTAGAGGAAGATGTCTCGGTCGGGGTCTTGCGATTCGAGGTACAGGATCTCGGCCACCAGGAGGTTGGCGATCTGGTCGTCCACCTCCTGGCCCAGGAACACGATCCGCTCCTTGAGCAACAACGAGAAGATGTCGAAGGCCCGGTCACCCCGGGACGACTGGTCGAGGACGGTGGGGATCAGGGTCATGGACGTAAGGTATATCAAAATCGAGATATCATGTTCGGGGTAAGCCACCAATGACAGAACGACGCCACGAGCCGGTGTTCCCGGGGTTCAAGGACATGTCCGCCGAGCGCCGGCGGGCCCTCGCTGCCGCGCTGGTGGCCCGGCGCCAGAAGCTCGCGCTGTCCCAGACCGAGGTGGCGGCTCGCATGGGAACGTCGCAGTCGGCGGTGGCCCGGCTCGAATCGGGCGACGCCGACGTACGCCTGTCCACCTTGGAGCGCTACGCCGCCGCCCTGGGCCAGCGCATCGACTGGCAGCTGAAGGAGGACCGCCGGTGAACTGGCCCGACGAACTGCGGGCCAAGCTCTTCGAGCGGCGCACGGTCCTGCTGTCGGGCGAGCTGGACGCCGCCACGGCCGGCCACGCGGCAGCCGAGCTGATGACGCTCGACGCGTCCGGCGACAATCCCGTCGACCTCAGGATCGACGCGTGCGGCGGCACCTTCGAGGCCGCCTTCACCCTCATGGACGTGATCGACCTGCTCGGCGTCCCGGTGACGGCCACCTGCATGGGCCGGGCCGAAGGGCCCGTCGTCGGCGTGCTGGCCGTCGCCCACCGCCGCGTCGCCGCGCCCCATGCCCGCCTCCGCCTGTGCTTGCCCGCGGTGGCGTTCGACGGCCGGAGCCGGGAGGTGGCCGGGTGGGCCAACGACCAGCGCCGACAGGTCGACCGCTTCGCCCAGCGGGTGGCCGGCGCCAGCGGCCTGTCAGCCGAGCGGGTGCTGGCGGAGTTGGAAGCGGGCCGCTACCTCGATGCCGCCGAGGCCCGCCGCCTGCGCTTGATCGACGAGGTCTACGCCACCGCGTTGCGGTAGGCCTGGGTGGCCGGCAGGTCGCGCAGCTCGAGCCAGAACGACTCGTCCGTCTCCATGCCGCCGGTGTTGCCCACCCCGAGGCTGTTGTCCCCGTTGCACAGGTGGGGCCCGGGGTCG
>DASRGI010000077.1:0-8728 GCA_035651095.1 Acidimicrobiales bacterium | reverse complement strand
CGGGGACGAGCGCCGCCTGTTCGAAGACGGGCGTTTCTTCCACCCGGACGGGCGGGCCCGGTTCGTGTTCGACGAGCCCCGCGGCCCGGCCGAAGCGCCCACCGCCGAGTTCCCGTTGCTGCTCCTCACCGGCCGGAGCAGCGCCAGCGAATGGCACACGCGGACGCGAACGTCGAAGTCGGCGGTGCTCCGCTCCCTGAGCCCGCCCGGCGCCTACGTCGAGATCTCGCCGGAAGACGCCGCCGCCCGGGCGGTGGGTCCGGGCGACCCGGTGCTCGTCAGCTCTGCCAGAGGTTCGATGCCCGCCCGGGCGGTGATCACCCCGACCGTCGGTCGGGGCCAGGTCTTCGTTCCCATGCACGACGCTGCGACCAACCGCCTCACGGCTGCGTCCTTCGATCCCCATTCCCGCCAGCCGTCCTACAAGGCGGGTGCCGTCGAGGTGCGCCGCGCCGGCCGGTCGGGCCGGTGAAGGCCTGGGTGTCACCCGGGCGGGCGCTCCGGTTCCGCCCGTCGTCGTCGGTGTCGTTGGGCGACGACGACCGCCGCCAGGTCGAGCGCCGCCGGGCGGCCGCCACCCGGCTCGTCGGCCCGTCGAGCGGCCCCGCCGAACGGGTGGCCGGAGCCCCGCCCGCCTACCTCATGGCCCACGGCAGCAGCGACATCGCTCGCCAGTGTGAGCTGCTGACCCCGGTGCCGTCACCGCGCCAGGTGCGGGTCGTCGCCACACCCGGGCGATCGCCGGGCGAATGGCACCTCGACGTGGCCAGCCGCGACCGCCCCGGCCTCCTGGCCGCTTGCTCGGGCGTGCTGTCGGCGTGGGGGCTGGACGTGGTCCAGGCCGTGCTGGCCACGTGGGCCGACGGCGCCGCGCTGGAGGCGTTCGTGGTCCGGTCGCCGCTCGCCCCCGATCCGTCGGTGCTCCAACCGGCGCTGGAGGCGTCCCTCGACCAGCCGCCGTGGTCGCCCCCGGTGACCGACGCCCGGGTGACCTTCGACGACCGAGCCTCGGCGCTCTACACCAGTTGCGACGTGCGGGCCGCCGACCGGCCCACGCTCCTCCACGCCGTGGCCGTGGCCATCGCCACCGCTGGGGCCGACGTGCACGCCGCTCGGGTCACCACCACCGCCGGCGTGGCCCACGATCGTTTCGACCTCAGCGACCGGTATGGAAAGAAGCTGGACGCCGCCCTGCGGGCGTCGATCCGGACCCGGATCACCGATGGGGTGCCCGCGGCCCGGCGCGGCCGGTGAGGGGGCGGGCCGGCCAGAGCAGCGGCCGCAGTTTTGCGTGCAGCAATGCGCACTCTTCGCGAGTTGCTGCACACGGAACGCGCCGTCGGGCGATAAGCGGCGACTTCTCGGGCAAAGCCATCAGCCACACAGCAATAGGTGGACAGCAGGTCCGCGGAATTCCACTGGCCATTGGCTGGACCCATGTGCCAGGTATTAGAGAAAGATGAGGACTGGTCATCCCACCCAATGGTCGTCGTTTGGTTCGGGGAGGGCATTGCCGTGCCGATCGCCAGGCGGCCGAACACCCTCGTGACGCCGTACTGGCCCACCGGGCGTCGCCTGGATCGCCCGTGCCTTCCAGGGGACGGGAAGTTGGCGAAACGGAAATGTGGAAAGATGATGAGGGCTGGAGGCGCCCATTTCTGAGAAATTCGGCCGCTCACAGTGGCATTGACGTCCTACATCGATGGTCGTAGGACCTTGGAAGGTTTTCAAAAGGTGACCGGCTGATTGTCGTCGTATCCGGCCCTGAGTCGGCGCATTCCGAGGTCGTCGCCCGTGTCCAGATCTTCCCAGCGTGCCCGTCATGTCCGGCCCCGACTCCTTCCCCTCCTCGTCGCCGTGGCGCTGCCCGCGGCCAGCGTGCTCATCCCGGCTCCGGCAGAAGCCGTCGTGCTGCCGCCGCCGGCTCCGCCGCACAACATCTTCACCCTCCCGGCACAGGACGCCATCACCACCGTCCAGGCCCCGAACACGGCCCTCACGGTCAACGTGTTGCGCAACGGCGTCCAGATCGGCACGGCCAGCGGCACGTCCGACGCCACCGGCCTGTTCCAGGTCAACCACCTGGGCGGGGTGTGCTTCACCGGCTCCACCCCGCTGCTCCAGCCCCAGGACGTCGTCCAGGTGATCCCTGCCGGCGGGGGTGGCGAGCAGACCATCATCCAGAACGTGACCGCCACCGCCCAGGTGAACAACGCCGGCGTGGTCCAGGTGCACGGCACCGCGGCCGACGCCCTGGGCAACCAGCTTCCCGTCAACCAGCTCGACGTCCGCATCGTCAACGGTTCGCTGTTCGCGGTGAACGGCCGCCGCGACATCCGCGCCGGCGTTGGCGCGGGCGTGGGGGCGGTGGGCACCCTCACCTACGACACGGCCACGGGGACGGCGTTCACCGCCTCCTTCGCCGGCCTGTCCGCCACCGACGTGAGCCTGGCCATGAGCGGTCTCGTCCGGGCCGACTGGCTCGGGCCCAACCCGCTCATCCCCACGGAGAGCACGACGTTCGACGTGGCCTTCGTGCCCGCACCCCTGGCCGCCTGCGCCGCGGTCGCCCCCCTCGCCTCGTACGGCGTGACGACGACGAGCACGCCCGTGGTCAACATCGCCAACGTGGGGACCGCCGTCGTGATCTCCGGTGTGGCCCAGGACGCCACCGCCGTCGCCGTCACCCTCGATGACACCAATCCAGCCACCGCACCGGTGACCGTCCCCGCCGTGCTGTCGGCGCCGACCGGAGCCCAGACCTTCACGGCCACCATTCCGGCCGCGCAGGTCGCGTCGCTGACCGACGGCATCCTCACGGCCTCCGGCGCCTACACCACCGCGGCCGGGACCATCACGGGCGCCACCAAGACGATGACGAAGGACACCGTGGCACCGCCCGCACCCACCCCGAGCCCGGCGGCGGGCGTCTACCGGGTGGCCACGTCGGCGACCATGAACGACACCGACCCCACCGCCGTCATGCACGGCACCACCGACGGCACCCCGGCGACGGCGGCGTCGCCCGTCCTCGCCACCCAAGCCCTCCCCATCGGCACCACGACGGTGCGGGCCGTGGCCGTCGACCCCGCCGGCAACGCCAGCCCGGAGACCACCTCGGTGTTCACCCTGCTGCCCGGCGTGGGCACCGCGCCCAGCCCGCTGGCTCTCGCCTCGGCCGTGGTCGGTGGAACGCCCTCCTCGTCGCCCGTCGTCGTCACCAACCTGAGTACGGCCCCGGTCAACGTGTCCGGCGTGTCCGTACAGGGCGCCGGTGCCGGCCAGTTCTCGGCCAGCGGCTGCACCGGCGTCGTCCTCATCCCCCAGGGCTCGTGCACGGTGACGGTGACCTTCGCTCCGAACGCCGCAGGCCCGGCGGCCGCCACGCTGGTGGTGGCCGACGACGGCCTGGGCAGTCCTCACACCGTCCCGCTCTCGGGCTCGGCCACGCCGGGCTTCGCAGCACCGGTGGCGGGCGCACCCTCGCTCGACTTCGGCACCGTGCACCTCGGTGACGCACCCGTCGACCGCACGGTGAACGTGGCCAACCACGGCACCCTGCCCTTCGGTGTCACCGGCACGTCGGTGGCCGGCGGCTCGGGCTTCACCGTGGTCGGCAACACCTGCGGGGCGCTGGCACCGGCTGCCTCGTGCTCGGTCACCGTGCGGTTCCAGCCCAGCACGCCGGGTGTCTCCACCCCGGACCTGGTGGTGTCGACCAATGCCCCGAGCGGCCCGCTGGCCGTTCACCTGTCGGGCAACGCGACCCGCTCCGGGTACTGGCTGCTCGACAGCAACGGCACCGTCCTCAGCTTCGGCACCGCCCCGTCGCTGGGTTCGCCCCCGGCCCTGCCCGCTGACCCGGCGGTGGCCATGGCCAACACGCCCGGCGGCGGCGGGTACTGGGTCGCCACCAGCACGGGCAGGGTGTTCGCCTTCGGCGATGCGCCCGCCCTCGGCCAGCTCTCCGGCGTGCCGCTCAACAAGCCCATCGTGGGCATGGCGGCCACGCCCAGCGGGCGCGGTTACTGGCTGGTGGCCACCGACGGGGGCATCTTCTCCTTCGGCGACGCCCGCTTCCTCGGCTCCACCGGGTCGATCCCCCTGAACAAGCCCATCGTGGGCATGGCGGTGACGCCCACGGCCAACGGCTACTGGCTGGTCGCATCGGACGGGGGCATCTTCTCCTTCGGCGACGCCCGCTTCCTCGGCTCCACCGGGTCGATGCTGCTGAACAAGCCGGTTGTCGGCATGGCGGCCACGCCCACCGGCAATGGCTACTGGCTGGTGGCCACCGACGGGGGCATCTTCTCCTTCGGTGATGCCCACTTCTTCGGCTCGACCGGGTCGATCCCTCTCAACCAGCCCATCGTCGGGATGATCGCCAACGCCACCGGCGACGGCTACCTGCTCGTGGCCGGCGACGGCGGTCTGTTCGCCTACGGGCGCACGGCCTTCGCCGGATCGGGCGCCAACTCGCATCAGCCCCAGCCCTTCGTAGGGGGCGCGGGCATCCGCTGACCACGGATGAGCGGCCGGTGGGGTTGGGAGGCCCCACCGGTCTGCCCGCGCTGTGCTGACATCGTGTGTGGTGCGGGGCTCCTCGGGGCCCCGCCTGCGCGCCCCGGGGCCCGGCCGGCAGTCAACAATGGTGGCCATGGTCCCCGCCCGCACTGTCGTCTCGCGCGTCGGTGCGCTCGTGGTGGCCGCGACCATCCTGGCCGCCGGTTGTACTTCCGCCACGCCCAGGCCCACCGGGCCGGCGGCGGCCGTGGGCCCCGTGCAGGTCGGCGTCAACGTGCACTCGCTGTACGAGTCCCGCAACTGCGATGGCCGGGGATGCCGGGCCGGTGGCCTGCCGGTGCGGGCGGGCGAGCTCGACGCCGTGCGCGACGCCGGCGTGGGATGGATCCGCGCCGACGTCGGATGGGTGAACTCGGAGCCCGACCAGCCGGGCAAGCTCGACAAGGCGTATGCCGCCCGCACGGCGTCGCTCGTGGACGACGCCCACGCCCGCGGCCTGCGGGTGCTGGCGGTGGTGTGGGCGTCGCCGGGTTGGGCCAGCGGTGCCCCCGCTCGCCCCACCGAGGAGAACCGGCTGAGCCGCCTGCCCCCGACCGACGCCCACCTGGCCGACTACGCCCGCTTCCTGGCCGGGTTCGTGAAGCGCACCAAGGTCGATGCCGTGGAGGTGTGGAACGAGCCCAACCTCCGCACCTTCTGGAACGAAGCCGACCCGGCCGCGCCCGACCGCACCAGCGTGGGGCGCTACGCCAAGCTCCTGCAGCTGGCGGGCGAGGCCGTGCACGGCCTCAACGGGCGGCCGGTGCCGGTCCTCGGTGGCGCCGTGGCCCGGGCCGACGACCGCTGGCTGTCCGCCATGTACGAGCAGGGAGCGGTCCTGGCTGGCGGCGCGGCCCGGTTCCGGGCCAGCTTCGACGGCCTGGCCATACACCCCTACCCCGACCCGTCCGACGGCCCGCCCGGCTCCCCCGACACGGAGGGCCGCCAGAACCTCATCCACATCGACGCCGTTCACGACCTCCTCGCCCGGGTGGGCGACGGCGCCAAGCCCGTGTGGGTGACCGAGTTCGGCTGGTCCTCCAACCAGCGGTGTGCCGGCCGTGACGAGTCTCCGGGTGTGAGCGAGGCGGACCAGGCTCGCTACCTGGGCGACGCCTTCCAACTGTTCGCCGCCCGCCCATGGGTAAAGGCCGCCTTCTGGTACGACGTGCGAGACGACGGCGACGATCCCTGCGCCCGGGAGGACAACTTCGGCCTCCTGCGCCGGGCCGAACCGCTGTCGCCCAAGCCGGCGTACCGCGCCCTCGAGGACCTGATCGCCGCCGCCCGGCGGGGCTGAGGCCGCAGTGCCGCCGTCACCGGTCGGCCCCACCCGCTCCTTCGCCGGCCCGGTCTCGCTCGATGACGCGGCCTATCGTCGAGTCCATGCCTCTCAAGCCCGGTGACAAGGCCCCCGACTTCACCCTGCTCGATCAGCACGGCGAGCCCTTCACGCTGAGCACCTCCCTCAAGCAGCGCAAGGCTTGGCATCTGATCTACTTCTACCCGAAGGCCGACACACCCGGCTGCACGCAGCAGTCGTGCGGCTTGCGTGACATCGCCGGCCAGGTGGGGGACACCGCCATCATCGGCATCAGCCCCGACCAGCCCCCCGCCCAGGCCAAGTTCGATACGAAGTACGGGTTGGGCTTCCCGCTCTTGTCGGACGCCGACCACGCCGTGGCCGAGGCGTGGGGGACCTGGGGCGAGAAGTCGATGTACGGCAAGAAGTACATGGGCATCGTGCGCTCGGCGTTCCTCGTCGACGACAAGGGCAAGATCGCCGAGGCGTGGTACAAGGTCAGCCCCAAGGACACGCCGGCGAACTTGCTGAAGGCCCTCGCCGCCCGCTGATCGGCCGCTGACCGCTCGCCGCCCCGCTCGCCGCCCCGCCCGCTGACCGCCCGCCGCCCCGCCCGCTGACCGCTCGCCGCGCCGCCCGCCGCCCCGCGCCCGGGCGCGTGCAGGAGTGCTTACCCCCTGGCGCGGTTCTGCACGGGAACGCGGCCCGCCCTGGCGAAAACGTGCCAAACCCCACGAAAAGGTTTCATCGTCCTGCGCGTCGAATGATAGGGTCCCAGAGCACAGGACACATCCGACGTCGTGGGGGACGCCATGGGAAGCCTGCGGGTGGTGGTGGAGGGAGTGGGTGCAGCGCCGTTCGGCAAGCACCTGCATCGCTCGCTGCGCGACCTGGCTGAGGAAGCTGCAGTCGAGGCCCTGAAGGACGCCGGCGTCACCGCGGACGATGTCGATGCCGTGTTCTTCAGCAACTCCGTGGCCGGCATCGTCACCGGCCAGGAGGCCATACGAGGCCAGACCGCCCTGCGGGGCACGGGCCTGCTGGGCAAGCCTGTGTTCAACGTCGAGAACGCCTGCGCCAGCGGGTCTTCCGCCTTCCTCCTGGCCCGCAACGGCATCCTCGCGGGCACATGGCAGACCGTGCTGGTGGTCGGGGCCGAGAAGATGTTCCACGAGGACAGGATCGTGCCCTACCGGGCCCTGGCCTCGGCCGCCGACCTGTCCGACCTCCCCGAGGAGGCGGCCTCGGGCGCCAGCCCGGTGTTCATGGAGCTGTACGCCGAGCGCACCCGCGGGTACATGGAGCGCACCGGTGCCACGGCGGCCGACTTCGCCGAGGTGGTGGTGAAGGCCCGGGCCCACGCCGCCGGCAATCCCATCGCCCAGTACCGGGGGCAGGTCACGGCCGACGAGGTCCTGACATCCGGCGACGTGGTTCCCCCGCTCACCAAGTTCATGTGCTCGCCCATCAGCGACGGAGCCGCCGCCGTGGTGCTGTCGAGTGCGAAGGCCGCCGAGCCCGGCCCGATCGTGCAGGTCGAGGTCCTCGCCTCCCAACTGGTCACCGGCAACCCGCTCCACGACGGCGACCCGGCCGGTTACGTGGCCGAGGCTGCCCGCCGCGCCTACGAGGAAGCGGGCGTGGGCCCCGGCGAGGTCGACGTGGTGGAGCTGCACGACGCCGCCGCCCCGGCCGAGCTGGAGTACTCGGAGGCCCTCGGCCTGTGCGGGCCCGGTGAGGGCCCGAGCCTGCTCCGGCAGGGTGCCACCCGCCTGGGCGGCAGGGTGCCGATCAACACGGGAGGTGGTCTCATCGCCCGGGGCCACCCCATGGGCGCAACGGGCGTGGCCCAGATCCGGGAGATCGCCCTCCAGCTCAGGGGCGACGCCGGCGAGCGCCAGGTGCAAGGCGCTCGCATTGGACTCGTGCAGAACGCGGGCGGGAGCGTCGGCGGCGCGTCCGCGGCATCGGCTGTGCACATCCTCGCCCGGCGATCACGGTCGCGGTGAGCGGGCGTACCGGACGCATTGGTTCACGATCAGAGGGGGTTGTTCCATGGGGTTTCTCGGCAACGCGGTGAAGCGGGTGGAGGATCCCGCCCTGCTGCGGGGCAAGGCCTCGTTCACCGACAACATCCACCTGCCCGGGCAGCTGTACGTCGCCTTCGTACGCAGCTACGAGGCGCATGCCCGCATCCGCGGCATCGACACCAGCGAGGCGCTGGCCGTGCCGGGCGTGGTGGCCGTGTTCACGGCCGCCGACCTCGAACCCGTGCCCGTGCTCGACACGTGCGGCGGGTACATGCCCGTGCCCGGCATGGAGCAGCCGCTGCTGGCGGGCGACAAGGTGCACTTCGTGGGTGAGGCCGTCGCCGCCGTGGTGGCCTCGTCGAGGTACGCGGCCGCCGACGGGGTGGCCGCCGTCGAGGTGGACTACGAGCCCTTGCCTGCGGTCATCGACCCCGAGCAGGCCCTGGCGCCCGACGCGCCCGTCGTGTTCGAGGACTGGGGCTCCAACCTCATCGTCGACACGGCCGAGGAGGCCATGCCGGACGACCTGTTCGCCGAGGCCGACGTCGTCATCGAGATGGACATCGCCAACCAGCGCGTGGCGTCGGCGTCGCTGGAACCCCGCTCGGTGCTCGTGGGCCCGCACCCCGAGACGGGCGAGCTCACGCTCTGGTCGTCCAACCAGCACCCGCAGAAGCTCCACTCCGATGCGTGCGCGCTCCTCGGCCTCGACTCGTCCGAGCTGCGCGTGATCGCGCCCGACGTGGGTGGCGGGTTCGGGGCCAAGTCGCTGCCCTACCCCGAAGAGATCCTCCTCGTCCTGCTGGCCCGGCGCCTTGGCCAACCGGTGACG
>DASRGI010000076.1:0-8165 GCA_035651095.1 Acidimicrobiales bacterium | reverse complement strand
CCCGTCGAGCCCGACGTGTAGATGACGTAGGCCACGTCGCCGGGACGCGGGCCGGGGCGGGGTGCCGTCGCCGCTGTTGTCGTGGTGGGGAGAGCGATGCGCGGGACGTGGGCCGGCAGCCGGTCGTCGAGACCGGGGCCGACCACCACGGCGGTCACGCCCGCGTCGGCCACCATCCAGGCCAGGCGGTCGGGCGGGTAGTCGGGATCGAGGGGCAGGTACGCGGCGCCCGACCGCATGACGCCCAGCCAGGCCACCACGGCGTCGGCCGAACGCTCCATGCACACGCCCGTCACCGCGCCGTGGCCGGCGCCGGCCGTCGTGAGCGCGCCGGCCGTCGTGAGCGCGCCGGCCCGGTCCCACAACTCGCCGTAGGTAAGCATACGGTCGCCGTCGATGACCGCGGGAGCGTCGGGTTGGCGAGCGGCCAGGTCGGCCATGAGGTCGACGACGGTGGTGGGCGCTGCCGTTGCCTGCTGCGGTGCGGCGGGCCGGGGCACGCCCAGGTGCAGATCGGCGATGGGCAGGTCCGGGTGGTGGGCGGCCGCGGCCAGAAGGGTGGCGTAGCCGTCGGCCAAGGCGTGCGCGGTGGCGCCGTCGAACAGGTCGGCGTCGTAGCGCAGGGTGACGGCCAGACCGGCCGCGCCTTCGTCCCGCACCACCAGCTCGAGGTCGAACCGGGCGGTGCCGAGGTCGAGGTCGACCTGCCCGGCTCGGGGCGCCCGCTCCATGGCCACCATGGCCTGGAACAACGGATTGCGGACCGTGTCCCGCGCCGGTGCGAGCGCCGCCACCAACCGCTCGAAGGGCACGTCCTGGTGGGCCCACGCCTCGGCCACGGTGGCTCCCGCCCGACGCACGAGGGTGGCGAAGGTGGGGTTGCCCGAGCAGTCGGTCCGGAGCACGACGGTGTTGACGAAACAGCCGACCACGTCCTCCCATTCGGCCCGCGACCGCCCGGCGAAGGGGGACCCCACCACGACGTCGTCCGTCCCGCCGTAGCGGACGACGAGGGCGGCGAACCCGGCCACCAAGGCGCTGAACGACGTGGTCCCCTCGCCCCGAGCGACGGCGCGCAGGGCAGCTGCGGTCCGGGCGCCGACGCGGGTCGTGACGTGCTCGCCCCGCCGGGGCCGGTGGGGCGGGGGATGGTGGTCAGGGGGCAGGCCCAGCTCGGGGGGCGCGCCCTCCAGCCGGCTGGTCCACCAGGCCACCTCCCGGTCCCACGTCTGGACCGACTGCCACGCGGCCACGTCCCGGAACTGCCGGCCCGGTGGGCACTGCGTGCCATCGAGGACATCGGAAAGGATGCGCTCGACCGACAGCCCGTCCACCGCCATGTGGTGGGCGGACAGGCACAACAACGCCCCGGTGGTCCACGTCCACACGGCGGCGCGCAGGAGCGGGCCGGTGCCGAGATCGAAGGGCTGGCGGGCGAACTCGGTGGCGGCCTGTCGGGCGTCGGCCGGCGAAGGCGCCGTCGACCAGGTGAGCGGGATGGTGCCGTCCGGTGCCGGTGCCGGCTCCTGGTACGGCACGCCGCCGTGCACCACCACCCGGTTGATGAGGATGGGGTGGCGGCGGGCCAGATCGTCCAGCCGCCGGCGCAGCGCTTCTTGGTCCACGGTCGCCGGGAGGCTGACGGCAACGGGCACGTTGTAGGCCGACGCGCCGGGGTGCAGTTGTTCGAGGAACCACAGCCGGGCTTGGTTGGGGGAGAGGGGTACAGCGCCGCCGGGGGCCGGTTCGAATGCGCTGGCCGTGCTGGCCTGTGGGGCGGTGGCACTCAGCGCGGCCAGACCGGCGACGGTGGGCTCGGCCACCACGTTGCCCAGCGTGACCTCCACGCCCAGCTCGTCCCTGATCCGGGCGACCACGGCGGCGGCCAGCAGCGAATCGCCGCCCAGGTCGAAGAAGTCGTCGTGCACGCTCACGGGCGTCGTGGTCCGGAGGACCCTCGCGAAGATGGCGGCCAGCCGGGCTTCGACATCGGTGCGCGGTGGCGTGGGCGGGGCCGTGGGCTGGTCGTCCGGATGGGGCAGGGCGGCTCGGTCCACCTTGCCGTTCGGGGTCAGGGGCAGGGCGTCGATGGCCAAGACCGCCCGGGGCACAAGGTGCTGCGGCAGGTGCACGGCCGCGTGGTGACGGACGGCGCCGAGGTCGACTGGACCAGCCCCGCTGGCTTCCATGACCACGTAGCCCACCAGGCGGTCGTGGTGCACGGCCGCGGCCGCGGCCCGCACGCCGGGTGACGCCCCCAGAGTCGCTTCCACCTCACCCAACTCGATACGGACGCCGCGCAGCTTCACCTGGTCGTCCACCCGTCCCACGAACTGCAGCTCGCCGCTGTCCCCGGCGCGTACCAGGTCGCCCGTGGCGTACATGCGGGAACCCGGTTCGGTGGCGAACGGGTCGGGCAGGAAGCGCTCGGCGGTGAGGCTGGGCCGGCCCAGGTAGCCGCGGGCCACCCCGGTACCGCCCACGAACAGCTGACCGTCGCGGGCGGGCCGCAGGTCGCCATCCAGGACGTGGGCGGTGACATTGCCGAGCGGCTGCCCGAGAGACGGGGGACGCTCGCCGTCCAGCGGGGCGGACATGGTGGCGCAGACCGTCGCTTCACTGGGGCCGTAGGCGTTGAGCACGCGCCTGCCGCGAGTCCAGGGTTGGACCACGGCGGCCGTGCACGCCTCGCCGGCCACGACGATGGTGGTCAGGTCGGGGAGGGGCTCCTGCTCGATGGTGGCGAGGGTCGACGGCACCACGGTGAACGTGGTGATGCGGTGGTCGCGCAACGTGCCGCTCAGCCGGCCGGGGCCGAGCTGGTCGCGGCGGGCGAGCACCAGCGTGGCGCCCGCGGCCAGGGTGGTGAACGTCTCCGACACCGACGCGTCGAAGCTGAACGAGGCCAGCTGCAGCACCCGGCTGGTGTGATCGAGCCCGAAGCGCTCGATCTGCTCGTGCACCAGGTTGGCCAGCCCGCCGTGGTGGAGGAGCACGCCCTTGGGCCGGCCCGTGGAACCCGACGTGTAGACGACGTAGGCGAGGTTGCCGGGATGGATGGCGACGGCCGGCGGGTCGTTGTGTTCGTCCCCGGGCTCGGCGCCCCCAACGGTCACGACCGTGCCCGTGAAAGCGGGGACGCGCGCTCGCTGGCCGGGCGCGGCGACGACGAGGTCGAGCCCGGCGTCGTCGACCATGAAGGCCAGGCGCTCGGGCGGGTAGTCGGGGTCGAGGGGAAGGTAGGCGCCGCCTGCCTTCAGCACGCCGAGGACGGCGACCACCATGGTGGCCGTGCGTCCGGCCAGCACGCCGACGATGACATCGGGACCCACGCCGTGGCGACGGAGGCGGTAGGCCAGCCCGTTGCTGGCCGCGGCCAACTGCGCGTACGTGAGGGTGGCATCCTCGGCCACCACCGCGACGTCACCAGGCCGCGCCGCGGCGCGCTGGTCGACCAGTTCGTGGACGTTCACCCCCAACGGCGCCGCCTCCCAGTTCCGACGCACGCCAAAGCTTACGAGGGGCCGGTCTCCTGCGGCCAGCCGAGATCGGCCACGCGCCGCAAGGCCTCGGCGCCGGCATCGCCCCACACCACCCACGCGTCCAGGCGGGTGGACCGCCCTGGCTCGGCGGCGAAAGGGCGGTGGGCGCTGAGCTGCCAGTCGGGCCGGCCCCGTGCCGCCCAGATGTCGGTGCCAGGCGCAACCAGAGCGAGCGTTGAGCCGTCCCGCACGACCGCGACGTCGTGGGTGTGGGCGACGCGGGGCGCGTCGGTTCCGGCGTCGGCGAAGGACTCCTGGGCGCTGATCTCCACGTCGCCGGCCACGAGCAACGATCCTGGTCGGCGGGGGACGACGAGCGAGAAGGCGACTTCCGCCGGACCGGTCGACGTCGGGGGCGCGAACGTGGCCGATGCCAGCAGCACGGGCAGACCGGGCACGGTGGCGAAGACGGCCCGCACCGACAGGCCGGGCCAGCGCTCGCCGGCCGCGCCCAGGAGTTCCACTCCCTGCAACTGCCCGGGACCGGACCATGGGCGGGTCGACACGTGCCAGGGGATGTCGATGGGCGGTGGATGGATGGCCCACTCTCGGGACGGGTCGAGCAGATGGAAACGTCCGATGGCGTCGAGGGGGAGGCCGCTCACGGTGCCGTCGGCGGGATCGACGTCGACCGCGACCGTGGCCTGCATGGCTCTCCTGTCGGGCACCAGCACGGGGACGCGCCAGCGCACCACGCCCTCGGCTTCCGTCCACACGACCTCGACCTCGTACACGCCGGCCTTGCCGGCCACGGCCACGTCCACGGCGAGGCCGAGCGGCATGCCCGGCTCGGCCACATCTTCGAACCCTTCGCCGCCGGCCTCCAACCGGCCCGGGCGGGTTCGACCGGCCACCACCCGCACGGCCGCTCGCAGCCGGGCCCGGCCGCCGGCATCGGCTACCGGGGGCACGGCATCGAGCACGACGGGCAGACGCCCCGGGAGCCGCGGCGGGAGGAGGGCACCCTGGCTCCCGGCCGGACCGGCGAAGGCGGCGTCGGCCACCAGCCGGTGGTCACCCCGGCCACCGACAAGGCGGTACGCGGGCAGGTGCACCTCCTCGCCCGGTTCCAACTCGGCGGCGGCCACGTCGAACAGCACCGACGGCATCCACCGCTGCCCGTAGCGCAGGCCGGCGGCGTCCTGCCAGGCCAAGCCCGCCACCCATGCACCCCCCTCGAGAGCCGACCACCCGGCGGGGACGTCGGCCGGCGCCGAGGGCAGGTCGACACCGTGGATGTGCTCGAGGTTGTCGATCCCGAACGGGAACCCGAAGTCCACCACCGGTGAGACGAGCAGGCCCGCTTCCAAGGGCACCACGATCGCGGGCGAAGGCACCAGCGCCCACGGCCAGATGCGCAAGTGCCGGCTGCTCCTCGCCGTGTCCGCGGGGCCGGCGGGACCCGCCCCACGCCGCTCGCGCCGCACCGTGGTGGTGACCTCCACCAGCGTGCTGTCGATCAACCGCAGCCGCCGCCGCAGCACCAGCCCCTCCAGGAGGCGGGCGGCCGGGTGGGCCAGTACCAGGTTGGGGTCCCGCACGACCCACACGTTGGCCACCGATTCCACGACCGCCTCGGGGACGCCGTCCCGCACACCCAGCTCCACCAGCTGCAGCGACCGTTCCAACGGGCGCCGGTGGGAGGACGGGTAGGGCGGGCCCACGTCGGGCCAGATCTCCTGGAGGAGTGGCTGCCCACTGGCCGCGTGGGTCATCACCAAGACGCCGGTGGACGACGAGAGGTGCGCGGTCAGGGTCCGGGACGTGAGCCGCCACCCCGCCGCGTCGGGCTCGGCCCGGTTGGCACCGCCGCGCCTCGCCGGCGATCCCCGATCGTCGCTCGCTCCCTGCACGAGCACGCCGGTCGTCACCCCGAACCGCCGGGGCCCGGTCCCGTCCACCCCGCTGACCGCGGCGTCGAACCCGAACGTCGCCCGCCCGGGCACGGCCGGCGAGAACAGGGCCGAACCCGTCCACGTCTCACCCGGGTCGAGCACGCCGTCGAACACCACGTGCCCGGCGTCGCCGGCTACCAGTTCGACGCGCAGCGGCGCCGGCCGGCGGTTGGTCAGCGCGCACACCACCTCGATACCCCGGCCGGCCACGCCTACCCGGTCGTCGCCCGCGGGCCAGCACGCCAGGTCCACGTCGTCGCCCGTCACGGATGTCACCGCGTCGGCGTCCAGGTCGACCAGGCATTCCAGGTTCCCGGATCCCTTGGGCAGGGCCAGCGTGTACGGCACGACCCACCCGCCGTGCCAGGCCACGCGGTCCGGCGCTGCCGCCCCCTTGGCCACCGGCGGCAGCGACGCCAGTTGCAAGGGGTTGGCCCCGACAATGGGGATCATGCCGGCGTTGAGGCCGAGCCGGTCGCGGTCGGCGCCGAAGGCACGGAACGCGTACCGGGCCAGCATGGGCACGTAGTTGACGTGGTACAGCGACTCCTCGGGCGAGTCGAGCGGCGCACCGGACACCTGCCTGAACCCGCCGCGCTTGTTGAGCCGCAACGAGGTGCCCTCGGATGTGGTGCTCGATTCCACCCGGCCGTAGCCGGCATTCACGAGGTACGTCACCGCCTGGCGCAGCAGCTTCTCGGCCACCCGCGTGCCCCGGAACTGCGGGTCGATGACGATCAGCTGGGCCCAGATGCCGGGTGTGCTCTTCCCTTGCTGCGTCGGCGAGAAGTGGAAGACGGCGACCACGTCGTCGCCCACCGTGGCGATCAGGTACTGGACGATCCCGTACTCGGCCAGGCTCTCGCGGTACGACTCGGCGTCGTAGGGGATGCCCCAGTGGTTGGGCCCGATGTCGAGCCGGTTGAGGAACGCGCACACCGCTTCCACGTCGTCGTCGCGCATCGACCGGACGCGCACGTCACGGGTGGAGAGCACCGCGCATGGTACGCCCCACCCCGGCGAGCTCGCCGGGGCGCCGTGTAGCGTCCGCCCATGTTGCGGGTACTGGCCGCATCGTTCGTGTCGCCGGGCCAGTCGTTCCCGGTGGTGGGGATCGCGCTGGAGCTGCAGCGCCGGGGCCACGACATGGCGTACTGGGCGCCGGCCGGGTCGGACGGCGTGATGAAGAGCTTCGGCCTGCCCACCGTGCACGCCGGTCGCTGGCGGGGCGGGCCCAGTGCCGGTGCGGGCCAGGCCCGGGAGCTGCCCGACGGCATCGAGGCCACGGTCGCCGCGCTGGCTGCCATCTACCTCGATCGTCTGGACGGCCAACTGGCCGAGTTCGGCGCCGTGCTCGAAGACGTGCGGCCCGACATCGTGCTCGCCGGTTCGATGGTGGTGGGGATGCTGCTCGCCGCCGAGGCCGCGGGGGTGCCCTGCGCCAGCGTGACGCCCACGACGTACCACGCCGACGGCGCCCCGGGCACGCCTCCACCGCTCCTCGGCCTGGACCCCCGCACCGACGACATCGCCGCGCCCTCCCGCGTCTGGCACCACGCCGAGGGCCCGTTGCTCGACCAGCTGGCCCATGCCCGCGCCGGGCTTGACCTCCCTCCCCGGGCCGGTGGGTTCTTCGCCCACCTCTCGTCGCCCGACCTCCACCTGGTCCCGTCCACGCCCCTCCTCGAGTTACCCCGCGATCCGGTGCCCGCCCACGTGCACTACGTCGGGCCCTGCGCCGTCGACGCCGCCTCGCAGTTCCACGGCCTGGGCGAGCCGCCCGACTGGACGCCCGCCCGCCCGGCCGCCCTCGTCACCGGCGGGACGGTGATGCAGGGGAGCGACTTCGTCGGGGAGGTCACCGCCGCGCTGCGCGACTCGCTCACCGTGGTCGCCCTGACGTGGATGTACGACGCCGACCGGCTGCACGACCCGCCGTCCGTCCTCGCCACCCGTTACCTCCCCATGGCGCGCGTGCTCCCGGACGTCGACGTCGTCGTGAGCAACGGCGGCTCCGGCGGGGTGATCGCGGCGTTGGCCCACGGTCGCCCGCTGGTCATCGCCCCTGGCCACTCGGACCAGGGCGACAACGCCGTGCGCGTCGCCGCTGCCGGTGTGGGCGTGCGCTCCGACCGCGATCCGCGCGCCATCAAGGAGGCCGTCGACGAGGTGCTGGGTGACCCCTCGTACGCAGCGCGTGCGAGGGAGATGGGCGCCGATCTGCGCGCCCGCGGTGGTGCCGGCGCGGCTGCCGACCTCATCGAGGGACTGGCCTCGGGCGGTACAGTCGTGCCCGGGAGGAGAAGTTGATGACTGGGGTGGGACTGCAGATCCCGAAGTTCACGTTTCCGGGCGTGCCGCGCGACCAGATCTTCACGCGGGTGCGGGACCTGGCTCTGGCTGCCGAGGAAAGCGGCTACGAGTCGGTGTGGGTGATGGACCACTTCTACCAGGTGCCACCGATGGGCGGTCGCCGCCAACCCATGCTCGAGGCGTACGCGCTGCTGGGCGCGCTGGCCGCCATCACCTCGTCCGTGCGGTTGGGCGCGCTGGTGACGGGGGTGACCTACCGCCACCCGGCCGTGCTGGCCAAGCAGGTCACCACCCTCGACGTGATCTCCGGTGGCCGCATGGTGCTGGGCCTGGGTGCCGCGTGGTACCAGGAAGAGCACGAATCGTTCGGCATTTCCTTTCCATCGTTGGAGGAACGCTTCGAACGATTGGACGA
>DASRGI010000075.1:0-9575 GCA_035651095.1 Acidimicrobiales bacterium | reverse complement strand
CGGGGCGCCATCGGTCCCGTCGAGGGCGAGACCATCGCCGCCCTGGTGCGCCAGGCGGTCGACCTCGGCATCCCCATCGTGGGCTCGATGGCCACGTCTGGCGCCGAGGTGCGCGAAGGCGTCACGTCCCTGCACGCGTGGGGGCGGGTGGCGGCTGCCCTGCATCGGGCTTCGGGCGTGGTGCCCGTCGCCCTGGCCGTGGTGGGACCGTGCGTGTCCGGCCCGTCGCTGCTGCTCGGCCTGGCCGACGTGGTGGTGATGACCGAGGACGCCACCGCCTGGGTGAGCGGCCCCAAGGCAGTGGCCGAGATCACCGGCCGGGAGGTGGACGCCAAGGCCCTCGGTGGCGCCGGCGTGCACGGGCTGCGCAGCGGCGTGGCCGCCCTCACCGCGGCCGACGAGGACGAGGCCCTGGCGTCCATCTCGATGGTGCTGTCGTACCTGCCCGACAACAACCACGAAGTGCCCGAGGTGTGGCCCACCGACGATCCCGTGGACCGGCCCTGCTCGATCGCGGCCAGGACCGTGCCCGACACGGCCAACGCGTCCTATGACGTGCGCGTGGTGGTCCGTGACGTGCTGGACGACGCCACGTTCGTGGAGTTGTGGGGCGGGTTCGCGGCCAACGTCGTCACCGGGTTCGGCTCGGTGGGCGGGCGCCCGGTCGGCGTCATCGCCAACCAGCCGTCGCGGCTGGCGGGCACCCTCGACATCGAGGCTTCCCAGAAAGCCGCGCGCTTCGTCCAACTGTGCGATTCGTTCAACGTCTCGCTGGTCACGTTCGTCGACACGCCTGGTTTCCAGCCGGGCAAGGACATCGAGTGGCGGGGGATGATCCGCCACGGAGCCGAGCTGGTGCACGCGTACGCGGCGGCCACCGTGCCTCGGGTGGCGGTCGTCCTGCGCAAGGCCTACGGCGGGGCCTACATCGTGATGGACTCCAAGGGCGTGGGGAACGACCACTACCTGGCCTGGCCGGCGGCGGAGATGGCGGTGATGGGCGCAGCGGGCGCCGTCGAGATCCTGCATGGCCGCAAGGGCGTGACGGCCGAGGACCGGGCCGCCCTGGAGGCCGACTACTCGGCCCGGTACTGCTCACCCGAGATCGCGGCCAAGCGCGGGTACGTCGACCGGATCATCGCCCCCGAAGAGACGCGTGCGGCGGTGGCGTCGGCCCTGCGAGCCCTGCGGAACAAGCGCGAGCACCTGCCCGCGCGCCGCCATTCGAACACGCCCCTCTAGACGAGGGAACAGGAGGGACCTGATGTTGCTGGACGGCAAGCGGTTGCTGGTCACCGGTGTGCTCACCGACTCGTCCATCGCCCACTCGGTGGCCCGGATCGCCCAGGAGCAGGGGGCGGAGCTGGTGCTCACCTCCTTCGGGCGGGCCATGAGCCTCACCGAGCGGGCGGCCCGGCGCCTGCCCAAACCGGTGGACGTGCTCGAGCTGGACGTCACCGACGCCGACCAGGTGGCCGCCGTGTCGGCCCAGCTGGGCGAGCGGTGGGGGAGCCTGGACGGCGTGCTGCACGCCATCGGGTTCGCCCCCGAGGCCTGCCTGGGCGGCGACTTCCTGGCCGCCGGGTGGGAGGACGTGTCCGTGGCCCTGCACGTGTCCGCCTACTCCCTCAAGGCGTTGGCCGACCTGGCCGTGCCCCTCATGAAGGGCAGCGGCGGCGGGTCCATCGTGGGCCTGGACTTCGACGCCCGCCAGGCCTGGCCCCAGTACGACTGGATGGGCGTGGCCAAGGCGGCCATGGAGTCGACGTCGCGCTACCTGGCCCGGGACCTGGGCCCGCTGGGCATCCGGGTGAACCTGGTGTCGGCCGGCCCGCTCAAGACGGTGGCGGCCCGGTCCATCCCCGGCTTCGGCACGTTCGAGCAGGTGTGGGGCCAGCGGGCCCCGCTGGGCTGGAACGTGAGCGACCCCGACCCCGCGGCCCGGGCCTGCGTGGCCCTGTTCTCGGACTGGTTCCCGGCCACGACGGGCGAGATCATCCACGTGGACGGCGGCTTCCACGCCGTCGGCGCCTAGCCCTCGCCTACCCCCCCTTCCGCTTCTCGTAACGCTCACGCCGTCATAGGCGGCGCCAGCGTTACGAGAACGGTTGGCGGGGAGTTATTGCTGGTAGGTCTCGACGATCTGGGGGTCGCGGGCTGCGGCCTCGTCGGGGTTCTCGCCCGCATGGCGCCGGGCCCGGCGCTGGCGCAACAGGTCCCAGCACTGGTCGAGCTGCACCTCCAACGCCCGCAGGCGCTCGTGGTCCGGGGCCTCGAGCTCGCCGCCTTGGCGCTCGAGCTTGTGCTCCTCTTCGACCAGCTTGGAGATGCGGGCAATGAGATCCTGGTCGTTCATGGCTGGTACCTACCCCGCTACCCTCCGGTCGTGAACGGGGCCGAGTGGCGCGAGCGCCTGGCCGGGGCCCGAGTGGCCGTCTTGGGGACGGGCGCCGGGCGCCTGGTGCCTGTCTGCTTCGCGGTGGACGAGGGCGGCGAGCGGGCGTGGTCGGCCGTCGACAGCAAGCCCAAGCGCACCACCGAGCTGGCCCGCCTGGCCGACGTGCGAGCGATGGGCACGGCCACACTGCTGGTCCATCAGTGGGACGAGGACTGGGACCGGCTGTGGTGGGTGCGCGCCGGCGGCCCCGCCCGGGTCCTGGACGCCCAGCCCCATGCCGTCGAGCTGCTGCGGGCCAAGTACCCCCAGTACGCCAACCACCCGCTGGACGCGGCCGTGCTGGAGATCGACCTGCGGGACTGGCAGGGCTGGTCGGCCTCGTGACCACGCCGGACCCGTTCGAGGTCCTGGGCCTGGCTCCGGGCGCCACTGCCCGGGAGATCACCGCGGCCCGGCGGCGGCTGGCCAAGTCGCTGCATCCCGACACGACCGACGGCGACGGGCGCCGCATGCAGGAGGTCAACGATGCCGCCGTCGCGGCGTTGGCCCACCCGCCGGGTCCCAGCGCCGAGGTCGAGTTCACCCTCGACGTGCTGCCCGTGGAGGCGTGCCCGCGCCTGCTGGCGGCAGTGGCTTCCCTGGGCGAGGTGGTGGACGCCGACGAGCCTTACCGCATCGAGGGGTGGATGCCGCCGTCGACCTTCTACACCGTCGAGCTGTTGCCCGAGGCGGGCGGGACGATGGTGAGGGTCGCAGCCGAGGTGGCTGCGACCCTCATCGCCGAACTTCCTTAGGCGGCGGGCTCCAAGGCGACCGGCTCCAAGGCGACGGCCAAGACCTCGGTCACGTCCGATGCCAGGTGAAAGGTCATCTCCTCCCGTACCGCCTCGGGCACGTCCTCCAGGTCGGGTCCGTTGCGGGCAGGCAGCACGACCTCGCGCAGCCCGGCCCGGTGGGCGGCCAACACCTTCTGCTTGACCCCGCCGATGGGCAGGACCTTGCCCTGCAACGTGACCTCGCCGGTCATCCCCACGCTCGACCGCACGGGCCGGCCGGTGAGGAGGGACATGAGCGCCGTCACCATGGTGACGCCGGCCGACGGCCCGTCCTTGGGCACGGCCCCGGCGGGGACGTGCACGTGGAAGCGCTTGCCGCTGGCATCGACGTCGCCGTGACCCTGCACCCACGACAGGGCGATCTGGGCCGACTCCTTCATCACGTCGCCCAACTGGCCGGTGAGGGTGAGGCCCTCGCCGTCGGAGTCCCGGGCCGACGCTTCGATGAACAGCACGTCGCCGCCCACGCCGGTGACGGCCAGGCCGGTGGCCACGCCGGGCACGGCCGTGCGCTCGGCCGCCTCGAAGAAGAAGCGGGGCCGGCCCAGCCATGTGCGCACGTCGTCCACGCCGACGACGACCGGTGCGGTGGCCGTCGCCCCGGCCAGGGCCGTGGCGACCTTGCGCAGGAGCTTGCCCAGCTCCCGCTCCAGGTTCCGCACGCCCGCTTCCCGGGTGTAGTCGGCCACGATCGAGCGCAGGGCGTCGTCGCTGATGGTCACCTCGTCCTCGTTGAGGCCGTTGCGCCGCACCTGCCGCTGGAGCAGGTGGTGCTTGGCGATGGCGACCTTCTCGTCCTCCGTGTACCCGTCCAGGCGCACGACCTCCATGCGGTCCAGCAGCGGGCCGGGGATGGCCTCGGCCACGTTGGCCGTGGCCACGAACAGGACATCGGACAGGTCGAGGTCGACCTCCAGGTAGTGATCCCGGAAGGTGTGGTTCTGGGCGGGGTCGAGGACTTCGAGGAGGGCCGACGCCGGGTCGCCCCGCCAGTCGGAGCCGACCTTGTCGACCTCGTCCAGCATGACGACGGGGTTCATCGTCCCCGCCTCCTTGATGGCCCGCACGATGCGACCGGGCAGGGCGCCGACATAGGTGCGCCGGTGGCCCCGGATCTCGGCCTCGTCCCGCACGCCGCCCAGGGCGACGCGCACGAACGACCGGCCCATGGCCCGGGCGACGGACTCGCCCAGCGAGGTCTTGCCCACCCCGGGCGGGCCCACGAGGGTGAGGATCATGCCGTGGCCCCGGCCGCCTTGGTCGGTGTCACTGAGACCGCGCTCGGCCCGGAGCTTCCGCACGGCCAGGTACTCGACGATGCGCTCCTTCACATCCTCCAGGCCGGTGTGGTCGGCGTCGAGGACACGGCGGGCCTCGGCGATGGCCACGTCGTCGTCGGAGTGGGCGCCCCACGGCAGCTCGGTGATGGTGTCGAGCCAGGTGCGTACCCACCCGTGCTCGGGGTTGGACTCGGGCATGCGCTCCAGCCGGTCGACCTCGCGCAGGATGGCGGCTCGCACGGGCTCGGGCACGCCGGGGGCGGCGGCCTTCTCGCGGTACTGCTCGACGGCGTCGTCACCGCCGTCCTCGCCCAGCTCCTTGCGGATGGCGTTCATCTGCTGGCGCAGGAGGAACTCGCGCTGCGTGCGCTCCATGCCGTCGGCCACGTCCGAGCGGATGCGGTCCTTCAGCTCGAGCTCCGCCAGCAGGTCGCGGGCCCAGCGCAGGACCTTCTCCAGGCGGGCCTCCACGTCGACCGTCTCCAGCACCTCGATCTTCTGCTCGACGGTGAGGTCGGGCGAGTAGCCGGCCGTGTCGGCCATGGTGCCGGGATCGGTGATCTCCCGGAGGGCCTCGGCCACCGAGGAGTTGCCCCGGATCTCGAGGATGTTCTGGATGACGGCCCGGTACTCGCGGGCCAGCTCGTTGGCCCGGTTGCTGTCACCGGTGGCGGGGGTCTCGTCGGCCCGCTCGGCCTCGACCCACAGGGCGGTGCCGGTGCCGGGCACGCCGGTGCCGATCTGGGCCCGGTGCAGGCCTCGGATGATGAGGACGCGCAGGCCGCTGCGCAGCTCGCCGCCCTCCTCGATCTTGGCGACCGTGCCCACCCGCGCGTAGGTGCTGGCCACCTTGGGCACGAGCAGGATCAGGCGGTCACCGGCCAGGGCGGCGTCGGCCGCGGCCTGGGCCTCCGGCGTCTCCAGCGCCAGGGTGACCACCATCTGGGGGAGCACCACGCCCGTGGTCAGGGGCAGGAGCGGGAGTGTCATGGTGTCGGACGGCACACGTCCTCCTCGAAACTAGTTACTTGCAATGTGAAAGTAACCCCATCGGGGAGACGATGATTCCCGTACCGGCCGCCCATTCGACGGTTGTGCGCCACCCCTGAAGCGGTTCTGTCGAACGGGCCGCTCAGGAGAGAGGGCGGAGGCGGGGCCGGAGCAGGCGCTGGGGCCGGAAGGGCACGGCCCGATCGCCTGACCACAGGGCGGGCGGGGCCAGTACCAGCCCGGCCAGGGCCACGAGCACGTGGTCGTAGTTCACCCGCCATCCGGCGAAGTCCCGCCAGGCCTGGTCCCGGTCGGGCTTGAGGGCGATGCCGGCCTCGGCCAGGTAGGCGCAGGCCTGGTCGTACTCGTCCCGGGTGATGGAGATGGGGTCGCCCTTGCGGGGACCGGGGTTGTACCGGATGCCGAAGAAGTCGGCCACCCGCCGCAGCGACAGGTACCCGGCCCGGATGCACAACTCGGCCGCGGGCTGTCGGGGCTCGTCGAGGGTCGACTCGTAGAGGGCGGCGGCGTCGAGCACGGCGCCGGCGGCCGTCACCCAGTTCCGGTCGGGCTGGGGCGAGCGGAAGTAGGCCAGTGCCGGGAGCGAGGTGTGGCTCTCCTCGACCTCCACGAACCACGCCTCCCACTGCTCCCACACCTCGTCCAACCCACCCCGAAAGCCGATGACGTGGTACCGCCACAGCAGCTCGACGCCGCTGGGCCCGTGCCCGAACGTGCTGTCGGCTCCGCCCGCCCGGGACTCCAGCAGGGCGACGGTGGTCTCGCGGCGGGAGAAGGTGGCGTAGAGGCTGGGGAGGTAGGTGATGAGGAGCGTGAGGAGGCCGACGCCCGCGGCCGCCTCGGTGAAGCCCAGCACCTCGGTGGGCAGATCGTTGGTCTGGGCGAAGCCGAGGGTGAAGAGCGACGACCCGCTCACCGCGATCACCCGGCGCAACGGGTGTACGCCGAGGGACCACAACATGCACGAGTACCCGGAGAAGACGATGGCCAGCCACACGATGGGCATGATCAGCAACGAGATCGGCGCGTAGAACGCCATCACCCTGTCCCGCCGCTCGTACGAGGGCGAGCGGCCGACGAAGGCGAGGAAGACGTACCGCATCGCCAGGAAGATCAGGCGGGACAAGGTCGAGGGGATGGCACGGGGGACGACCATGGTTCGCACCGCCGACCCCGCGGCCAGCACCACGAGGGCGACGCCCACCACGAACACGGCGACGTTGGCGGCCACCACGGCGGGCAACCTAGCTGTGACCGGTGGCCGAAGATCACCCGGTTTGCCCGAAGCGGACAACCAGGGCAGGCTTCCAGCCCACATGGCATCGGAGCGACGGCCGGAAGCACGCACGCATTTGAGCTCGCACCCGACGAGCGCAGCCGCGGCCCGGCGCTTCGTGCGGGACGTGCTGGTGCGCTGGCGAGGCGGCGGTCCCGAAGAGGAGGCCATCCTCCTGTGCACCGACGAGCTGGTGACCAACGCCATCATCCACGTGGCCTCGGACATCGAGGTGGTCGTGCGCCGCGAGCACGGCGCCGTACGGGTCGAGGTCCACGACGGCAGCGCCCGGCCGCCCCTGCGCCGCCTGCCGCCGCCCGACGCCGAGTCCGGTCGGGGCCTGCAGCTGGTGGAGACGCTGGCCACCCGGTGGGGCGTGTCGCCCCTCGACTCGGGCAAGGCCGTGTGGTTCGAGATGCAAGACCACGAGGTCGCCTCGTAACCTGCGGCCATGGCCGTCGTTGACACTCCCGTCAGTGCCGACGAGCGCCTGGTCGCAGAACGCGTCGACCAGCTGCTCCGCGAGCACGACCCCAAGTCCACCGATTCCCGCACCTTCCTCGGTGCCCAGTTCGACCTGGGGCTGGCATGGGTCCACTTCCCCGAGGGCAGCGGCGGTCTGGGCTTGGCGCCCAGGCTCCAGCGCATCGCGGCCGAGCGCATCGCCGCGGCCGGTGGCCCCAACCCGTACTACCGCAACCCCATCGGCTACGGCATGGGCGCGCCCACCGTCGTCACCCACGGGTCCGAGGAGCAAAAGGCGCGCTACCTGCGCCCGCTGTTCACGGGCGAGGAGATCTGGTGCCAGCTGTTCAGCGAGCCGGGCGCCGGGTCCGACGTGGCCAGCCTGTCCGCCCGGGCCGTGCGGGACGGCGACGAGTGGGTGGTCAACGGCCAGAAGGTCTGGACCACGCTGGCCCACCTGTCCCGCTGGGGGATGCTCGTGGCCCGTACCGACCCCGAGCAGCCCAAGCACAAGGGCCTCACCTACTTCGTGGTCGACATGCACGCGCCCGGCGTCGAGGTGAAGCCGTTGCGCCAGATCACGGGTGAGGCCGAGTTCAACGAGGTCTTCTTCACTGACGTGCGCATCCCCGATGCCGAGCGCTTGGGCGAGGTGGGCGAGGGCTGGCGGGTGTCGCTCACCACGCTGATGAACGAGCGGGTGTCCATCGGTGGGGCCGTCGCCCCCCAGGGGTCCGGGCCCATCGCCGAGGCCGTGAACCTGTGGCGCAAGCGTGAGGACAAGGACGCGGTGTCGCGGGACAAGCTCACCCAGCTCTGGATCGAGGCCGAGGTGAACCGCCTTACCAACATCCGCGCCTCGCAGAACCGGCAGAAGGGCACGCCCGGGCCCGAGGGGTCGACGGGCAAGCTGGCCTTCGCCGAGCTGAACAAGCGCATCTACGAGTTCTGCATCGAGCTCATGGGCCCCGAGGGGATGCTGTACTCGACCTACGAGATGGTGCGCCCGGAGACGGCCATGGGGTCCGACTCGGTGCAGAAGGCGTTCCTGCGGTCCCGGGCCAACTCCATCGAGGGCGGCACGTCGGAGATCATGCGCAACATCTTGGGCGAGCGCGTGCTCGGCCTCCCGGGCGACGTGCGCACCGACAAGGAACTGCCCTGGACGCAGGTCCCCCGCAGCTAGCGGGACCCGCCGACGCCTCACCCCTTCCGCCCCCCCGTTCTCGTTGCGTTTCTTCTCGATAGGCGAGCGCCAGCGCAACGAGAACGGGGTGGGTGGGGTCAGGCCGCCCGGCGGGCGGGGTGGCCGGCCAGCGCCGCCGTCAAACCCAGGCCCACATAGACGACACCGCTCACCTGGTCGCGCCGGCGGGCGAATCGCTGGTTGTTCCGGAGGCGGTTGCCCAGGGCGCCTGCCACCAGCGCGTAGGTGCCGTCGCTGCACATGCCCAGGGCGATGAAGCACAGCCCGAGGACCACCACCTGGGCGGCCACCGGTCCCCGGCCGGGGTCGGTGAACTGGGGCAGGAAGGCCAGGAAGAACAAGGCCGTCTTGGGGTTGAGGACGTTGACGACGACGCCCTGGCCGTAGACCCGGCGCAGGCCCACGCGGGGCGGCTCAGGGTCGTCGGCGACACCCTCGTGGGCGCCGTCCGCTCGCGACGCGGCGAGCAGCTTGCGCACGCCGATGAACACGAGGTAGCCCGCCCCGAGCAGCTTCACGGTGGTGAAGGCGGCGGCCGACGCGGCCAGCACCGTCGACACGCCCACGGCGGCGGCGGCCACGTGCACCAGCGAGCCGGTGTGGATGCCCAGGACTGACACCAGCCCCGCTCGCCGTCCCTGCTCGATGCTGCGGGTGATGATGTAGAGCACGGAGGGGCCGGGTACGGCCAGCAGGGCCAGGGCGGCGAGGGCGAAGAGGGCGAAGCTCGACAGCGTGGGCACGGGGGAGGACGGTAGACGGCCCTGCGCCGGTGGTCCGGCGAGTTGCGAGTCAGGCGGCCCGGCGGTGGCGGTGCTCGTCCCGGTCGGCGCAGTCGCACAGCCCGGGGACGTCGGCGCAGGGCCCGTGCCACTCGTGGCGCAGGCGGTCGGTGTCGACGCAGTCCGGCTCCAGGCACTCGACCCGGCCGTCGTCGTGCACGACCAGCAGCCCGTGGCACTCGTCCATGACCCGACAAAATACCAACGATGTGATTCTCGCCGGTGGACCCCCGGGTCGCTCCGACGGCGTACCGTGCAGCCCATGCGAGTGGCACTCACAATCGGCGACTTCCTCGAACGAGCGGGGAACGTGTTCAGCG
>DASRGI010000074.1:0-14911 GCA_035651095.1 Acidimicrobiales bacterium | reverse complement strand
GGCCGACCGGTCCGAGGAGGAGCTCGGCGACCTGCTGTTCGCCGTCGTGAACGTGGCCCGGCACCTGGGGCACGACCCGGAGACCGCCCTGCGGGGGGCCACGGCCAAGTTCCGGGACCGGTTCATGGGCGTGGAGCGCCTGGCGGGGGAGCGGGGCGTCGACCTGCCCGCCGCCGACCTGGCCACCCTCGACGCCCTGTGGGACGAGGTCAAAGCAGCCGAATGACCGCCCCATGACCCGCGGCGCGTGCACGAGTGCTTCACCCCCTGACGGAGTCGTGCACGAGCGCGGCGGGGCCGGCCGGTTGGCGCGGCTGTACTGCCTGGCTCGGATGGGACTGGGCGCATCGGTGTTGGCGGCGCCCTCGGGCGCCCGGGTGTGGCTGGGCGACGACGTGGACCGGCCCGTGGTGCAATGGCTGTCCCGGTCCCTCGGCATCCGTGACCTGGTGATCGGCCTGGGCGGCTACCGGGCCCTGCGCCGGGGTGAAGACGCCGGGCCCTGGCTACGGGCGGCGGCGGCCACCGACGCCATGGACGCGGCCGCCGCCGCCCTGGTCGTCAAGCGGCTGCCCAAGCCGGGTGGGGCGCTCATGGTCGGCGCCGCCGCCGCCGGGGCCGCGGTGGGGTTCGCCCTCGCCGGGCGCGGCGGTCGATCCCCTGCCGCCCGCTGATGCAGAAGTGCTTCGCCGCTTCACCCCTTGGCGCGCTCCTGCACCAACGTGGTCCGGGCTGGGCGCCGAAGATGAGAACCCGTGCTTGACGCCCGGTCAGGGTGAAGTAACTTTTTCAACAACAACCACAGGAGCAACACGCCCAAACACGATGAGTGATATCGAGCACGTCCGCGCCCGCCAGGTCCTCGACTCCCGGGGCAACCCCACCGTCGAGGTCGAGGTCTTCCTCGACTCGGGGGCCAAGGGGCGCGCCATCGTGCCCTCGGGGGCGTCCACCGGGCAGTTCGAGGCGGTCGAGCTGCGGGACGGCGGCTCGGCCTGGATGGGCAAGGGCGTGACCACCGCCGTGGGCCACGTCAACGACGAGATCGCCGGCGCCATCGAGGGCATGGAGGCCCTGGACCAGCGGGGCGTGGACACCGCCCTCATCGACCTGGACGGCACCCCGAACAAGGCACGCCTGGGCGCCAACGCCATCCTCGGCACCAGCCTGGCCGTGGCCAAGGCCGCGGCCGACGAGTTGGAGCTGCCCATCTACCGCTACGTGGGCGGGGCCAACGCCCACGTCCTGCCCGTGCCCATGATGAACGTGGTCAACGGGGGCGCCCACGCCGACAACACCATCGACCTCCAGGAGTTCATGGTCATGCCCGTGGGCGCGGCCAGCTTCGACGAAGCCCTCCAGTGGGGCGCCGAGATCTACCACGTGCTCAAGAAGGTCCTGCACGACCGGGGCCTGTCCACCGCCGTGGGCGACGAGGGCGGCTTCGCCCCCGACCTGGGCCACAACGAGGACGCCGTGCGCCTGCTGGTCGAGGCCATCGAGCAGGCCGGGCGCACGCCGGGCGACGAGGTGGCGATCGCCCTCGACCCGGCGTCCAGCGAGATCTACCGGGACGGCCGGTACGACCTGGCCGGCGAGGGCCGCAAGCTGTCGTCCGAGGAGTTCGTGGGCTTCTGGGTCGACCTGTGCGACCGCTACCCGATCGTGTCCATCGAGGACGGCATGGCCGAGGAGGACTGGGACGGCTGGGCCCTGCTCACCCGCGAGCTGGGCGGGCGGGTGCAGCTCGTGGGCGATGACCTGTTCGTCACCAACGTGGAGCGCCTCTCCCGGGGCATCGCCCAGGGCGTGGCCAACTCGATTCTCATCAAGGTCAACCAGATCGGCACCCTGACGGAGACGCTCGAGGCGGTCGACCTGGCCACCCGGTCGGCCTACACGTCGGTGATGTCGCACCGGTCGGGCGAGACGGAGGACACCACCATCGCCGACCTGGCCGTGGCCACCAACTGCGGGCAGATCAAGACGGGCGCGCCGGCCCGGTCGGACCGGGTGGCGAAGTACAACCAACTGCTGCGGATCGAGGACGACCTGGGGTCGGCCGCGGCCTACCGAGGAAGGGCCGCGCTGGCCCCCACGACGGCAGGAAGGCGGTAACTCGATGCGGCGAGCGGCGTGGCCCTTGGTGACGAGCGTGGTGGCGGTGGGGATCCTGTTCCTCGCCGTGTTCCCGACGCGCACGTACCTGGCCCAGCGGCGGGGCCTGACCACCGCCCAGGAGCGGGTGCGGGTGCTGTCGGAACAGAACCGCCAGCTCGCCAGCCGGGTCCAGAAGCTCAACACCGACGCCGAGATCGAGCGCATCGCCCGCGAGCAGTACGACCTGGTGCGCCCGGGCGAGGAGGCCTACGCCATCCTGCCCGCCCCCGAGCCGCCCGCGGGCACCAACCAGCAGGCGCCGGCCAAGGTGCCCAAGCGCCACGGCGGCATCGTGGCCCAGGTGCTGGACCGCATGGCCTTCTGGCGCTGACCCCCCGCCCCCCGCCCGCGGCGCCGCCACGAAGTGCGTCAGGGGGTGAAGCACTTGTGTCTGACCGGCGGGCGAATTCGGCCGATTAAGGTCCGCCGCCGTGAGCATTCTCGGCAACCGAGTCGTCCGTAAGGAGGATCCGGCCTTCCTCACGAGGGGGGCCACCTACGTCGACGACCTCGACGTCCCCGGCGCCCTCCACCTGTCCTTCGTCCGGTCCACCATGGCCCACGCCCGCATCGCGTCGATCGACGCGGACGCGGCCCGCCAGGCCCCGGGTGTGGTGGCGATCTTCACCGCCGCCGACCTCGACATCGGGCCCATCGCCCCCGAGGTCCCGATCCTCAACCAGCAGATGGCCCAACCCCTGCTGGCCACCGATGTCGTGCGCTTCGTGGGCGAACCCGTGGTCGCCATCCTCACCGAGCACCGGTACCAGGCGGCCGACGCGGCCGAGCTGGTGGACGTCGGCTACGAGCCGCTGCCTGTGGTCGTCGATCCCGAGGACGCGGCCCGGAACGAGACGCTCCTGTTCCCCGACGTGGGCACCAACACGGCGCTGGAGCTGGCCTTCCCCGAGGACGGGGGCCTGTTCGACGGGTGCGAGGTGGTGGTCAGCCAGCGCGTGCGCAACCAGCGGGTGGCGCCGGTGCCCCTGGAGGTGCGGGGGGGCGTGGCCCAGTGGGGCGACGACGGCCGCCTCACGTACTGGGGCAGCAGCCAGCATCCCCATTCGTGGCGGGACGAGCTGGCCAAGGGCCTGGGCATCGAGCCCGAGCGAGTGCGGTTCATCGCCCCCGACGTGGGCGGCGGCTTCGGCGCCAAGATCCACTCGTACCCCGAAGACGTGCTGGCCGCCTGGGTGGCGGGCCGGGTGGGTCGCCCCGTGCGCTGGCAGGACACCCGCTCCGAGGCCATGGTCGCCATGGGACATGGCCGGGGCCAGGTGCAGGACGTCCAGATCGGCGGCACCCGCGACGGCAAGGTGCTGGCCTACCGCCTGCGCATCGTGCAGGACGCGGGCGCCTACCCCCGCCTGGGGGCCGTGCTGCCCTTCATGACCCGCACCATGCTCACCGGCGTGTACGACATCGCCACGGCCGAGTGCAGCAGCCGGTCGGTGGTCACCAACACCACGCCCACGGTCGCCTACCGCGGCGCGGGCCGGCCCGAGGCCACGGCCGCCATCGAGCGGGCCATGGACCTGTTCGCGGGCGAGATCGGGATGGATCCGGCCGAGGTTCGCCGCCGCAACCTGGTGGCGTCCGACGCCTTCCCCTACACCACGCCCACCGGCACCGCCTACGACAGCGGCGACTACCAGCGGGCCCTCGACCTGGCCCTCGACGCCGCCGGGTACGCCGACCTGCGGGCCGAGCAGCACCGGCGCCGGGCCGCGGCCCAGAGCCACGGCGGGACCGTGCACATGGGCATCGGCGTGTCCTGTTACGTCGAGATCACCGCGCCCGGGTTCGGCACCGAGTTCGGCGCCGTGGAGGTGCGGCCCGACGGCACCGCCGTGGTGCGGGCGGGCACGTCGTCCCACGGGCAGGGCCATGCCACCGCCTTCTCCATGCTGGTGAGCGACCGCCTGGGCATTCCCATGGACGCCATCGAGTTCGTCCAATCGGATACCGATCTGGTGCCGTACGGCGAAGGCACCTCGGGGTCGCGGTCCATGCAGCAGGGAGGGGTGGCCGTGCGCCAGGCGGCGGGCATGGTGGCCGATCAGGCCCAGGCCCTGGCGGCCGAGCTGCTCGAGGCCAACGCCGACGACGTGGTGCTCGACGTGGCCGAGGGCCGCTTCCACGTGGCGGGCACGCCGGCCGTGGGCAAGACGTGGGCCGAGCTGGCGTCAGCGGCCGCGAGCGCGGGCAACGCCTTGGCCGCCGAGACCAAGTTCTCGGCCGGCTCGACCTTCCCGTTCGGCGCCCACGTGGCCGTGGTCGAAGTCGACGAGGAGACGGGCAAGGTCACCTTGGAGCGCATCGTGGCCGTGGACGACGCCGGCCGCCTCGTCAACCCTCTTCTGGCCGAGGGCCAGGTGCACGGCGGCATCGCCCAGGGCGCGGCGCAGGCCCTGCTCGAGGAGGTCCGCTACGACGACGACGGCAACCCGGTCACCGCCAACCTGGCCGACTACGCGTTCATCTCCGCGGCCGAGCTGCCCAGCTTCGAGACCTTGCACACGGAGACGCCCACGCCCCTGAACGAGCTGGGGGCCAAGGGCATCGGCGAGTCGGGCACCATCGGCTCGGCCCCTGCCGTGCAGAGCGCGGTCATCGACGCCCTGACCCACCTGGGCGTGCGCCACCTCGACATGCCGGCCACGCCGGAACGGGTGTGGCGGGCGCTGCACCCGGGCGCCGAACCGGCGCCGGCCGAGCCGCCGGCCGCATCGGGCTTGGGCTCGGTCGACGCCGAGTAGCGCCTACCGGTTGACGGCCTCGCTCAACCGGGCCAGGCGGTGACCGGGTAGGCAGACGTGGGCACCACGACGGTGGTGGCGATCTTGTCGTGCCACGTCTGCTTCTCCTTGTCCCACAGCATCCAGAAATAGCCGAGGAAGCACGGGATGCTGGACACGATGCGCCCCACCCAGCGCAGGGCGGCCTTGCCGTAGCCCAGCGGGCCGCCGGTCTGGAAGTCGATCACCCGGATGTTGAGGAGATGCTTGCCGACCGTCTGGCCGGACGGGCTGCCCTCGAAGTACGTGTAGTACCCCAGGCTGATGATGATCCCGAGGCCGCGACCCACGGTGCCCAGGACGGCCGCCAGCACGAACTCCACCACGATGACGATGACGACGTCGATCAGCCAGGCTCCGAGGCGCGTGCCGAAGTCGGCCCGGGGGCCGGACGGGCCCGTTCCTGCGCCAGGTGCGGGGCTCGAGTACTCGCTCGACATGGTGGGCTCCTTTTTCTCTCTTGCTCAGAGGACGCGGAATCGAAACAGCTCGAACACCCACATGGCCGCCAGCCCGACGGGCAGGACCCATGCGGGCAAGGCGACTCGTTGCACTCGCCGATTGACCAGCAACACGATGGCCACGACCACCGCCAGTATGCCCACCGGGTTGGCAGCCAGGGCGTGACCGAGGTGAAGGTAGACGGTGTCGGTCACGCTGGTGGTCATGCCGCACAGGGGGCAGGGGATGCCGGTGAGGGTGCGCAGCGGGCAGGGCAGCCCGGGGCTGCCGACCAGCGGTCGGGCGGCAGCGGCGGCCAGCATGACGCCACCAGCGATGCGGACGTCCGCCAGCTCGACCACGTGCGAGGCACGCAGAGTGACCGCCACGGCCGGGAGCGTAGACCCCCCACCCGTTCTCGTTGCGTTCACGCTCGCCTACCGGGAGAAAACGCAACGAGAAGCGGTGGGGGAGGGGGGGTTAGGCGCGGGTGGCCTTGGCCGCCAGCAGCGCTTCGAGGAACGCCTCCGCGCCCATCGACTCGGCAGGCCCCACGACCTTGGGCCACAGCCGCACGGCCAGCTCCCGGCCGATGCGGGTGCGGGCGTCGGGCGTGAGGGTGGGCCGGCGGTCCATGAACTGGCGCACCGCGGCCATCTCGTCGGCCGTCACACCCGACACGTCCCACGTGTCCACGTCGACCCGGGCGGACGTCGCCACCGGCAACGACCAGCTGTCGCCCTCGATCGACGCCTTGCGCTCCCGCACCACCAGCGTGCCCGCGGCCATGTCGCCCAGCCGTTGGTTCTTGGACGAGGCCAGCACGCACACGATGCCGACGATGTACGACGTGGGCAGGATGTCGACCAGCCGGAGCACGTTGCGCACGGCGCTGGTGAGAAACGTCACCGGCGCCCCACCCTCCTTCACCACCCGCAGGCCCGTCCATCGCTTGCCCGGCGTGCGCCCGGAGGCCAGGGTCTCGAACATGATGTCGTAGCCCAGGAACACCAGGAAGCCGAGCACCACGACGAGGGCGGTGACCACCGGCCCCAGGCCGCGCACCACGAAGGCGAGGAGCAGCATGGCGCCGAACACGGCGAACTGGATGGTGGTGTCGATGAGGGCGGCCACGAAGCGCGAACCCACGCCCGCCAACGTGAACTGGAGGGTGACGCCTTCGGGCGTGGCCACGTCGACCCGGTCTTCGTACAGCATGGTGGGGTGAAGGTACCGCGAGCGTGCTGACCATCGAGCGGTTCGTGCGCGAACGGGAGCCCGCGTGGCGGGAGCTGGAGTCGCTGGTCGACGCGGCCAATGGCCGGCCCGAGCGCCTCGGGCCCGAGCGGGTGCGGCGCCTGGGCTCGCTCTACCGGGCCTCGGCCGCCGACTTGGCCGCGGCCCGGCGCCGCTTCGGCACCGACCACACCGTGCTCCGCCTGGAGCGGCTGGTGGGCCGGGCCCGCAGCCTGGTGTACGACAGCGAGTCCAAGCGGGGCTCGGTGCGCACCTTCTTCGGTCGCACCTATTGGCAGCGCATCAGGGAGCGCCCCCTCGTCCTGGCCGTGGCCGCCCTGCTGCTGTTCGGCCCTGCCGTCCTCAGCGCGGCGTGGGCCCTGCACGACCCGGGCGCGGCGTCCGGTCTGGTGCCCGCCGCCTTCCGGGCCGTCACCGAGCCTCGCCACACCACCGACCTGAACCTCGGCCCCAACCGGTCGTCGCTCATGGCCGCCCAGATCTTCACCAACAACATCCGCGTCACGCTGCTGGCCTTCGCCGGGGGGATGACGCTCGGCCTGCTCACCATGTCGCTCCTGATCTTCAACGGCGTGCTGCTGGGAACGCTGCTGGGCCTGGCGTGGGGTGCCGGCAACGGCCGCCCGTTCGTCGAGTTGGTCAGCGCCCACGGCGTGCTCGAGCTGTCGTGCATCGTCGTGGCGGGCATGGCCGGGCTGCGGTTGGGATGGGCCATCGTCGCCCCCGGCTACCGGCGCCGGTCGGTTGTCCTCCAGGAGGAAGCCCGGCGGACGGTCGAGCTCGCACTGGGCACGGCACCGTGGCTGGTGCTGGCCGGGTTGGTGGAGGGCTTCGTCACGCCCGCCGGGTACGGGCTCGGGGTCGACCTGGCCGTGGGCTTCGGCCTGGGTGCCCTGTTCTGGGGCCTCGTCCTGCTCAGAGGCGGGCCCGAGCCTTCAACCTGACGTAGGCGGCCACGCACGCCGCCGGCAGGCCACCCGGCGGCGCCTCGATCACGGTGGCGCCCGCGCTCTCCAGGCGGGCGGCCACCCGCCGCCGGGCGTCGAGCACGTCGACCACCACGGTCGCCCCGTACGGATTCTCGCCGGAGGTGAGTATGGCGTGCAGGTCCGGATCGGAGGCGCTGGCGACCACCACGGCGTGGCGCCGGGCCAGCACGGGCATGGCCTCCACCAGAGGCCGGGCGGCCGACTCGTCGAGCAGGTCGGTGAGCACCAGGACCAGCGCCCGCTTCATGCCCGCCACCGTGCGGAAGGCGAGGTCGTAGTCGCTGTCGGTGTCCGTGGGTTCGAGGTCGAAGGTGGCCGCCAGGACGGCGTGGCTTCCCAGGCGCTTGGGCCGCGCCTGGCGCCGCACCCGGCGATCGAAGGCCACGGCGCCGACCCGGTCGCCCAGCGCGTCGGCGGCCAGGGCGACGGCGGCCACGGCGTCGAGGGCGACGTCCATGCGCGTGCGGCCCTCGCCCACGGGCGCGGCCATCAAGCGGCCGGCGTCGACCAGGCAGAGCACGTCCCGATCCTGCTCCACCCGGTACTGGTTGCTCATGGGCCGTTGCATCCGCACGGTGGCCCGCCAGTTGACCTGGCGGACGTCGTCGTCGGGCCGATAGTCCCGGATGGACTCGAACTCGGTACCCAGGCCCAGCGGCCCTCGCACCCGCTCGCCGGCGTCGGCCAACCGGCCCTTGCGCAGGGCCAGGACCAGGCGGCGGGCCAGGTGGAGGTCGGGGTACACGACCACCTCGGCCCACGGGGTGGCGTCGGCCCGGTCCCATCGACCCAGCCCCAGCGGCCCGGTGCGGCGCACGGCCACGGGCGGGACGCGATGACGGCCCCGGCGGGTGGCGGTGATGGTGCCCTGGTCCAGGTCGACGTGGAGGTCGGGTGGCACCGGCTGGCGCACGAACCCGTCGGCCGTGATCTCGATGTGGCCGGGCACACCCCGGGAGAGGACCGGCGGCAAGACCCGGTCGACCGCCACCGGCGCCCGCACGGCGAAGGCGTCGACCACCATCGCCGTGGCCAGCGCCAGGACGGTCAGCACGTCCACTGCGGGCGGGAGCAGGAGGGCGGCGGCGGCCAGCACGGCGAAGGCCACGGCTGCCCGCCTGGTGGGGCTCACCGGATCGTCACCGGGGGACGGGCACCGCCGCCACCGCGGCCCGCACCGCGTCTTCGGGTCGGTACCCCTCCAGCTCGGCTTCGGGCCGGAGAATGAGGCGGTGGCGCAGGACAGCGGACGAGATGCGCACCACGTCGTCGGGGGTGACGAAGGCCCGCCCGGCCAGGCGGGCGGTGGCCTTGGACACGGCCAGCAGGTGTACGGCGGCGCGGGGGCTGGCGCCCAACGACACGCTGGGCAGGTCGCGCGTCCGGCGGACCACGTTGCTGAGGTAGGCGATGACCTCTTCGCTCACCGCCGTCTCGTCCACCTCGAAACGGGCCGACCGCAGGTCCCGCGCCGTCGCCACCGCTTCCACGTCCTCCAACGTGACCGGCTCGACGCCCTGGTGGGCCAGGCCCAGCATGGCGATCTCCTCCTCGCCCGACGGGTAGGTGACGTCCAGCTTGATGAGGAAGCGGTCGAGCTGGGCCTCGGGCAGCGGGTAGGTGCCCTCGTACTCGATGGGGTTCTGGGTGGCGACGACGAGGAACGGGTCGGGAAGGGGGCGGGCCTCGCCGTCCACCGTCACCTGGCGTTCCTGCATGGCCTCCAGCAACGCGGCCTGCGTCTTGGGCGGCGTGCGGTTGATCTCGTCGGCCAGCAGCACGTTGGTGAAGACGGGGCCGGGACGAAACGACAGCTCGCCGCCCTGGAGCGTCATCGTGCCGGTGAGGTCGGACGGGAGCATGTCGGGCGTGAACTGGGCCCGGCGGAAGTCGATGCCCAGGGCCCGGGCGGTGGCGTTGGCGAGAAGGGTCTTGGCCACACCGGGCACGCCCTCGAGCAGCACGTGCCCACCCACCGCGAAGGCGGCGAGCATGGCGTCGAGCGTGTCCGCCTGGCCGACCACCACCTTGGCCACCTCGTCCTGCACCCGGTTCCGCAGCTCGGCCAGCCCGACGGCTGCCGACCGTCGGCTCCTCGTCACCACGTGCTCACCATCGCTCCACCAGAGTTTCTCCTTGCAGGCGGGCCATGGCCCGGGCCAGTGCGGCTCCATCTTCGTCGGCGCCGGGGTTCAGGACCGCAGCGATCTCGTCAGAGGCCAGGCCCAGCTCGGCCGCCGCCGCTCGCACGTCCCGCCCGCCCGCCCGCCGGGTGAGGAGGCCGAGGGTCGCGGCCCGCAGCGGTTCCAAGGCCGCGGCCGGCTGGCCCGTCTTGGCCAGGGTGGCAGCCACGGCGTCGACGTAGGCGCGGCGGGGCGGGGCCAGGGGACGGGCGTCCTCCTGGGCCGGGCCCAGGCGGCGGCCGGCGGCCCACATCCACACGACGGTGGCCAGGGCACCGACCAGCAGGGCGACCTTCCAGTTGCGGGGCAGGGCGCCCAGCCCCTGCGTTCTGTGGAACCCGTGGCCGGCCTCGGCGAACACGACGGCGGCGTTGCCCGGACCGACGGCGGCCAAGCCGAAGGCGGCGTTGTCGGCCCTGTCCAGCAAGCGGTTCTGGAGTGGCGACGGGTCGGCCAGGAGGAGGACGCGCCCCGCGCCGATGGTGGCCACGCCCGCCAGCGCGTGGTCGCCGTCGCCGAGGACGGGCAGGGTGCCGGCCGCGCCGGACCACACGCCACCCCCCGCCGTGCGCACCGTGGACACGCCGCCCACCTCGGGAACAGGCACCAGGGGGTGGGCGACGTCCAGCGGTCGCGGCCCCCACGTGACGTCCGTGCCGAGGAGGCGGCGCAGCGAGGCCGACGTCTCCGGCCCGGCGGCCAGCAGGTGCCCGCCGCCGTCCACGAAGCGGCGCACGGTGTCCGTCTCGGCGTTGGTGAGCGGTGTGCCGGCCACGATCACGGTGCCGTCGGCCGGGAGGTCGGCGGTGTCGAGGCGCTGGCGCAGGCGGGTGACGGCATGGCCGGCCCGGGACAGGAGTTCGGCGTAGGCCGCCATGCCGTCGGGTGCGGTGGCGAAGGACGACGACGTCGGCCCGCCCGGGCCCGACCCGCCGGTGGCCTGGAACAGCACCTCGAGCAAGAGGTCGACGGCCACGACGAAGCCGACGAGGGAGACGACGATGCGAGCGGGCAGCGACAGGCCCCGCCACCGTTCCTTGAGCCGGGCGCCGTTCACCTTCGGCCGGCCTCGTCGAGGACACGAGGCATCCCCGCCCGCAGGGCGTCGAGATCGGCCGGCTCGGTGGGCCGGCCCCCGTAGGCGATCTCATCGAAAGCGACGGCCAGCGGCCGGAGGGTGGCCGACGGGACGGACCGCACCACGTCCCCGGTGGTGAGCGAAGGGCGGAAGCGCAGGGCGCCGGCCCGGTCGAGGCGGATGAGCCCGGCCGTGAAGCGCAGCCGGAAGGCATGGTCGAGGTCGCCGGCCGCTTCGGCTTCGTCGGCCTCCCGTTCCAGGCGGTGCGGGTCGAGGGGACCGGCGATGGCGAAGGGCCCGGCGCCGGCCCGGTCGGCCGCGGCCACCCGCCGGCGCACCACCCGGGAGGCGAGGAAGGCGGCCAGGGCGATGACGGCGACGCCGACGGCGACGAGGGCCCACGGGGTGCGGCCGATGGCCCGGAACAGGCGGCCCGCGGGCGCCAGCACGGGTTGCAGCCACTCGCCGATGCGGTGGAAGGCGCCCCGCAGCGGGCGAGGGGTGGCGGGGGGCTTGAACCGGCGCTCGGCCAGGACATCCTGGGCCTGCCGCCGGGCGTCGATGGTGGCCTCCGGGCCCGCGGCGCCGGGCCCGCCCGCCCCGCCGACCGAAGCGGCCAGCACGGCCAGGCGCTGGCGCAGGTCGTCCCCTGCGGCGCCGTGGAGGGCGCCGCCCACGTCGACCGGGCGGCCGTCGACCTGGCGCACCTGGCGGAGCTGTTCGAGGGCGGCGGGATCGCTCGGGGCCCGGCGGGCGAGCGAGCGCAGCTCGCCGGCGGTGACCGCGGTGTCGGCCCGGGCCGGTGCCGCGGGCGACAGGAGGGACACGAGGAGGGCGGCCAGCAGCGGGAGCCGCCGGGCGGTCCTCACTGCCGGGGCTGCCAACCAGGGGGCGGCGGCCAGAAGGGCGGCTTGTCCTCGCCGAAGTCGGGGAGGAGGGGGGGCAGGAAGTCGGGCACCGGGCCGGTGGGGACCTCGGTGCCCAACGAGTGGGCCAGCAGTTCGAGGTCGAACCCTTCCTTCCGCACCCGCAGGTCGAAGTACACGATGGTGATGACGGCGGCGGTGAAGGGCGTGACCAGCGCGGCGCTGGCCGTGCTGGTGACGAAGCTCGCCACCGCGGTGACCACGTCGTTCCCCTGGACCTGCACGAGGCCGAGCAGGATGCCCTGGAAGGCGGCCCGCACCACGCTGGCCAGAATGAGGCCGAGGATCACGCACGCGGCCACGTGCCACCAACGGCCCTTCACCAGCTCCTGCGATCGCTGCAACGCCGCCCACCCCCGGCGGTCTTCGAGGAGCAGCACGGGCACGGCCACCGACCACGCGAAGAACAGGTACACGCCGGGGACGATGCAGGCGATCAGGGCGATGGCCGAGATGAAGGTGGCGAGGAACGAGACCCAGATCAGCGACCGCAGCCGTTGGGTGGCGAACTTGAGCGACGGCTTCCAGTCGACGTCCTCGCCGAGATAGGCGCTGCTCACCACGTTCAGCGACGCGGCCGTGGCCAGCTGGGTGGCGACGTAGCTCAGGAGCCCGACGATCACGAGGGCGGCGCCGTACCCGATGGCGGCGGGCACGTCGACGGTGGTGGTGCCGGTGTCGGACGACACCCGGAAGGCGTCGCTGGCGGGCAGCGACAGCTGGATGAGCGCGGCCACCAGCTGCACGGGCGCGACCACGACCACCACCGTGCGCACGAGGGTGCGGAAGCGGGCGCGGTAGACCTTGATGGCCACATCGAGCGCCTCGCCGATCCCCAGCGGGCGGAGGTTGACCGGCTCCACGGGCGGAACCCTAGCGGGGGCCGGGTCTCCGCCGTCCCGCCATCGAGTTAGTGTCCGGGTCGATGCAGATCTCGTTGACGGTCAACGGTGAGCAGCGGGAGCACGACGTCGAGCCCCGCCTGCTCCTTGTCCACTACATCCGGGAGGTCCTGCGCCTCACCGGCACCAACGTGGGGTGCGACACCTCGTCGTGCGGGGCCTGCACGGTCCTGCTCGACGGCGAGTCGGTCAAGTCCTGCACGGTGCTGGCCGTGCAGGCCGACGGCACCGACATCACCACCATCGAAGGCCTGGCACCAGGCCCCGACCAGATGCATCCCATGCAGGAGGCGTTCCGTGAGAACCACGGCCTCCAGTGCGGGTACTGCACGCCGGGCATGGTGCTGGCGGCGGTGTCGCTCCTGAAGGAGTACCCGTCGCCCACCGAGGCCGAGGTGCGGGAAGGGCTGGAGGGCAACCTCTGCCGTTGCACCGGCTACCACAACATCGTCAAGGCCGTCCTGGCCGCGTCCCGCGCATGATCCCCGCCGCCTTCGACTACGTGCGGGCGGGTTCGGCCGACGAGGCCGTGGCCCTCCTCACCGAGCACGGTGACGACGCCAAGCTCCTCGCTGGGGGGCACTCGCTGCTGCCGCTGATGAAGCTGCGGCTGGCCACGCCGTCGGTCCTGATAGACGTGGGCCGGCTGCGCGACCTGTCGTACATCAGGGACGCGGGCGACCACATCGCCATCGGTGCCCTCACCCGCCACCACGACCTGGAGCACTCGGACCTGCTGCGCCAGCAGGCGCCGATCCTCGCCCACGCCGCGTCGCAGGTGGGCGACCCGCAGGTGCGGCACCGGGGCACGCTGGGCGGCACGCTGGCCCATGGCGATCCGGCGTCGGACCTGCCGTCGGTGGTGCTGGCGCTGGGTGGCTCGGTCGTCGCTCGGGGGCCGGGCGGCGGCGAGCGGGAGATCGCCGCGGTCGACCTGTTCACCGGCTTCCTGGAGACGGCCCTGGGCCCCAACGAGTTGCTCACCGAGGTGCGCGTACCCAAGGTCGCCGGCCAGGGCTGGTCGTTCCAGAAGTTCAACCGGCGAGCCCAGGACTGGGCCATCGTCGGCGTGGCCGCCATCGCCGGCACCGGCGTGGCCCTGGTCAACATGGGCTCAGTGCCCCTGCGGGCCAGTGGTGTGGAGGCGGCTCTGGCATCGGGCGCCTCGGCCGGCGATGCCGCGGCGGTGGCGGACGAGGGCACCGAGCCCCCCGCCGACCTCAACGCCAGCGCGGAGTTCCGCCGCCACCTGGCCCGGGTGCTGGTGCGGCGGGCGTTGGAGGAAGCGGGGGTGTGACCTCGCAGTTCGAGTCGGTGGACGACGTCCGGGCCGCCCTGGGCGAGCACGGGTACCTGGCCGACGAGGGCCTGGCCACGTCGATCTTCCTGGCCCTCACCATGCCCCGCCCGCTGTTCCTCGAAGGCGAGGCGGGTGTGGGCAAGACCGAGGTGGCCAAGGTGTTGGCCACCGTCACCGGTACGCGCCTGTTGCGATTGCAGTGCTGGGAGGGCATCGATGTCAGCCAGGCCCTGTACGAGTGGGACTGGTCCCGCCAGCTGCTGCACCTGCGGGCCGGCGCCGGCGAGGACGACCTGTGGTCCGAGCGCTTCCTGGTGCGCCGGCCCCTGTTGCAGGCCATCGAGGGTCCGCCGGCCGTGCTGCTGATCGACGAGCTCGACCGGGCCGACGACGAGTTCGAGGCGTTCCTGCTGGAGCTGCTGGCCGAGTGGTCGGTCACCATCCCCGAGCTGGGCACGTTCCGCGCCACGGACCGGCCCCCGACGGTCGTCATCACGTCCAACCGCACGCGTGACGTGCACGACGCCCTCAAGCGCCGCTGCCTGTACCACTGGGTCGAGCACCCCGACTTCGAGCGCGAGGTCGCGATCGTGCGGCTGCGGGCGCCGGGTGTGCTGCCCGAGCTCGCTCGCCAGGTGGCGGCCGCCGTCGAGCGCTTCCGGGACATGGATCTGTACAAGCCGCCCGGCGTGGCCGAGACCATCGACTGGGCCCAGGCGTTGGCCGCCCTCGGGTGCAAGGAGTTGGACGAGCGCACGGTGCTGGCCACGCTGGGCTCGGTGCTCAAGTACCGCGAGGACCAGGAGCGGGTGCGGGCCTCCCTCCCGTTCTCGTAACGCTCACGCCCACATAGCCGGCGCCAGCGTTACGAGAATGC
>DASRGI010000073.1:0-3310 GCA_035651095.1 Acidimicrobiales bacterium | reverse complement strand
GAAGGTGGAGTACACATGGCGGCCCAGTTCGAGCTCCGATTCCAGGAGGGCGGGCTGGCCGTCGATCGACGCCCCGGCGAGCAACCACGGCGAGTACACGGACAGGTAGAGCTTGTTGGTGCCATTGGGCAGCGGAGGCGTGACCACGCTGCCGATGATGTAAGGCGGCAGGCCGGTGGCCGGGGCCTGGTTGGTGAGGCGGACCTGCACGGTGCTGTCCACCCGGCCGGTGGCAGGGTCGATGCGCACCCGGGCAGACGTGGCCCGGCGCAGGAACCAGTCGATCTTGTTGCCCCCCGCGTTCTGGGTGACCACGCCCAGGAAGTCGCCGTTCACCGCCGGCATCTTTCCGGCGGCGCCCAGCTCCACCAGCGCTGACTGCTCGGTGGGCCGGGTGCTGGCCAGCAGCACGTGCTTCTCCGTCACGGCCGGCGCCAGGGCCTTGGCCAGGTCGACCACGCTGGCCGACGTGGTGAGGAGGCGCTGCCACACCGCTGCGGTCACATCGCCCAGGAAGTCGACCCGGGCGTCGCCGGCCAGGCGCACGTACTGGTCGAAGAGGAGGATGTGAGCGGCGTTGGCGGCGGAGATGGGCTCGGGCCACGCCGGCACCGACACGGGCCCCACGGCTTTGAGCACGGCGGCCAAGCCGTAGGGGTCGACGGCCATCACGCCGTCCACGGGCACGCCCCCGGACTGGGGGTACAGGCCTTCGATGACCTGGGCCACGGTGGGGAAGTCGGGCGAGAGAGTGACGTTCTGCCACAGCTCGACCGGGTCGAAGCGGGCGTAGCGACGCACGAAGTCGTCGGGGGCGTGCAGCTGCCGATCGGCGGCGGGCGTGCCGCTCGTGTTCAGCGTCGCCGTGCGCCCCACCTGGTCCAGGTGCACGGTCCCCCCGTCGGCCGTGACCTGGCCGAAGTTGCCGATGAACCCTCCGCTCCCCCGGGCTTCGGACGGCGTCTGCACGGCGAGGAAGTAGCGACGGGGACCGTCGGCGCCCAACATGCCGGGCGCCACCCGGGCGGCCACCGCCACCGTGCGGGCCTGGGCCGTGGCCCGCTGGACCCGGTCGAGCAGCTGGCCCAGGCGGTTGGCCACGGGCGGCACCAGCCACGGCGAACGCACGCCGGCAAGCACGTCGTCGGCCCTCGTGAGGACGGCCGAGGCATCGGCTGCGGGGCCGGCCAGCGCGCTGATGCGGTCGAGGGGCAGGCGGCCCGACGCCAGCCGGAGCTGGGACGGGTTGGTGGAGGCGGCGACCTTGGCTCCCGTACCGGCGATGTCGGCCCCGGACGCCGCCATGGTCACCAGGGCTCGCCGCTGCCGGGCCACCACGGGGATGGCCACGCCGGGTCGGGTCCACCAAGCGTCGACGCGGTGGCGGGCGGTGGCGAAGGATGCACGGGCTGCGCCGAACTCCCGGGCCGCCTCGTCCGTGCGCCCGCTCCCTGCCGCGACCAGGCCGGCCCGGGCCTGACGCACGCCGTTCTCCAGGGCGCCCTTGGCCCAGAGGGCACCGGCTCCCGACAGGGCGGCGCCCACCACCACCAGCCCGGCCAGGGCGGCCCCTCCCCGCACGGCCCTTCCCCGCACGGCCCGGCGCCGGTCGAGAGCGGCCATGCCCACGACGGGCAGCACCAGAGCCAGGGCCGCCAACCCGGCGGTGGCCAATGAGCGGGTCGGCCAGGCCAGACGGAAGGCGGCCTGGGTGATGCCCAGCGCCAGGCCGGAACGCACCAGGGGCGTGTCCACGGCCGCCAGGATCGCCCCGACGGCGGCGCCGGCAGTGGCACCCGCCACCCAGCCCCAGCGGCCGTCGAAACCGCCCACGCCCACGATCAGGGCGCTGAGCACCAGGGGCGTCAGGCGGCTCCGTGCTCCGGCCAGCACGACCCCCGCGGCCACGGCCGCACGCAGCAGGGCGTCCAACCATCCCACCCCCGTGGCCGACGCAGGAGCAAGGACGGCCAGACCCGCCGCCACCAGGGCGAGCACGCGCTCGGCCCCTGGCGGGTGCCGCGGCAGGCGGGAGCCGACCACGGCCATGGCTGCGAAACCGACAGCCGCAGCAACGACGAGGCGGAGGGCGGCGTCAGTCAGGGCGTCGCTCAGGCCAAGGCATGCGCCCGTGCCCGGCGCCGACGGGCCCCCACGACCGCCACCCCACCGATGAGCACGAGGCCGACGCCTGCGGCGGTGAGGGGAGCGGTCGAGGACGAACCGGTGTGAGGCAGTGGGGCGCCGGCCCCCAGGATGGTGATGCTGGCGGACAACACCAGCGGCGCACCCCGGGGGTCGGTACCGGTGGCTTCGATCGTGTGCGTGCCGGGTGTGGCGTTGGCCGGGACGGTGACCGTCGCCCGGATGCCGCCATTGGCATCGGCCGTGGCCGTCCCGACACGGACTGGCGTGGAAAGGAAGTCGAGCGCCACGGATGAGCCCGGCTTGAAGCCGCACCCGGAGGCGGTGACGTCGTCACCCGAGTGAGCAGCCGTATTGCTCAGCGTGAGCTGGCCCCGTCCCACAGGGTACTGGGACCCTGCGGCAGCTTGGCCGGGTGCACAGCCGCTGGCGACCGTGGTGGTGGTCTGTGCCCCGGCCGCCGTGGCTGTGAAGAACATGAGCGCCACCAGGCCGAAGCCGGTTGCCGCCTGTCGGAATGTCAACGCCATCGCGGGACTCCTTCCCTCGTCCGCCGCTTGAGGGTGGACATGGTGCGTCTTGGCAGACCCGCTTACGTTAGTTTGTTCCGGACTGGGTTCCGTGCACCCTGCGCCTGGCAGCCACACCAGCGCCAAGACCAAGCACCACCAGGCCGGCGGCGAGCGCCTCCATGGGCGCCGTCGACGACGAGCTGGAATGGCCTGCCGGAGCCGTGGCCACGGCCGACTGGAGCGGGGTGGTGGCGACGTTGGACCCACGTGCGCCCATGGCGCTGGCCACCGTCATGGCCGCTGACAACACCTGGGTGCCGCCTGCTCCGTCGTCCCCAGTGGCGATCAGCTGGTAGGCGCCAGCAGCCTGCGACTTGGGAACGGCGACGTTGGTGACGAAGGCACCGGTGTCGTCGGCGTGGACCGTGGTGATCTTCTGCCCGTTGAGGGTCAGATCGACGGCCGAACCAGGAGCGAAGCCATCGCCCGCCGCGGTGAACGACTTGCCGTGCTCCACCTGGGACTCGGACGTGCGCATCTCACACTTGCCCGGCGGGTACTGGGGCGGCCGGTGATGCCCATCGTCGCCATGGCCGCCCTTGCCGCCATCGCCGCCGTGGCCGTCGCCGCCACCCTGACCGCCGCCGTGGCCG
>DASRGI010000072.1:0-8940 GCA_035651095.1 Acidimicrobiales bacterium | reverse complement strand
TGACGGTGACCTCGGGGACGTGCCCGACCACCGGCGACACCATGCCGCCCGGCGAGGTCTCGGCCATGACCTGGCCGACCTTCAGCACGATCTCCCGAGGATCGAGGGGCTTGCCCGTGGCGTTGGCTGGGCACACCGACGTGCACCGGCCGCACACCGTGCACGCGTCGGTGTCGAGCAGTTGCTTCCACGTGAAGTCCTCGACCTTGACGGCGCCGAAGCTCTCCAGCTCGGTCTCCATCAGGTTGGGCATGGGCTTCATGGCACCCTTGGGCCGCTCCCGGTCGCGCAGGTACATGTTCAGCGGCGACGTGAACATGTGCCGGAGCTTGGTGGTGGGCAGGATGATCAGGAAGGTGAGGAAGCCGGCGAAGTGCACCAGCCAGAACACCTGGTGCAGCGTGGCCAGGTGCCGGTACCCCTCGAACCAGCCGGAGATCGGGTACCCCACGAACGACCAGCGCTCGAAGGCGGGCCGGTCCACCAGGGCGATGCGGGCGCCCTCGGTGAGGAAGCCGGTGACGGCGATGACGAAGAAGGTGCCGAGGATGACGGCGTCCTCGGGCCGAGTCTTGATCTTCAGGCGGTAGGGCCGCTGGATGTAGCGGCGGATGGCGGCCCACACGATGCCGACCAGGAAGGCGATGCCCGCTACCTCACCCACGACCGAGTACGCCTGGTAGGTGGTGCCGTGCAGGAACATGAGGCTGCTGGGCACGATGTGGTTGATCTCGTCGACCACGGTGACGGCGAAGAGGAACAGGAACCCGAAGTAGATGAGCGAGTGCATCATCCCCGCGGCCGGGTCCCGCAGCAGCGTGCGCATGTAGACGCCGGCCCGGAAGTCGGCCAGGCGGCGGCCCACGTTCTTCTTGGTGGTGCGCCGGTCCTCGGGCAGGCCCCGCTCCCAGTTGCGCACCCGCAGGGAGAACAACCACGCCCCAGCCACGAACAGCACCGACAGCACCGTGTAGAAGAGGGCTCGCAGCGCGTGGGGGACGTTGAGGAAGACCTCGCGCTGGACGGGCGAGGGGTCGTGCGAGGGCCACAGGGCGGCGCGCACGCCCGAGAAGATGGTGAACACGGCCATCAGCACGCCGACGGCGACGACGACGTGCGACGCCTTGACCCGCCGCCGGAGCGGGCGTGCTTCAGCCGAGTCGGCCTGCCGTTGTTCCACCTGCGTCGCCATGGGCGGGAAAACTAGCCGGGGGGTGTGACAGCGAGCAGATCCAGCCGGCCCAGCAGCCGGGCCGCCAGCCGGGCCGCCAGCCCCATCAGCCGAACGTGACGGCCCACGACTCCCGCAGCTTGGCGGCCATGGCGGCCAGCAACTTGTGGGCCAGGCCCGGCACCTCGTCGAGCATGGCCGAGAACTCCCGCTGGCCGAGCACCAGCAATGTCATGGGCGTGGTCGCGGTGACGGTGGCCGAGCGGGGACCGCGGTCGAGGAGTGACAGCTCCCCGAAGTACTGGCCAGAGCCCAGGTGGGCGATGTCCCGCCCGCCCCGCGACACCACGGCTTGGCCGTCCAGGATGAGGAAGAACTCGTGGCCGGGCTTGCCCTCGGCGGTGAGCACTTTGCCGGCGGGCACGGTGACCTCGTCGGCGCGCTTGCCCACGCTCGCCAGCTCTTTGCGGGACAACGAGGAGAACAGCCACGTGCGGCCGAGATCGGCCAACTTGGTGTCAGGACGAGCCATGGCGCGCACTCTAAACGGCCCGTCACCACCACGGCCGGGTGAGTTCATCTAGAGGAAACAGAGCGGCAATGTTGGCCCCGTACGGTGCGCACCGATGGAGGTGTTGACCGACCCCGCCGTGGCCGTCGTGCTGACCGACGTGGCCGTGCTCCGCTGGCCCATGGAGGCCGACCGCCGGGCCCAGTTGGTCGAGGAGGGCGTCCCCCGCCTCCTCGTCGTGGACCTCGGATCCCGGCCGCCCCTTCCCGAGGACTGCCTGGAGGACTGGGTCGCGGCCGCCGCCCCCGAGAGCGAGGTGCGAGCCCGCGTGGCCGGCCTGGGCACCCGCCGCCGCCTGCTCGACACCGCCGACCCGCCTCACCTCGACCCCGACGGCGTCCTGCGTATGGGTGGTCGCTGGGTGGCGCTCCCTCCCGTCGAAGCCCGCCTCACCTCCGCCCTGCTCGGGCGCTTCGGGGCCGTCGTCAGTCGCGACAACCTGGCCGGCGCGGGCTGGCCCGACGGTGCTCCCGGGCGCAACGCTCTCGACGTGCACGTGCTCCGCCTGCGCCGCCGCATCGCGCCCCTGGGCCTGATCATCCAGACCGTGCGGGCCCGGGGCTACCTCCTCGAGCGCGACGTCCTGGCCGGCGACGCCAGCACGAACGGCTACGCCTCGTCCAGGTAGCGCCGCAGCTCCCACGTGGTGACGTGGGACCGGTAGGCCTCGGCCTCGGCCCGCCGCCCGCCCACCAGCCGGGACAGCAACTGCGTGTCGAAGGCGTCCACCAGCACGTCGTCGCTCAGCAGCGCGTCGAGGGCCTCGTCCAGGTTGCGGGGGAGGGGGTCGAAGCGCACGGAGTCGCCCTCGGCCGGGTCGAAGTTGCTGGCTGACTCCTCCACCGGCGGAGGCAGCTCCAACTCCCCCTCCAGCCCGTGGGCGGCGGTGGCCAAGAGCCCGCCCAGCAACAGGTAGGGGTTGGCCGACGGGTCCGACCCCCGGTACTCCACCGCTCCACCCATACCACCCAGCACGCCCCGCACCCGCAGCAGGGCGGCCCGATTGTTGTGAGCCCACACCGCCGCGCCCGGCGCCTCCGGTCCGGCGTGCAAGCGCTTGTAGGAGTTGACCGTGGGCGCGGCCAGGGCGGACAGGCCCCGGGCCGACGCCAGTTGACCGGCGCAGAAGTGGCGGCCCACGTCGGTGAGCTTGCCGTCGGGACCGACCAACTGCCCGTCCACCTCCTGGTGCAGGTGCAAGCCAGACCCCGGCTCGCCCTCAACGGGCCGGGGCATGAACGTCACCCGCAAGCCCAAGCCCGACGCCACGTCCCGCAGGGTCTGCTTGGTGAGGACGATGGCGTCGGCCGCGGCCAGCGGGCCCAGCGGAGGCAAGTCGATCTCGTACTGCCCGGGCCCGGCCTCGTGGTGGCACGACAGGGCCTCGATGCCGTGGGTGGCCAACCGCTTGGCCGTGTCCCGCACGACACGGATGCCCGGACCCTCGGCATCGTCGAAGTACCCGCCGCGGTCGACGGGCCGGCCGTCGGCATCCAAGACGTACAGCTCCAGCTCGGCTGCCGCTTCGTAGCCCTCGGCCAACTCGCCCAGGTCCTCGATGATCGTCACCAACGCGGTGCGGGGGTCGCCCGGCCAGGGCTGGCCGTCGGGGGTGAGGACGTTGCACGCGGCCCGCCCCACCTCGTCGGTGACCCGTTGCAGGGTGGCCGGGTCGGGCTGCAGCAGCATGTCCGACTCCAGCAGCCGGGCCCGGCCTTCCAGGGCCGACCCGTCGAAGGGCTCGCCCCGGCTCACGGCGTCGTCGAAGCGAGCGGCGGGCAACTGGAGCGAGTGGGTGGCGCCGAACACGTCCACGAAGGACAGGCGCACCCAGCGCAGGCCGACCAGGTCGGCGGGGGCCGGGCTCACCGCAGCACCACCGACAACGTGATGATCACGGCGACCACGGCGATGAATCCGAGGGCGATGAGGGCCACGAACATCCAGAGGCGCCGGGCCGATTCGGCCGCCGCCATCCCTCCCATGGGCTCCTCGGGCGACAGGTCGAAGGCGGCCGGGTCCAGCGAGTCGAGTCGGCTGAGGTCGGCCAGCAAGGCGTCGGCCGACGGGTACCGGTGCTCGGGGTACCGGCGCATGGCGGTGAGCACGACGGCCTCCAATGCGAGTCTGACTTCCGGGCGGAAGCGGCGGATGGGAGTGGGCGTCCGACGCAGGTGGCCGGCCATCACGGCCAGCCAGTTGTCGCCCTCGAACGGGACGCGGCCGGTGAGGAGCTCGTACAGGAGCACGCCCCACGCGTAGATGTCGCTGCGGTCGTCGCCCCGGTTGCCCTGGATCTGCTCGGGGCTCATGTAGTCGGGCGTGCCCAGGCTCTCCGACAGGTGGCGCCAGGTGAGGCGGCGAGCGCCCGTGAGCATGGCCGTGCCGAAGTCGGCGATCTTCAGGCGGCCGTTCGCCGACTCGCCGTCGGTCACCAGGATGTTCTCGGGCTTGAGGTCGCGATGCACGATGCCCTGCCGGTGCAGGTACGCCAACGCCTCGGCCAGTTGCCGGCCCCAGTCCACGGCCACGTCCACGGGCACCGGGCCCTCGTACTCGCGCATGGCCCGCCGCAGGTTCCGGCCGTCCACGTACTCCAGCACCAGGTAGGGCTCGCTGCGAGTCGACCCCGGGTCCAGGCTGCGCTGCACCCCGGGGTGGTCGAGGTGGCTGGCGATCTCCGTCTCCCGCAGGAAGCGCTGGTGCAGGGCGGGGTCGGCGAACAGCAGCGGGTTGGGCGACTTCAGCACCACCGTCTGGCCCGTCGTGGTGTCCCGGGCCTTGTACGTCTCCGCATAGGCGCCCTCGCCCAACAGTTCGAGGATCTCGTAGCGGTCTACCCGGTCGCCCGGCGCGTGACGCATCAGCGCGCCCGGCGGAAGAGGCCGCGGCGAGGGGCGGCGGTGGGGATGGGCCGGTCGCTCTTCACCCGGACCACCACGGCGGTGACGTTATCAGCGGTCCCCCGGCGCAGGGCCGTCTCGACCAGGGCGTCGGCCGCCACCCGGGCGTCGCCCGCGGCGGTGTCCACCGTGCTGGCGATGTCGCCCCGGGGCACCACGTCCCAGAGCCCGTCCGAGCAGAGCACGAACACATCCTCGACCTCAATGGCCTGGCGGACCACATCGGCCTGGACGGCGAGCTGGGCACCCAGGCTCCGGGTGAGCATGGACCGGGCCGGGTGGTTGGCGGCTTGCTCGGGCGTGATCATGCGCATGCGCAGCAGCTCGGCCACCCGGCTGTGGTCGTTGGTCAACTGGGTGCACTGGCGGTTGCGCACGAGGTACACGCGGCTGTCGCCCACATGGGCCACGACCGCTTCCCGTCCGGCCAACGTGAGGGCGGACACGGTGGTGCCCATGCCTCGCTTGCCCGCATCGTGGGTGGCGTCGACGATGGCGGCGTTGGCCGCTCGCACCCCGGCCCGCAAGCTGGGCACGGGGGCGGCGGGCGCCCCCGTCGACCACGTGTGCAACAGCGTTTCGACCGCCAGCCGGCTGGCCACCTCCCCGGCCGCGTGCCCGCCCAGGCCGTCGGCCACCACGAACAGCGGGCCGCGGTCCCACGCGTCGTCCGGGGTGGTGGGGGCGAAGGCCCCGCAGAAGTCCTCGTTGTGGGGGCGCACGTCGCCCGGCTCGGAGCGCATGGCCCACGACAGCTTGGCCAGCACGCCATGCGCGGCCAGCTGGCCGTTGCCTGCCTCTACGTCCACCTCTACGCTCCGCCCGTGGCCAACGCCAAGAAGAAGGCCCGAGGCAAAGCGCAGGGCCGGGTGACGCCCAAGGGGACCGTCGCCCGCCAGAACCGAGCGCGAGCTCGGACCGAGCAGCCCCTGCCCCAGGTCGGGCGGCGGCCCTCGCGACCCGGGTTGCTGTTGGCCATCGGCATCCTGTGGGCCGCGGCCGGCATCTTCGCCCTGCTCAACCTCCACGCCGCGTGGAAGCTGATCCCCGGCATCGTGTTCATCGGGATCGGCATCCTCTACCTGCGAGCAGCAGGCACGGCCTACCTGCGCCAGACGGGCCGGGCCTGAATCACGCGCTTCACACGGCCAGCGGCGCGGGCGGTGGCGTCGGGGGCGCCAACACCTTGACGCCCCGCATATTCGGGTTCAGGGCCACCCAGACGGCGCCGAGCACGATCCACCCGCCCACCATGGCCAGGGCGATGTAGGCGTTGGTGGACGAGTCGCCCCCCGCCTTCACGGCCAGGTACACCACTCCGAACAGCTCGGCCAGGTTCATCAGGGCGCCCACGCCGGGCACGATGTAGTGCTTCAGCACATGGCGATCGTGGCGGCTGGCGAAGGCCACGATGGTGATGAGGCAGGACATGCCGTAGACGATGAACGTGCCCGTGTTGGACGCCAGGGTGATCTGGGTGAGGGTGTTCACCGACTTCACGCCGTAGATGCCGAGGGCGGCCGACACCGCGGTGAGCACCCAGATGCCGCCGTGGGGCGTGGCGAACCGACCGTGGAGCAAGCCCAAGATGCCGGGCATCTCCTTGTCCCTGGCCATGGCGTAGGTGACGCGCACGCCGGTGTTGAGGCAGGCCAGGGTTGTGCCGATCAGGGCGAGCAACACGGTGGCGGCCATGATCAAGGCCAACGTCTTGCCCGTGTTGCTGAACATGACGTTGCCCATGTTGGTGACCATGTCGCCGATGGGTGCGCTGCTGGCCGCCGCTCCCGCGTAGCCGCCCTTGATGGTGGCCGGGCCGATGGCCCAGTTGGCGGCGAAGTACTCGAACAGGTAGCAGATACCACCCTGGATGATGAGGCTGAGCAGGACGGCCCGCTTGATGTCCTTCTCCGGTCGCAGGGCCTCGGCGCCCAGTGCCGTCACCGACTCGAAGCCCACCAGCAGCAGGATGGCGATGGTCGACTGGTACAGCACGTGCATGAGGCTGTGGGGCAACAGGATGTCGGTGACGTGGACGTTCTCGTACCCGCCGGCGATGTGGGCATGGGTCTGGCGGAAGACGATGGCCACGATGCCGAACGCCACCAGGGTCGTGATCTGGATGACGTTCACGGCGATGGCGGCGTTGGTCGACCCGCTCACGCCCCGGAAGGCCACGTAGCCCGACACGATGGCGAACGCCACGGCGATGGCGCCGAGGACCGGGAACGACAGCGTCTTGCCGTTGGTGACGACCGAGTAGATGTACCCGGCCAGGGTGGCGGTGAAGGCCACCATGATCCCGGGATAGATCCAGTAGTAGAGGTGGCTGATCCAGCCCACCGACAGCTTGGCCAGCCGGGCGAAGCGCTGGTGCTGGGGCTTCTCCTTGTCGAGGAAGGCGGCCTCGGCGAAGTAGTAGCTGGAGCCCGTGCCCGCGTCCGGGTAGATGCGAGCCAACTCGCTGTAGCTGTAGGCCGTGAGCAGCGCCAGGGCCAGGGCGAAGACCAGCCCCGTCCACATGTCGTGGGCCGTCGATGCCTTGCCCGCCGTCTGTGCTGCCTGGACCTGGAACGTGGTCCAGAGGAACGCCCCCGGCGCGATCAGCGCCATGGCGTTCACGGTGATGCCAGTGAGACTCAAGCTCCGCTTCATCTCGCCGGGCTTCACCTCACCGGCCGTGACGTCAGCCACCCCATACCCCCTCGCTCTTACCGCCCTTCTTCGGGGCAAGGTACGGACGGGAGATTTCGAGTCGGTGTGCCGACGATGAAGTGCGTGTTTCGCCCCGTCACCGTCGCGTTTCCGGCGACTTTCGTGCGGCTTACGCCCCCGTGGCCTGGTTGGCCACAGCTTCGGCCTTGCGAGCGGCCTCGGCCTCGTCACCCAGGTAGCGGGCGCTCACCGGGCGCATGTCACCGTCCAGCTCGTAGACGCGGGGGATGCCGGTGGGGATGTTGAGCCCGGCGATGGCGTCGTCGCCGATGCCCTCGAGGTGCTTGACCAGGGCCCGCAGGCTGTTGCCGTGGGCGGCCACGAGCACGACCCGGCCGGCCACCAGGTCGGGCACGACGGCGTCGTACCAGTAGGGCAGCACCCGGGTCACCACATCCTTCAAGCACTCCGCCGCCGGCAACAGCTCGGGCGGGAGCCCGGCGTAGCGGGGGTCGAACCGGGGGTGGCGCTCGTCGTCGGGTGCCAGGGGGGGCGGGGGCACGTCGTAGCTCCGTCGCCACAGGAAGACCTGCTCCTCGCCGTAGCGATCGGTGGTCTCCTTCTTGTTCAGGCCCTGGAGGTCGCCGTAGTGGCGCTCGTTCAGCCGCCAGTGGCGCCGGACCGGGATCCAGAGGCGGTCGCACGCTTCCAGGGCCAGGTTGGCCGTCCGGATGGCCCGCTTCTGGACCGACGTGTGCACCACGTCGGCGCCCAGCCCTTCCTCGACCAGCAGCCCCCCCGACGCCCGGGCCTCGGCCTCCCCGGCCTCGGACAGGTCGGCGTCGTACCAGCCGGTGAAGCGGTTCTCCTTGTTCCAGGTGCTCTCGCCGTGGCGCAGCAGGACCAGCGTGGGCATGCCGTGAACCTAGCCAGCGGTCCTTGATAGGAGCACACTCAACTTTGCTATAGTGCAGGCACTAACCAGATCGCTCCACAGACCATCAGGAGGCTGCACCATGCCCAAGGCCGTCGGTATCGACCTCGGCACCACGAACTCGGTCGTGTCCGTCCTGGAGGCGGGCGAGCCCACCGTCATCCCCAACGCCGAAGGTGCCCGCACCACCCCTTCGGTGGTCGGCTTCTCCAAGTCGGGTGAGATCCTGGTGGGCGAGGTGGCCAAGCGCCAGGCCATCACCAACCCGGACCGCACCATCCGCTCGGTCAAGCGCCACATGGGCACGGGCTGGACCGTCGACATCGACGGCAAGCAGTACACGGCCCAGGAGATCAGCGCCCGCATCCTGCAGAAGCTGAAGCGGGACGCCGAGGCCTATCTGGGCGACAGCGTGAACCAGGCCGTCATCACCGTCCCCGCATACTTCGACGACGCCCAGCGCACGGCCACCAAGGAGGCGGGGCAGATCGCCGGCCTCGAGGTGCTCCGCATCATCAACGAGCCCACCGCCGCCGCCCTCGCCTACGGGTTGGACAAGGAGGGCGCCGAGCAGACGGTCCTCGTGTTCGACCTGGGCGGCGGCACGTTCGACGTGTCCGTGCTCGACATCGCCGAGGGCGTGTTCGAGGTCAAGTCCACCAGCGGCAACACCCATCTGGGCGGTGACGACTGGGACCAGCGGGTC
>DASRGI010000071.1:0-9583 GCA_035651095.1 Acidimicrobiales bacterium | reverse complement strand
CGGTGCGTTCGTGGACGACGGCCAGCTCCGCCTGCCCGCCCCCCGCCACCACCGCCATCACCCGGTCGCCCGGCTGGAAGCGCTCGACCTTGGGGCCGCACGCCGCCACCTCGCCCGCCAGCTCGAGGCCGGGGATGTCGGCGGGCACGCCGGGCGGGGCCGGGTACATGCCCCGCACCTGGAGGAGGTCGGCGTTGTTGAGGCCGGCGGCCCGCACCCGCACCAGCACCTCGCCCGTGCCGGGCTCGGGATCGGGGTGCTCGGCCACCACGATGGTGCCGTCCACGATGGTCGCTGCTCGCATGACGCGCGAACCTACGCGCCATGGGTGCACTGGAGGGCAAGGTCGCGGTGGTGACGGGTGGGGCGTCGGGCATCGGGCTGGAGACGGTGCGCCGGTTGCGAGCCGAGGGGGCCGAGGTGGTCGCCGTCGACCTCCAGCCGCCGCCCGACATGGGGGTCCGATTCGTGCGGGCGGACGTGGGCGACTCGTCGGCGTGGGACGCCATCGTGGGTGAGGCCGAGTCCGCCTTCGGGGGTCTGGACATCGCCTTTCTCAACGCGGGCGTGACCACGGGCAATGGCGATGTCGCCACCGTCACCGACGAGCAGTACCGGCGCATCATGGGCGCCAACGTGGACGGCGTGTTCTTCGGCCTGCGGGCGGCGGTGCCGGCCATGGAACGCCGGGGTGGTGGGGCGGTGGTGGCCACCGCGTCGCTGGCCGGGCTGCTGGCGTTCGTCCCCGACCCGATCTACACCGCCAGCAAGCACGCGGTGGTGGGGCTGGTGCGGGCTGCCGCTCCCCAGTTGGAGGCCAAGGGCATCCGCATCAACGCCGTGTGCCCGGGCATGGTGCGCACCCCGCTGGTGGGGGACGTGGACGAGGCCGCCCTGGCGGCCGCCGGGTGGCCGATGATGGAGCCGGCGCAGATCGCCGACGCCGTGCTCCAACTGGTGACGGGCACGGAGACGGGCCAGGCCTTCGTGTGCCAGGCCGGGCGGGAGCCCACCGCCTACCGCTTCGGCGGGGTGCCCGGCCCCCGCTGACCGCTCAGCCTTCGCGGGCGAGCTGGGCCAGGACGGCGACGGTGCGCTCGATCTCGGCGCCGTCTCCGTAGGGCGCCCCCGCGAAGTCGGTCACGCCCGCGTCGGCCAGGGCTCGCACCTGGCGGGCCACCGTCTCCTCGTCGCCCACGATGGCGACCTGCCCGGGCCCGGCCGCGCCCTCCTTGTCGAGCATGGCCCGGTACGACGGCAGCTGGCCGTAGATGGCGAAGGCCCGGTCGGCCCGCTCCCGGGCGCCGTCGGGGTCGTCGGTGACGCACACGGGCAGGCCCGCGCCCACCCGGGGTGCCGGGCGCCCGGCCTCGGTCGCCGCCTTGGTGATGGTGGGGACGATGTGGTTCGCCAGCGTGTCCGGGCCGGTCATCCACGTGATGGTGCCGTCGGCCACGGCGCCGGCCAGCTTCAGCATCACCGGCGCCAGGGCGGCGAGGAGCACGGGCGGCGGGCGGTCGACCTTGATGTCGAGCGGGCCCATGGTCATCGCCTTCACCGTCTCGCCCTGGTACGACACCTGCTCGCCCCGAAGGAGGGGCAGGAGGGCGTCGAGGTATTCGCGCATGGCCCGGGCCGGCTTGTCGAACGAGTAGCCGTACATGCCCTCGATGACGATCTGGTGGGACAGGCCGATGCCCAGCACCAGGCGCCCGCCGGCGACGTGCTGGGTGGTGAGGGCCTGCTGGGCCAACACGATGGGGTGGCGGGGGTAGATGGGGATGACGGCCGTGCCCACCTCGATCCCCGGCACTTCCCGGCCCACGATGGCCAGGACGGTGAGGGCCTCGTAGCCGAAGACCTGTGACGACCAGGCGCCGGCGAAGCCGGCCTGGGCCATCGAGCGGGCCTGGGCGACGACGTCGTCGACCGGCTTGGACGTGTCCAGCATGAGGCCGTAGCGCATAGTGCGCACGTTAGGTCGGAATGGGCGAGTTCGGCCCCCTGCTCCCCATTCTCGTAACGCTGGCGCCCACTATCCCGGCGCGAGCGTTACGAGAACGCGAGGCGGGCGGTGACTCGGGTCAGCCGGGCCGGCCGGCTCCGACCAGGTCGCTCCGGTAGATCGAGGAGTACCGCACCGGCACGCCCGTGCGCGACGCCTCGATCATCTGCCCATTGCCCACGTACATACCCACGTGGTGAATGGGGCTGCCGTAGAAGACCAGGTCGCCCGGCACCAGGTCGCTCACGGCCACGTGGCGGATGGCGCTGTACTGGGCGGCGGCCGAGTGGGGGAGCGACACGCCCCCGGCCCGCCACGACCACATGGTGAGCCCTGAGCAGTCGAAACTGTTCGGCCCGGCGGCGCCGTACTGGTACGGCTTGCCCAGTTGGCGCTGCGCCTCGGCCACGGCGGCCCCGGCGCCCGAGCTCGCAGCCGGGGCGGGTCCGAGGGTGGGGGCGGGGCGAGCGGCCCGGTCCGCGGCCTGGCGGGCCTGGCGAGCAGCCAGATCGGCCTGAGCCCGGCGAGCGGCTTCTTCGGCCCGGCGTTGGGCTTCGGCCGCCACCAGCCCGGCCAGGTCGCCCTTCACCTTGGCCAGGGTGGCCTCGGCGGCGGCCTCGGCGGCGGCCGCCGAGCGCTGGTTGGCGTCGACCTTGGCCAGTGCCGCCCTGGCACTCTTGCGGGCGTTCTCCAGGGCGGCCCGCTTGGCGTCCTGCTGCTCACGGGCGGCGGCCAGGTTGTCGAGGGCGGCCCGCTCCTGGCCCGTGATGGCCTTCATGTACGACTTGCGGATGGCCAGGGTCGATTCGTTGCCGCCCACCAGCAGCTGGAGGCTGGAGAGGTGGCCGCCCTTCACGTAGGTGGCGACGGCTTGGGCCCGCAACCTGGACCGGGCCGCGGCCACGAGGGCGTCCGTGCCGGCGACCTCGACTTGCGACTGCGCCAGTGCGGCCTCGACGTTCTGGGCGGCGATGCGGGCCTGGTTCAGCTGTTCGGCCAGCATGCTGACCCGCTCGCCCTGGGCCTCGACCTGGTTTTCGATGCGGGCCGCTTCGGCCTTCTTGTCGGCAATGGGGTCGGCTTTGGCCGGCGCCGCGAGCGCGCTGGCAAGAAGGGGTGCGATCCCGACGATTGTGCCGAGCCGCCGGATCCAGGGGGTCTTGTGGACTCTCATGGTTCGGGAGGGCAGTGCAGTTGGCAATGCGCTGGCCGCAGGGGGCCCGTTACGCAACAGCCCGTCACTCTATCGGCTCCGCGTGCGGCTGGGGCAAATCCCCCCGGCCGCGGTACGTTCGGCCCATGAGCGAGAACTACCGGATCGAGCACGACTCGATGGGCGAGGTGCGGGTCCCGGCCGACGCCAAGTGGGCAGCCCAGACCCAGCGTGCGGTCGAGAACTTCCCCATCTCGGGCCTGCGCATCGAGCGGTCGCTGATCGACGCCCTGGCCCGCATCAAGGGGGCCAGCGCCCTGGCCAACGCCCAGCTCAAGATCGTGGACAAGAAGATGGCCGACGCCATCGCCGCGGCCGCGGCCGATGTGGCGTCGGGCCAGTGGGACGACCACTTCCCCATCGACGTGTACCAGACGGGCTCGGGCACGTCGTCCAACATGAACGCCAACGAGGTCATCGCCAACCTGGCCTCGGAGCGGCTCGGTGACGGCGGCGGCAACAGGGTCCACCCCAACGACCACGTCAACGCCTCGCAGTCGTCCAACGACGTGTTCCCGTCCGCCATCCACGTGGCCGCGGCGGCGTCGATCAAGAACGACCTGATCCCCGCTCTGGAGCATTTGGCGAAGGCGCTGCGCAAGAAGCAGCGGGAGTTCAAGAACGTCGTGAAGTCGGGCCGCACCCACCTCATGGACGCCACGCCCGTCACGTTGGGCCAGGAGTTCGGTGGGTACGCGCAGGCGGTCGAGATCGGCATCGAGCGGCTGCAGTCCACCCTGCCCCGAGTGGGCGAGTTGCCGCTGGGCGGCACCGCCGTGGGCACGGGCATCAACGCGCCCAAGGGGTTTGCCAAGCGGGTGATCGCCCGGTTGGCCGAGGACCTCGACCTGCCCTTGACGGAGTCCCGCGACCACTTCGAGGCCCACGCCTCCCGGGACGCGCTGGTCGAGGCCAGCGGGCAGCTGCGGGTCATCGCCCTGTCGCTCTACAAGTGCGCCAACGCCCTGCGCTGGATGGGCAGCGGCCCCCGGGCCGGCCTGGCCGAGATCCGCATCCCCGACCTCCAGCCCGGGTCGTCGATCATGCCGGGCAAGGTCAACCCCGTCATACCCGAGGCCGTTTGCCAGGTCGTGGCCCAGGTGATCGGGAACGACGCGGCGGTGGCGTTCGGCGGGTCGGCCGGCAACTTCGAGCTGAACGTCATGCTGCCGGTGATCGCCCGCAACCTGCTGGAGTCGATCCGGCTGCTGTCGTCGGTCAGCGTGGCGCTGGCCGACAAGTGCATCGCCGGCATCGAGGCCAACGTCGAGCGGTGCCGGGCCTACGCGGAGTCGTCGCCATCGATCGGCACGTCGCTCAACCCGTACATCGGGTACGAGAAGGCGGCCGAGGTCATCAAGGAGTCGACCAAGACGGGCCGGCCCATCCGCGACCTGGTGCTGGAGCGAGGCTGGATGACCGACGCCGAGCTGGACAAGGCCCTCGACGTGCTCGCCCTCACCAAGGGCGGCATCACCAAGTAGCCGCCGCCCCCATTCCGTTCTCGTAACGCTGGCGCCGGAATAGTGGGCGTCAGCGTTACGAGAAGCGCTTTAGGCGACGGCGGGGGAGCCCTCGAACGGGCCCGGGTCGCCCGGCTCGGGGATCACCGGCGGCAGCCAGGCCATGCGCTTGGCCAAGTTGTTGGCGATGCCCCGCCAGGCGGCCGGGTGCCAGCCCTCGTCGGCGCCCAGCACGTTGCCGTCGATGCCGATGTGAACGAGCGCGGGCAGGCGCTCCAGCCCGAGCGCCTTGACCGCGGTCCGATCGGGGTCCGCGAACGTCATGATCCGGGTGGCCCAGGGACCGAGGAACAGGCGGCTCTCGTCGGCGGTGGCGCCGGCCATGAGCCAGGCCACGCGCACGTCGGCCTGGTCGAACGTCTGCAGGATGCGGCCCGCCGTCTCGAGCAGCCACGCGCTCTCGTCGGTGAACGGATCGAGCACGACCACGCAGAGGTCGAAGATGGTCAGGAACTCTTCGACCGTCTTGGCCTTGCCGTTCAGTGGCGTAAGGACGAGATCGGGAGGTGGGTTGCTTGCCACGGCGGCAGAAGGTAGCCCCACTACTGTCGGCCGAGCGAGTTACGAGAAAGGTCGGACATGGGCGTCAACGGTGGGCTCTACAAGACGGTCCTCGTTCTTCACATCCTCTCGGCCACGGTCGGGTTCGGCACCGTCTTCTTGAACGGCCTGTACGCGCTCGACGCCAAGCGTCGCCCGCCGCGGGAGGGGCTGGCTGTGGCCGAGGCCAACTTCGCCGTCTCCGGCATCGCCTCGTGGGTCATCTTCCTCGTGTTCATCCTGGGCGCCGGGCTGGTCGGTCTGTCCGACGGCGCCTGGACCATGGGGAGCTTCTGGGTGTCGACGTCGATGGTCGCCTTCATCGGCGGGATCGGCATCTCCCACGGGCTGCTGCTGCCCAACGAGCGGCGCATGCTGGCGCTGGAGCGGGAACTGCTCGACTTGGAGGGCGCCAAGCTCGACGGTCCACCCGAGCAGGCGGTCGAGCTGGCCGACCGGGGCCGCCGGGCCGCCGCCCTCGGCACCGTGCTCAACATCCTCGTGGTGTTCATCCTCTACCTGATGGTCTTCAAGCCGGGGAACTAGCGGCGCAGTAGCGTCGCTCCGATGCACCCCATCGAGCGGCTGCGTTGGGTGGCCCGAGCCGAAGGCGCGGGACCGTCCCTCCTGGCCCAGGAGTCGGCCGCCGCGCTGGCGTCCTTCGGCGACGACCCCCAGGGCCTGGTCACCGCGTGTCGCCGCCTGGTCTCCCGCCATCCGGTGGCCGGGCCCGTCTGGTGGCTGGTCGCCCGGGTGCTGTCCGTGGCCGAGCCGGTGAGCGAGGCGTGGCAGGCGGCCTCGGCCCTGGAGGAGGACACCACGCCCGGCGTGCTGGCCGCGGCCTTGCCCGACGACGCCCTGGTGGTCGTGGTGGGCTGGCCCGAGCAGGCGGGCGCGGCGCTGGCCCGGCGGGGCGACCTGGAGGTGCTGGTGGCCGACGCCGGCGGCGAGGGCGGCGCCCTGGCCCGGCGGTTGCGTTCGGCCAACGTCGACGCCGTGTCGATCCCCGACGCCGGCATCGGTTCGGCCGTGGCCGAAGCCGACCTGGTGCTGCTGGAGGCGGACGCCCTCGGGCCGGACGGGTTCGTGTCCGCCGTGGGCGCGCGAGCCGCCGGCGCGGCGGCGTTGCACGCGGGCGTGCCCGTGTGGGTGGTGGCGGGCGTCGGGCGGGTGCTGCCCGGCCGGCTGTGGGAGGCGCTGGTGCAGCAGCTCGACTCGGTGGAGGCCGACCCGTGGGAGCGGGCCGAGGAGATCGTGCCCCTCGACCTGGCGACGGTCGTGTTCGGGCCGGTCGGGCCGCAGTCCGCCGGCGAAGCGGTGCGACGGGCCGACTGCCCGGTCGCCCCCGAGCTCTTGAAGCCACTCGACTGATGGCCGGCCGGCGGGACCTCATCCGCATGTCGCCCGAAGAGGTCGACGCGTTCCTGGCCGGGCGGCGCACCATGACGGTCGCCACCATCGGCGCCGACGGCCGGCCCCACCTCGTCGCCATGTGGTACGGCTTCGTGGACGGTGCGCCCGCGTTCTGGACGTACGCCCGCGCCCAGAAGGTCGTGAACCTGCGCCGGGACCCGCGGGTCACATGCCTGGTCGAGGCGGGCGACACGTATGCGGAGCTTCAGGGGGTCGAGCTGGCGGGGAAGGCGACCGTGCTCGAAGACCCGAGCGCCGTGCTCGCCGTGGGCCGCAGCGTGTGGGAGCGCTACACGGGACCGTGGTCCGACCAGGCCGCGGCTGTCGTGGCCGACATGGGCACCAAGCGCGTGGCCGTGCGGGTCGACGTCGACAAGGTCGTGTCGTGGGACCACACCAAACTCGCCGGCGCTTACTAACCCTCCCCCACCTCCCCATTCTCGTAACGCTGGCGCCCACTATTCCGGCGCCAGCGTTACGAGAAGCTCGGTGACGCGGGCGGCGACCCACTCCGGCCGCTTCACGACGTCCGGCCAGGTGAACCGCAACACGATCCACCCGGCCGCCACCAACCGGTTCTGGCGCTCCAGATCGTGCTGCAGCGCACTGGGCGTCCCGTGGACTTGGAAGCCGTCGACTTCGATGGCCATTCGCACGGCCGGGTAGGCGGCGTCGACCCGGGCGATGAGCCGACCGCCTACCCGGACCTCGTACTGGAACTCGGCCTGAGGCAGCCCGTGGTCCCGCAGCACGCGGGCCAGACGGGGCTCCAGCATCCCGTCGGGTCGGGTGGCGCCCAGCGCCCGCGTGTCGAGCGCGGCTCGCAACACCCCGGCGCCGGCCCGGCCCTTGCGGGCCACATCGTCCAGCGCTCGCTCGATCCCGGCCAAGCTGCACACCCGGTTGATGAGCGCTTGCTCCATGGCGTCGGGCACGGCCCAGGGGGCGACGGCGCCCAGGTCGACCAACGTGCGCATGGGCGTTGTGATTCGCAGCCCGTGACGCCGAGTCACGTGGTGGGGCGCCAGATCCGCCGACGTGTGCACGATGGCGCCCCGAAGCCGTGGCAATCGGCCACGCGGGACGGTGATCTCGATTTCGTCAGCGTCGAGCAGGCCCCACATCGACGCGGCCGAGCGGTGCGAGACCACTCCGTCGGCGGCCAGCGCGGCGGCGAGCGCGTGCTGCTCCCATGTCTCTGGCGCGCCGGCGACCCGGTAGATCGCCGGGTGGAGCCGTTCGAGGCGGCCCGTCTGTGTGAGGTGCGTGACGCCATGGCGATCTGAACCGGCGTCGAAGAGCTGCGAACGGGTGATCAAGCCGTGCTGGGCGCGCGCGATGCGGCCAATCCGGCGAGCAGTGCCAGGCATTCCTTCTCCTCCTCCCGTTCTCGTAACGCTGGGTCCCGCTATGGCGGCGTGGGCGTTACGAGAACGCGTTGGGGTACGCGTCGAGAGGGGAAGAGCGGGGCAAGGGTAGCCCGGCTACATTCCGCGGCCATGGGCGAAATCGTGGAGTTCCCGAGCAACGGCACAACCGGACAGGGCTACCTGGCACTCCCCGAGGGCGGTGAGGGCAGCGGCCCGGGCGTGCTGATCATCCAGGAGTGGTGGGGCCTGGTCCCCCACATCAAGGACCTGGCCGATCGTTTCGCGGCGGAGGGCTTCGTCGCCCTGGCCCCCGACCTGTACCACGGCCAGACCGCCGACGAGCCCGACGAGGCGGCCAAGATCATGATGGCGCTCAACCTCGACAAGGCGGCCAAGGACATGAGCGGCGCCGTCGACTTCCTGGACGAGCGCTCGTCGGGCGACGGCATCGGCGTGGTGGGCTTCTGCATGGGCGGCGGCCTCGCCCTCCTCCTCGCCACCCAGCGGCCGGACAAGGTCAAGGTCGTCGTGCCCTTCTACGGTGTCATCCCCTGGCAGGCGGCCCAGCCCGACTGGTCCCAGCTCCAGGGCTCCGTCCAGGGCCACTACGCGGAGAACGACGACTTCGCCTCGCCCGACACCGTGCGCGCCCTGGAGCAGCAGCTCAAGGACCTGGGCAAGGACGTGGAGATGTTCATCTACCCGGGCACCGACCACGCCTTCTTCAACGACACCCGTCCCGAGGTGTACGCCCCCGAGGCGGCCAAGACGGCCTGGCAACGCACCCTCGACTTCCTGCGCTCGCATCTTGGCTGACCCCTCCTCGATTCCCATCGAGGAGTTGGCCCGCATACCCGCCCCGGGTACCAGCGCGCCCGTGGCCGTGGCCTTCCGCCCCGGCCCGGGCGAGGCCGACAGCCCGCCGCTGGTCACCTACCTGCTCGCCCCGCCCGACAGCCTCGACCGCGAGCTCCACGCCCTCGACCCCGCGACCGGCGAGACCCGCCGTTTCCTCGAACCGCCGGGCGCGGGCGTGCGCGAAGAAGCGCTCTCCCGCGAGGAGCAGTTGCGCCGGGAGCGGCAGCGGGAGATGGGCCTCGGCATCAGCCGTTACGCCTGGGCCGAGAGCGCGCCCGTGCTCATGCTCCCGCAGCCCGACGGCGTGTGGCTGGCCGACGCCGACGGCGCCAACGTCCGCCGCGCCGTCGAGGGCCCGGTGCTCGACCCCCAGCTGTCGCCCGACGGCAGGCGGGTCGCGTACGTGCGCGACGGCGAGCTGTGGGTCGACGACCGCCGTTTCACCCACGACGCCGACCCCGCCAACGCTGGCACCAACGGCCTGGCCGAGTTCATCGCCCAGGAAGAGATGGGGCGAAGCGAGGGCTTCTGGGTCTCGCCCGACGGCACGCTCGTCGCCTACGAGCAGGCCGACGAGGGGCACATCCCGATCTACCCCATCGTGCACCAGGGAACGGCCGAATGGAGCGTCGAGGAGCATCGCTACCCGTTCCCCGGCAAG
>DASRGI010000070.1:0-2441 GCA_035651095.1 Acidimicrobiales bacterium | reverse complement strand
ATGTCGTGGTCGACGGCGCGGAACGAGTCGACCTCCACGCCCTGGGCCCGCATGATCGCCATCGACTTGCCGTAGAGGCCTTCGGTGTGCGACTGCTCGGGCGACCGCTTGAGCGTGCAGTTGACGAACATGGCCCGCAGGCCGGAGTAGTCGGTCATCGTTCCTCCTTGCAGCCGCCCGCGGTCACGGAGTCACCGGCGGCGGTTAACCTATGTCCTCGCTGCGGTTGGCTGGAGGAACGAGACGGATGGCTGGGACTTCGATGCACCGACGCATGCTCCTCATCGCGGGTGCTGCCGCCGTCTTCCTGGCGTTCGGTATGCCCGGCGGTTCGGCACACCCGGCCAGCGCCACGCCCCTGCACCACCGGCTGCTGCCGCTCGACGCCCACCTGCCGCTGGCCCAGCGCAATGCCGACCAGGACAGCCTCAACTGGTCGGGCTACGCCGCCCTCCCGACGGGCGGGCAGAAGGTGACGGGGGTGTCGAGCAGCTGGACGGTTCCGTCGGCGGGCGTGGTGCCACCCGGCTTCTCGTCCACGTGGACGGGCATCGGCGGCTACAACACCGGTGACCTGATCCAGGCCGGCACGACTCAGGACACGCTCGACGGCTACTACGCCTGGTACGAGATCCTGCCCGACACGGAGACGCCGATCAGCAACTGCTCCAACGACGCCGCCTGCACCGTCAACCCCGGCGACGCGGTGAAGGTCGACATCAGGTCGTTGGGCGGGACGCAGTGGAGCATCGCCATCGCCAACGCCGGCAAGTGGACGTGGTCGACCACGCTCACCTACACGTCGACGTTCTCGTCGGCGGAGTGGATCGTGGAGGCGCCCACCCTGCTGGTGGCGCAGACCACCATCGCCCAGCTCGGCACCGTCCACCTCGACCAGAACACCTTCACCCTCGGCACCGGGAGCCCCGTCACCATCGGCCAGGGCGGCCCCGTGTCCATCCGGTTGAGCCTCGCCGGGCTGGTCACCGAGGCCACCCCGTCGGGCCTCGACAGCCAGGGCGACGGGTTCAATGTGTGCACGTACACATCGAGCTGCCCCACCCCGTCGTAGCGGTTCAACCACACCGGCTCCGGACGGAGCATTCTTGAGGGGTGGCAGTAGCCAGTCCGGCGGCCCGTAAGGAGTCAAAGCCCCGCAAGTTCCGGGGCATCCCCGTCGACCAGCTGATCGACGACTTCCGTGCCGCCTGCATCTCGCGGGCCCTCGACGATCGGGAGATGGCCCTGCAGAAGCAGAGCCGGGTGTTCTTCCAGATCTCCGGCGCCGGCCACGAGGCCCTCCTCCTCGCCCTCGCCCGCCATCTGCGCGCCGGCTACGACTGGTTCTTCCCCTACTACCGCGACCAGGCCCTGATGCTCGGCCTCGGCGTCACGCCCCGGGAGATCCTCCTGCAGGCGGTGGGCGCGGCCGACGACCCCGCGTCCGGGGGCCGGCAGATGCCGAGCCACTGGGGCTTCCGCGACAAGCACGTCGTCACCCAGTCGTCGGCCACCGGCTCCCAGTGCCTGTCAGCGGTGGGTTGCGCGGAAGCGGCCCGCTACATCGGGCGCAAGCCCGACCTACCCGGGTGCTCGGCTCACGGCGACGAGGTCACCTACGTGTCGCTGGGGGAGGGCGCCACGTCCGAGGGCGAGTTCTGGGAGAGCCTCAACAGCGCGTGCACTCTGCACCTCCCGGTGCTGTTCCTCGTGGCCGACAACGGCTACGCCATCTCCGTCCCCACCAGCGACCAGGCCCCGGGCCCCATCAGCGAGCTGGTGCGGGGCTTCCGCGGGCTGCGCATCTACAAGGTCGACGGACGCGACTACTTCGAGGCCCACAAGCGGGGGCACGACGCGGTGGCCCACGTGCGCGCCGGCACCGGTCCGGCGCTGGTGCACGCCATTGTCACCCGGCCCTACTCGCACTCGGCCGCCGACACCCAGACCAAGTACCGCTCCACCGAGGAGCTGGCCGACGAGGCCGCCCACGACCCGATCCTCCTGCTCGAGACCGCCCTGGTCGAGGGTGAGGTGCTCACCGCCGACGAGGCGGCGGCGGTGCGCGAGGAGGCGCGGCAGACGGTCGCCGACGCGGCGCGCGAGGCGCTGGCCGCGCCCCGGCCCGACCCGGGCACCGTCACCGACCACGTGTACGTGCTGCCCGACTTGCCGGTGCCGCCGGACCCGGCCGACGACGCCCCGGGTGAAGTGGTCGGTTTCGGCGACGCCATCCGCCTCACGCTGCACGAGCTGATGGCGGCCGACGAACGCATCCGCGTGTTCGGCGAGGACGTGGCCGATGCGCGCGAGGTGTTGCTGGCCGACGTCGAGGGCAAGGGCGGCGTGTTCGGCACCACCTACGGCCTGCAGCGCACGTTCGGCCAGGCCCGCTGCTACAACACGCCGCTGGCCGAGGCCAACATCATCGGCCGCGGCGT
>DASRGI010000069.1:0-4417 GCA_035651095.1 Acidimicrobiales bacterium | reverse complement strand
GAGACGCCGCAGGAGGAGTGGACGACCACCACCGTGACCGCCCGCATGGTCACCGACATTCCCACGGGCCGGCCCGACTGGCTCATCCGCGACGCCCTCACCGTCATGGAGACGGCCGACGTCGACGTGCTCCCCATCCTCGACGGTGGCACCTTCGTCGGGGTGGTGACGGTGGACGAGATCCTCAAGCTCGACGAGATCCTCGGGGAGGCGGGCGGCGAACCGCCCGCGCCCGGCCAGGAATAGTCGGGCGGCACGTGGCCTTGCATTCTCCGAAGGGAGTCACCATGTCCGTGAAGCGCCTGAACCATGCCGTCCTGTACGTCCGTAGTGTGGAGCGCACCGTGGCCTTCTACCAGGAGGCGCTGGGGTTCGGCGTGATCGCCGACTTCCCCGGGGCCGCCTTCTTGCGAGCCCCCGGGTCGAACAACGACCACGACCTCGGACTGTTCGAGGTGGGCATGAACGCCGGGCCCAACCCGGCCGGCCGGGGCACCGTCGGCCTGTACCACCTGGCGTGGGAGGTCGAGACGCTGGGCGAGCTGCAGGAGGTGGCCGAGCGGCTGCAGCGGATGGGCGCGCTGGTGGGCGCATCGGACCACGCCACCACCAAGGCCCTGTACGCCAAGGACCCCGACGGCATCGAGTTCGAGGTCAGCTGGCTACTCCCCGCCGAGCTCATCGACGACAGTGTGCGGGCGGCCATCGCCACCACCCGCCGGCTCGACCTGCCGGCCGAGATCGCCCGCTACGGCGCCGATCGGCCAGGCCTGCACACGGTCTTGTACGAGACCGGCGCCGGTCAGGTCTCCGGGACGTAGTGACGGGTCCCGGTCACGGGATCGATCCACACCCGCATCAACCGGTTGGTCGGTGGGTCGCGGAACACCTCCTCGGTGGGCTCCCATGCCGCATGGGGCGCGACCGGATTGCCGTGCCGGCGCACCACGAGGCCGACCACCAGTAACGCCCCGCCGACCACCAGTAACGCTCCCCACCAGGTGACGATCAGCAGCGGGATCACGCTCGCGGAGCGTACCGGCGTACTGAGCGGGGCGCGCCGTGGGTACAAGGAGCGCCATGACTGATCACACCAAGCCCACCGACGCCACCCGCCAGGCGGACCAAGCCGCCGCCGATGCCGACCACAAGGCCAGCGAGGTGCTGCTGCCCGAGGAGGAGGCCGCCGCCGACCGCAACAAGCTCGACCCCGAGGTCGAGCAGCACTACAAGGAGATGGTCGAAAAGGGTGCCGGCCAGAAGGGCGAAGGCCGCATCTAATCCTTCCCCAGCCCGTCAGCGGGTGCGGGGGCGAAGGTCCGGCCCCGGCCGTGGGCTCGCCGCTGCTCGAACAACCGGCGGTCGGCCAGGTCGATGAGGGTCTCGACCGACCCGGCTTCATCGGGGTAGGTGGCCACACCCCAACTGAAGAGCGGCGCCCCCGCGCCCAAGACCCGGGCGGCCACCAGCTCGGCTACGTCCCGGTCGGCACCGGGGAGCACCACCACGAACTCATCGCCCCCGACGCGGTAGGCGGTGTCGGCGGTGCGCAGAACATCGGTGAGGGCGGTTGCCAGGCTGCGCAGGAGGGAGTCCCCGGCCAGGTGTCCCTCGCTGTCGTTTACCAGCTTGAGCCCGTCGGCGTCGACCATCATGAGGCCCACGGGCGTGCCGTAGCGCTCGGCCCGGGCAAACTCCCGGCGCAGGTCCCGCTCCAGGGCCCGCCGGTTGAGGAGCCCGGTGAGGGGATCGACCATGGCCTCGTGCTCCAGCTGGCGCGCCGCGTGGCTGGCAGCCATCACGATGGCCCGGTCGATGAGCATGGTCAGCCGGTCCATGCTCTCCTGGCGCTCGTCCATGAGAAGGAGCTGCTCCAGCCTGCGCCGGATCGTCTCCCGCAGGCACACCAGCTCGCCCACGGCCAGCTCCAACGAGCCCACGGCCACCACGAACCCCTCCGTCACACCTTCCACGACGGGGTCGGGCCCCCACCCCAGGGGTTGGGGTCGGGACAGGCCGTCGGCCACGGCCCGCACCATGCGCGCGGCCATGGGCGGCTCGGTGCCCGGTGGGAGCATGGGATCCCAGTGGCACAGCTCCCGCCAAGCGGCGGCCAGGTCCTCGGCTTCGAGCTGCATCGTGACAGCAGCCAGCGACGCTCCGGAGGCAGTGGCCATGTCCATTGCCGTCTCCCTTCCCCCGCCGGGGATGCCGGAATCGCGCGCCGGGCAGTGGTTTGGTTACCCTGCGAGCAATGGTCCGACCGGCGAGCGGACAACTGGCGCACGAAGACGACGACGACCGTCCGCGGGTGTCGCCGCTCTTCGCGCAGTCAGCCCGCTCGGTGCACGGCGAGCCCGACATCCATCGGGTGGTCGAGTGGATCCTCGGGGCCGCCCGGGCCGTGACGGGCGCCGATCACGTGGGCCTCTCGCTCATCGCCGCCGGAGCCACGTCGAGCTGGCAGACCCTCGACCGGCCTATCCGCCCCCTCACCGTGGTCGACCCTCGGGACCAGGCCGTCCTGGTGCCGGCGGCCCGGAGCGGCGAAACGGTGCACATCGGCGACGGCCTCGGTGTGCCCGCCCCCTTCAAGAGCCTGCTGGCCTGCCCCGTGCTCAACGCCGAGCAGATCATCGTGGGGGTGCTCGTCGCCGCCCACCGCAACCCCGACCAGTTCGACGCCGACGCCCAGGAGGGCTTGTCCGCCCTGGGCGCCCACCTGGGCGTGGCCCTCGACAACCAGGCCACGGTGGGGCGCCTGAGCGAGCTGGAGGAAGCCCAGCGCGACCTGGTCCACCAGCTCCAAGTGGCCGTGCGCCCGGGCGTCATCCAGGTGCCCAACACCGAGCTGGGCGCCCACTACTCGGCGGCCGAGCAGGGCGCCCCCACCGGCGGGGACCTGTGGGACTGGGTGCTCCTGCCCACCGGCGAGCTGCACGTGGCCGTGATCGACATCATGGGCAAGGGCGTCAAGGCCACCAAGGACGCCCTGGCCGTCGCCCACGCCCTGCGCCTGCTCGTCCTCGACGGCTGCCCCATGGAGCACGTAGTGGCCCGGGCCGACCGCATCGTCACCCAGCAGAACCCCGACCTGGTAGCCACCCTCATCCTGACCCGCTACGACCCCGCCACCGGCGTGCTCCGGCTGGCCGGTGCCGGCCACCCGCCGGCCCTGCTCGTCGGTGGCCCGGACGAGATCCGCCAGCTGCCGGCGCCCGGCATCCCCATCGGCTGGCCGGGGGCGGGGTCGGAGACCGTGGTCGAGGTCGAGTTGGAGCGGTCGCAGTCGGTGATCCTCTACACCGACGGGCTCATCGAGAGCACCAAGGACATCCTCGCCGGGCTCGCCGCCCTGGAGCGGGCGGCCTGCGACACGTTCGGGTTCCCCGCGTCGCAACAGGCCCGCATCCTGGTCGAGCGGGCGCTCGACGGCGCCGACCGGAGGGACGACTCCCTGGCCGTCGTGCTCCGGCGCCGCAACCCGGCGGCCGACGCCCCCCGGCACACGCTGGGCCCGTTCGGCCACCGGCTGTCCCGCAGCCTGGCCGGCATCGGCCTGGCCCGCGACCTGCTCCGCGACTGGCTGGAACGGTTGCCGGCCGAGCCCGAGGCGGTGGCGGACCTCCTGCTGGTCGCGTCCGAGCTGTCCAGCAACGCCGTGCGCCATGCCAGCTGGGAGCGCGAGGGCGCCGTGCTCCGCGCCTTCGCCGAGGGGCCCGACGTCATCATCGAGGTGGAAGACGACGGTGAGGGCCTCACCCTTCCGTACCTCGACGATGAGCCGCCCGACCGCGAGGCCGAGCAGGGGCGAGGCCTGTGGCTGGTGCACACGCTCACCGACGAGCTGGAGCAGGTCGGGTCGCCGGAGGGCGGGAACGTGCTGCGCTGCTTCAAGCGCAGCGTCATCGCCCGCCCAGACTGACCGACCCTGACGGAGCGAGCCCTCGCCCTAGCCGCTGCTTCTCGTAACGCCCACGCGGGCAGAGCCGGCACTCGCGTTAGGAGAAGGGGTGGGGTCGCACGACAGGTTGTCGGCGCCCAGGCAGAACAGCGTGTAGGCCTTGCGCAGCACGGGCTGGGCCACGTTGCGCACGGGCACGCCGCCCGGCGTCTGGCCCCGCTCGCTGCCCCCGTGGGCATGGCCGTGCACCACCAGGTCGGCGCCCACCCGGTCGACGGCCTCGGCCAGGAGGTAGCTCCCCAGGAACGGGTAGATCTCCCGGCGCTCGCCGGCCAGCGTGTCCTCGATCGGGGCGTAGTGCATCAGGGCGATGCGCACGTCGACGGCCTGGGCGGACACGTCCCGCAGGGCGTGCTCCAAGCTGTTGGCCACCGACTGTGAGTGGCGCATGAACGCCTTCATCTCCCGCTCGCCGAAGTCGCTGCCGCTGGCCCCCGGGAAGCCGCCACCGAA
>DASRGI010000068.1:0-10221 GCA_035651095.1 Acidimicrobiales bacterium | reverse complement strand
GCGGGCCACGAAGGTGGCCTCGGCGCCCAGGGCCAGGCCCACAGGGTTGAACGGGTGGTCCACCGAGCCGAACGGCGTGGACTTGGTGACCTTGCCCAACTCGCTGGTGGGCGAGTACTGCCCCTTGGTCAGCCCGTAGATCTGGTTGTTGAACAGCAGGATGGTGAGGTTCACGTTGCGGCGCAGGGCGTGGATGAGGTGGTTGCCGCCGATGGACAGCCCGTCGCCGTCGCCCGTGATCACCCACACGTCCAGGTCGGGCCGGGACACGGCCAGCCCGGTGGCGATGGCCGGCGCCCGCCCGTGGATGGAGTGCATCCCGTACGTGTTCATGTAGTACGGGAACCGGCTGGAGCAGCCGATGCCGGACACGAACACGGTGTTCTCCCGGGCCACACCCAACTCGGGCATGAGCATCTGCACGGCGGTGAGGATGGAGTAGTCACCGCACCCCGGGCACCACCGCACTTCCTGGTCGCTCGACCAGTCCTTCTTGCTCGTCATGGGGATTGCGACGTCGGTCATCGACGGTCCTCCAGTGCCTCGAGGATGGCCACTTCGATCTCGGCGGCCTTGAAGGGTTGGCCCTGCACCTTGCTCACCGACTTGGCGTCGACCAGGAACTCGGCCCGCACCAGCTTGGAGAGCTGGCCCAGGTTCATCTCCGGAACGATCACCTTCGGGTAGCGGCGCAACACGTCGCCCAGGTTGGACGGGAAGGGGAACAGGTGGGTCACGTGGGCGTGGGCCACCCGCTTGCCCTGCGAGCGCACGGTGTGTACGGCGGCGCTGATGCTCCCGTAGGTGGACCCCCACCCGAGCACCAGCAGGTCGGCGTCGCCGTCGGGGTCGTCGACCTCGACCGGCGCGATGTCCTTGGCGATGCCGGCGATCTTGGCCGCCCGACGCAGGACCATGTGCGCGTGGTTGGCCGGGTCGTAGGAGATGTTGCCGGTGGGCTCGGACTTCTCCAGCCCGCCGATGCGGTGCTCCAACCCGGCCGTGCCCGGCACCGCCCACGGGCGGGCCAGCGTCTCGGGGTCACGGAGGTAGGGCAGGAACACGGGCTTGCCGTCGGCGTCGACGCCGTTGGTCTCGACGGCGAAGGGCACGCTGATGTCGGGCAGCGTCGACACATCGGGCAGGCGCCAGGGCTCGGTGCCGTTGGCCAGGTACCCGTCGGACAGCAGCAGCACCGGCGTGCGGTACTTGATGGCGATGCGCACGGCCTCGATGGCCATCCAGAAGCAGTCGGACGGGGTCTTGGCCGCCAACACGGGCAGGGGCGACTCGCCGTGGCGGCCGTACACGGCCAGCAGCAGGTCGGCCTGCTCGGTCTTGGTGGGCAGCCCGGTGGAGGGGCCGCCCCGTTGGATGTCGATGATCAGGAGGGGCAGCTCCAGGCTGATGGCCAGGCCGATGGTCTCGCCCTTCAGCACCACGCCCGGACCGCTGGTGGTGGTGACTGCCAGGTTGCCGCCAAAGGCCGCGCCCAGGGCCGAGCCCACGCCCGCGATCTCGTCCTCGGCCTGCATGGTGCGCACGCCGAAGTTCTTGTGCTTGGACAGCTCGTGGAGGATGTCCGACGCCGGGGTGATGGGGTACGACCCGAGGAACACCGGCAGCTTGGCCAGTTGCCCAGCGGCGATCACGCCCCACGCCATGGCCGTGTTGCCGCTGATGTTGGTGTACGTGCCCGGCTCGAAATGGGTGGGCTTGACCTCGTAGGCGTGGTCGAACAACTCGGCCGTCTCGCCGAAGTTGAACCCGGCCTTGAAGGCCAAGACGTTGGACTCGGCCACCGTGGGGTTCTTGCCGAACCGCTTGGCGATCCACTCGATGGTGGGCTCGACCGGCCGCGTGTACATCCACGACACCACGCCGAGGGCAAAGAAGTTCTTCGACCGCTCGGCGTCCCGGGGCTTGGCACCCGTGGGCTTGGCCGCCTCCAGGGTGAGGTTGGTCATCGGGATCTCGTAGACCGTGTACCCGCTCAGCGTCCCGTCGGTGAGGGGGTTCTGGGCATAGCCGGCCTTGGCCAGGTTGCGCTCGTCGAAGGCGTCGCTGTTCACCAGCAGTGTGCCGCCCTGCATGAGGTCGCGCAGGTTGGCCTTGAGGGCGGCCGGGTTCATGGCCACCAGCACGTTGGGTGCGTCGCCGGGCGTGAGGATGTCGTGGTCGGCGATGCTGACCTGGAACGCCGACACACCGGCCAGGGTGCCGGCGGGCGCCCGGATCTCGGCCGGGTAGTCCGGCAGCGTCGACAGGTCGTTGCCGAAGATCGCGCTGACGCTCGTGAAGCGGTCGCCGGTGAGCTGCATGCCGTCGCCGGAATCGCCCGCGAAGCGGATGACGACCCGGTCCAAGGCCTGGAGCGGATGTTCTGCGGTATCTGTCACCTATGCCCCCGATTGGCTCTATCGGAGGTTCAGTTTACTGGCGTGCTGCCGGTTTCTGAGACGATGCTTACGCCACGGTGATGCTGGGGTCGAGGAAGACGTCCTGCACCGCGTGCAGCAGCTCCACCCCGTCCTTGCGAGACCGCTGGAACGCCTTGCGACCCACGATCAGCCCGGCCCCGCCGGCTCGCTTGTTGATCACCGCCGTGCGGACGGCCTGGCCGAGGTCGCCCTCGCCCTTGGACTCGCCTCCCGAGTTGATGAGCGGCACCCGCCCCATGTAGCAGTTCACGACCTGCCACCGGGTGAGGTCGATGGGGTGGTCGGTCGTGAGCTCCTCGTAGACCAGCCGGTCCGTCTTGCCGAACTTCAAGGCGTTGAAACCGCCGTTGTTCTCGGGCTGCTTCTGCTTGATGATGTCGGCCTCGATGGTGACGCCGAGGTGGTTGGCCTGCCCGGTGAGGTCGGCCGACAGGCTGTAGTCGACGCCATCCTTCTTGAACTCGTTGTTGCGCAGGTAGCACCACAACACGGTGAACATGCCCAGCTCGTGGGCCTCCTGGAAGGCCTCGCTCACCTCTTGCAGCTGGCGGGTGGCTTCTTCGGAGCCGAAGTAGATCGTTGCGCCCACGCCCACGGCCCCCAGGTTGTACGCCTCGGTGGGCGACCCGAACATCACCTGGTCGAACTTGTTGGGGTACGTGAGCAGCTCGTTGTGGTTGAGCTTGGCGATGAACGGGATGCGGTGGGCGTACTTGCGGGCGACCATGCCCAGCGCACCGAAGGTGGTGGCCACCGCGTTGCAGCCGGCGTCGATGGCCAGCTCCACGATGTTCTTGGGATCGAAATAAGCGGGGTTCTTGGCGAAGCTGGCCGCCGCCGAGTGCTCGATGCCCTGGTCCACCGGGAGGATGGACAGGTACCCAGTGCCGCCCAGGCGCCCGGTGTCGTACACGTGCTGGAGGTTGCGTAGCACCGGGATGGGGCGGTCGGTGGCGGTCACGACCCGGTCGACGAAGTCGGGCCCCGGGAGGATGAGGTCGTCCTTGGGGATGCCCTTGGACTCGTAGGCGAGCAGATCCTCGGCGTCCTCGCCCAGCAGCTTCTGCAGATCCATGGGCCCAGCCTACCCGCCGGGTCCGGAGGCCTCGCTGCGGCGCGGTTCGGGTGGTGGAACACCGTTTGCACACAAAGCCCGGGGGCGGGCGGGGTGCCCGCGGCGGGTGCCGCGGGGTCAGGCGTGGGTGGCGACGGGTGGGGAGGCGGACACCTCGCCCCCGTCCCGGAAGTCGGCCGCTTCCTTGCGCAGGACCTCGAGCGTGTCCGCCGCCGGCTGCGGCCGGCCCAGGAGGAAGCCCTGGGCACCGTCGCAGCGCAGGCGGCGCAGCTCGGTGAGCTGCATGTCGCGCTCCACGCCCTCGGCCACCACCCGCAGGCCCAAGGCGTGGGCCATGCCGATCACCGCGGTGACGATGGCCTGGTCTTCGCTGTCCTCACCCAGGCCGTCCACGAAGGACCGGTCGATCTTGAGGATGTCCACCGGGAACCGCTTCAGGTAGCTGAGCGACGAGTAGCCGGTGCCGAAGTCGTCGATGGCCAGGTGCACGCCCAGGGCTCGCAGGTCCCGCAGCGTCTCTACCGTGGCCTCGGCTTCGTCCATGAGCACGCTTTCGGTGATCTCCAGCCACAGCGCTTCCGGCGGCAGTTGCGACGCCCGGAGCACGGCCAACACCGACGGGACCAGCTCGGGATCGCCGAACTGCCGGGCTGACAGGTTGACGTTGACCCGCAGGTCGCACAGCTCCGGGTGCTCCCGGCGCCAGTACGCCATCTGGTGGCACGCCTCGCCCAGGGCCCACCCGCCGATGGGCACGATCAGGCCTGTCTCCTCGGCCAGGTGCACGAACTCGGCCGGCGACACCAGGCCCCGCTCCGGGTGGTGCCAGCGGATGAGCGCCTCCACCTACACGATGCGCCCGGTCACCACGTCGATCGTGGGCTGGTAGTGCAGGACGAACTCCCACCGCTGGATGGCCCGCCGCAGCGAGTGTTCCGTATCGAGCCGCTCGGTGAGCCGCACCCGCAGGGCCTCGTCGAACACCTCGAGCCGGGACCGCCCCAGCTCCTTGGCCCGGTACATGGCCACGTCCGCGTCCCGCAGCAGGTCCTCGGCCGCCCGCTCCTCGGCATGGGCCCCGCCCGCCTGGGCCGCATGGTGAACGACCCCGCGGCACCCGGCGGCGTGGGCGATGCCCAGGCTGGCGGTGATGACGACTTCGCGCCCGTCCAGGTCCATGGGCTCGGCCAGCACGGCGCCGATCCGCTGGGCCAGGTGCATGACGTCGATGTCGTCGGTGATGTCGTCGCACACGATCACGAACTCGTCGCCGGCCAGGCGCCCCACCGTGTCGGACGGGCGCACGACCTCCTCCAGCCGCTGGGCCACGGTCTCCAGCACCCGGTCGCCGGTGCGGTGGCCCAGGGTGTCGTTCACGGCCTTGAACCGGTCCAGGTCCACGAAGATCACGGCGACGTCGTGCTGCCGTCGCTCGGCCCGGGCCAGGGCCTGGGCCAGGCGGTCGAGCACCAGGGAGCGGTTGGGCAGGCCGGTGAGGGAATCGTGGGTGGCCTGGTGCATGGCCTCGCCGAAGGCCCGACGCATGGCGTCGACGGCGCTGGCGTCGTTGAGGGCCAGGCTGGCGTGCTCGGCGAACGCGAGCAGCACGTCCTGCTCGGTTTCGCTGTACCGGCGATCGGCGTCGTAGGAGGCGACCACCAGGCTGCCCACCACCTCGCCGTTGCGATGGACGGGCGCGGCCATGGCTGCCCGCAGGCCGTCGGACACGAACTGGGTGAGTGCGCCCGGCGTGTGGAGGTAGTCGGCCATCACGACCACCCGGTTCTCCATGGCCGCCTGGCCCCCCACGCCCTCCGTGATGGGCGTGCGACGCAGGCCGCGCTCCAGGGCCCGGTCGATGCCCACCGCCGACACCAGCACCAGGTAGTCGGGGTCGTTCTCGTCGATGAGGCGAAGGCCCACCAGCGGGTCGCCCAGGAGCTCGGCGGCGCCGGCGGTGATGGCGTCGAGCACGCTTTCGATGGGTGCGCGGTGGGAGATCGACCGCTGGATCTTGAACAAGCGCTCCAGGAGGGCCTGGCGCTCGCCCAGCACGTGCAGCAGCTGCGCCCGCTCGTGGGCCTGCTCCTCGCTCTCGGTCCGCAGGCCCCGCTCCTGATCGACCAGGCGGTGCAGGTTGAGGGTGAGGCCGAGCACGCGGGCCATGCCGCCGGCCAGGCCCACCTCCTGCTGCTCGAAGGACTCCGACCCCGACCGGGCGAAGACGAACGTGGCGCCCGTCTCGGCGTCGACCTCGGCCCGGAGGACGGCGCACGCCCCTGCCCCGGGAACGTCGATCGACGTGCGCTTGCCGGCCGCAGCCTCGATCAGCGCGTCGGTGCAGTGGTCGCGCGGGAAGCCCACGAAGGCGACCACCCGGCCGCCCTGGACCACGGCCGCGACCTCGGCCTCCAGCGCCTCGGCGGCACGCTCCACGGCCGCGGCCAGGGCCGTGCCCTCGTGGGACGCAGAGGACACGACGGCGAGGAACTCGGCCAACTGCTGCGCCGACCAGTGGCCGGGAGTGGTCATCGTCAGGCGAGGGCGAGGACGACGAGCGTCTGGTTGTGAAACCCGCTCACCCCTCGTGTCCGGGCTATCTCGCCGTAGGTGTAGAAGCCCGCCACGGGCGCCCCGTTGGCGTGGCTGGCGATGCGTTCCACCTCCGTGGCGATCCCGTCGTCCCCCAGGACACCCCGGCGGGCGATGCAGTCGAAGGCGACGAACCCGAGCGGCGGCGCGCCACCCAGAGTGGCCAGGGCGTCGCCGCACGCCTCGTCCGAGGCCTCCAGTACGGAGTGTTCGTCGCCCTCCATGAACCACGCCAGGCCGCCTTTGGGCACCTCGGCGATGCAGACGAGCGAGCGCCGCTCGAAGTCGGCCTCGGCGACGTACCGGACCTCTTCGCCGCTGCGGCGGCTGAGCCCCAGCGGATGGGTCATGGCGAAGTGGGTGAAGGCGGCCGCGTCGGTGTGGGCTTCGGCCGGCGCGCCCAGGCAGCGGAGGTAGACGTCGAGGGCCGGCTCCCCGTTCAGCAGGTACACCCGGTTGCTCTCGCTCTCGGACACGAGCAGGGGCTCCCCCACCCGGCGCCACCCGTGACGCACGCCGATACCGATAGGACCGTCCGAGCTGATGGCGGCCGCCACCACGGCGCCGCTGCGCACGTCGCCGTCGTGGAACTGGAGCGTGCCCGTCATCTTCAGGCCGTCGCCGGCGCAGCCACCGACGAGGGGCACCTGTGCCCCCAACACGGCGTACGCGCCGCGGACGATCTCCTGCTGGTCGCCCCCCAACCCGTCGGACAGGAGGAGCAGCACCTGGTTGGCCCGCGACTCGACCTCGGCAACACACGCGGACACCTCTTCGGCCGCCCGGCGCAGGTCGCCGTCGGAGCCATCGGCCCAGGCCGTGGCCACCGAGAAGCCGGGTCCACCGAGGGCGAGCACCACCACGCTCTGGTCCCCCGCCCCGTCCACTCCGATCTCGCCTGCGGTGGAGCACCCGATCAAGGGCACGCCAGGCGCGCCGCCACGGATGGCGTCCAGCAGAACGGGCACGTCGTAGTCGTCCGAGCAGAAGACCAGGAGCAGCTTGGCGTCGTCGCCGGCCACGGCTGCGCCCACGGCCTCGACGCCTGCCTGGCGGGGATCGACCGTCCTCGAGTGCCCGACGGAGAGCCATCGCGGGCCGGGACCTACCTCGCGCGTGGGTGCCTGTGTCGCCGTCATCCCCTGGGTTGTCGGCCAAACGACAAAAAAAGGTGAGGAGGGTGACGAAAATGGTCATGACGGGCTACCTGAATATCGCCCGGTACGCCTCAGGCACCCGTGAGCTGGAGGCGCTCGGCGGCCTGGTCGAGCAGTTTGGCCACCTTCCGGGCGTGCCGGACGGGAACGACCACTTCGGCCACCACCTCGGTGCGGCTCTGGGTGAAGCCCGCAGCCCGGAAGAACCGGCGCCGCACCCGCCCGCGCACGAGCACGTGGGTGCCCGGCTCGAGCATGGTGATGTTGGACGGCGCCTTGGGCCAGGCCACGGGCACGCTCTCGGTCGGCTGGTGGGTGCCCAGCACCGACAGCTCCAGCGACACGAGACGATCCCCCGATGGCAGCACCCGCTCCTCGGGCGCCCGGCTGAGGCGCCCTTGGACCACGGCCAGGTTCAGCACCGCACACCGCCCGAGGCCGCCGGGAGGCCCAGGGCCCGGCGCAGGGCGGCGGGGATGTCTCCCTCCACGCCGCTCCCCACCGTGACGTGGAGGGGCTGGCCACGCTGGCGCAGGCCGTTCACGGTGGTGCCGTCGCGCGCCACCAGGTGGATGACCCGGGCCCGGTCGCCCTCGTTGCGCCGGCCCGTGGCCAGGTCCCTCGTGGCGCCCTCGCACACCACCCCGATGCCGCCCCACTCCGGCGGCGCCACGAACCCGTCGAGCGCCACCAACGGGTGCAGGCCCGGGGGCAGGATGCAGAGCGCAGGCCCGGTTCCGTCGGCCTCGCCGATCCCACCGCCGCCATCCGCCGGCAGGACGATCTCGACCAGCCAGGCGGGCGCACCCCACCCGAACTCCTCGCGCACGCTGTCCAGGCGCGTGAGCAACTCGAGCAACGCTTCTTCCGTGGTATCCGTGGTCGGCTTCGACCAAGACATGACTGTTCCCCTTCGCGTCGTGAAGATGACGGCGACCGGGGAACGCAGCGTCGGTCGCGACCGCTGGCGAGCAGTATGCCAGAGGGGTGCGACAGCGTGCCGTGGCGACCGCCGGGGCGGCACTCTGGGGCGGCACTCTGGGACAGAGCGCCCGGCGCCTCAGCCCAGGGCGGCCAGCCGCTCGGCCACGTCGGCAAAGTCGTGCTCGTGGCGCAGCACCGAGGTGAACAGGGCCCGGGCCCGGGGGATCTCCCCCGCCCGCTCGTACAGGTCGGCCAGGGCGTACCAGGTGCGCAGGTGATGGAGGCGGGGCCGCTTCACCGCGGCCCCCGGGCGTTCGAGCAGCCGGATGGCCTCTGCCAGGCGCCCCCGATCGGCCAGGGCTCCGGCCATGACGATGCGGCCCTCGGCCACCACCTCGGCGCTGGGCGATGCCTCCCGCAACTGGTCCCACGTCTGCTCGGCCGCCTTCCAGCGGCGCAGGGCACGGAAGCAGTCGGCCATGACCGGGTACTGGTCGTAGGAACCGCTCAGCGCGTGGAAGGCCTGGAGCTCCTTCAGGGCCTCGGCCCAGCGATTCATGCGGTAGAGGGTCAGCCCGTAGAGCTCGCGCACGGCGGGCGCGTCGGGTGCCGACTCGGCCAGCGGTCGCAGGATGCGCCGGGCGTCCTGGTACCGGTCCCGCTCGTACGCCCGGATGGCCTCACCCAGGCGACCCTCCAACCTGGGCGCCAGACGGCGGTCGGACCGCTCGAGCTCGTCGGCCACGTGCCGGGGGATCCGGCGGGGGCGGCGGGCGGGCGGGTTGGCCTTGGCTCGGACCTGCGGCAGGGCCTTCGAGCCCCCAGATGGCTGGGCTTCGGGCGCGGCATCGGGCTCCTCGACCCAGACCTCCGGCTCCCATGCCGGCGGGCGGCCACGGTCCCGGTCGCCACCCCGGTCGGCCGGCCGTTCCTTGCGGACGGTGGCGCGCCACTGGCCCTGGGCAGAGCCGGGCGCCGGCTCGCCTGTGATCGTGCGCGCGCCCCGGCGGGCCACGCCGCCCCACCCCTTGGCCGCCTCCGGCGTCTCGGCCGGCCGTCCCCGTCCCCGGGCCACGGCTTGGCGAGCCTCCGGGACCAGACGGGTGCGGTCCTTGGCCTGCCCGGTCCGTTCACCGGGGCGTTCACCGTTCCGTTCGGCGGTGCGGCCCCGGGCCTTGCCCCCCTGGCCGGTGCGAGCGCTCTGACTCCTCGCCCCGCCGGAGCCCTTGGGCGCGCCGGGCTGGCGGCGGCGTTCGCCTTCGGGAGGGGTCACGAAGTGTGACGCTAGTGCACGCGGCAACCGGTCCCGGAACGCGAAAGAGCCCCCGCTGAGCGGGGGCTCTTTCGTCGAATTATTCCGGCGACGACCTACTCTCCCAGGGGGTCGCCCCCCAAGTACCATCGGCGCTGGTGGGCTTAACTTCCGTGTTCGGAATGGGAACGGGTGTGACTCCACCGCTATGGCCACCGGAAACCTGCTCCCGCCGGGAGGCGGGAAATCTGTCGGGGTGCAAAGCCCCTTGAGCCATTCATAGCGAGCACGAGAAAAGTTGTTCCAAGCCCTCGGCCGATTAGTACCGGTCGGCTGAACACATTGCTGTGCTTACACCTCCGGCCTATCAACGTGGTCGTCTGGCCACGGGCCTTACCAGGTTAACCCTGTGGGAATCCTCATCTTGGAACGAGCTTCGCACTTAGATGCTTTCAGCGCTTATCCCTTCCGCAGGTCGCAAAGCAGCGGTGCCCTTGGCAGGACAACTGCCACACGAGAGCTGCGTCCGTCCCGGTCCTCTCGTACTAGGGACAGCCTTCCTCAGGATTCCTACGGCTGCATCGGATAGGGACCGAACTGTCTCACGACGTTCTAAACCCAGCTCGCGTACCGCTTTAATGGGCGAACAGCCCAACCCTTGGGACCGGCTTCAGCCCCAGGATGCGACGAGCCGACATCGAGGTGCCAAACCTTCCCGTCGATATGGACTCTTGGGGAAGATGAGCCTGTTATCCCCGGGGTACCTTTTATCCGTTGAGC
>DASRGI010000067.1:0-37968 GCA_035651095.1 Acidimicrobiales bacterium | reverse complement strand
TCACCCGCGACGCCTACCCGCCCGCCGAGCTGCCCAGCCACCTGATCGTCATCGGGTCCGGCGTCACCGGCGTGGAGTTCGTCCACATGTTCCGGTCGTTCGGGTCCGAGGTCACGCTGATCGTCAGCCGCCAGCAGGTGTTGCCCCAGAAGGACCCCGAGGTTGCGGCTGCCCTGGAGGACGACTTCCTGCGCCGCGGCGTTCGCCTGTTCAAGGGGGCGCGGGCCGTGGGCATCGACCGGGAGGGTGACGAGGTCGTGGTCCGCTGCGACGACGGCCGCATGGCCCGGGGCTCGCACGCCTTGCTCGCCATCGGGTCGCTGCCCAACTCCGAGACCCTGGGCCTGGAGGCGGCGGGCGTGCACGTCGACCACGGCGGCTACATCCCGGTCAACCACCACTGCCAGTCCAACGTGCCCCACGTGTACTCGGCGGGCGACCTGTCGGGGAAGTTGCCGCTGGCATCGGTGGCGTCCATGCAGGGGCGCAAGGTGGCCGAGCACGTGATGGGCCTGCACACCCGGGAGCATCGCCACCTCGACTACGAGAAGGCCGCCAGCGCCATCTTCACCGAGCCCGAGATCGCCGACGTGGGCCTGGCCGAGGCGGAGGCCTTCGCCATCGGGCGAAAGATCCGGGTGACCAAGGTGCCGTTCGCGTCCAACGCCCGGGCCCTGATCGACGGCGACCCCCGGGGCTTCGTCAAGATCCTGTCCGACCCCGCCACCGGCGTCGTGCTGGGCGGGTCGATCGTGGGCCGGGGCGCGGCCGAACTGATCTCGGTGATCGCCCTGGCCGTCACCGCCAACCTCAAGGTCAACGACATCGTGGAGTCGTTGCTGGTGCACCCCGCCCTGGCCGAAGCCCTGGCCGACGCCGCCGAGTAGCGCCCCTCTCAACCGTTCTGTTGCAACTCAGTTTCGGGGGCCGAAACTCAGTTGCGTGAGAACGCCTGGGAGAGGAGCCGGTCCCGCACGCCGGCGTTGGTGGCCATGTCGATGGCCGTCCAGGCCATGGCCAACGCCCCGTCGTGCAGGGCCTTGTCGGCCACGGGCGTGGCGCAGAACGCCGCGAACTCGGGCTGGTGGTTCACGATCGGGAAGCAACCGAGGCCGAGCATGGGGTGGATGGTGGGCATGGCCAGGCTGATGTTGGCCATGTCGGTGGACCCGGCGAAGCGCTGGGCCAGCGGCCCCAGGTTGGCGAACGTGCGGCCCAGGGCCTCGGCGTTGCTGCGGTAGAGGGCGCGCATCTCGGGGTCGTCGCGCATCTCCGAGTAGGGCCGGCTCACGGGCTTGATCTCGTGGGTGCAGCCGGTGGCCAGGGCGCCGGCGGCGAAGATGTCGCGCACGCGGGGCTCGAGCTCGGCCAGCTTGTCGAGGGTCTCGTGGCGCACCAGCCACTCGCCCACGGTGTGGCCGGGCACCACGTTGGGCGCGTCGCCCCCCTTGGTCACGATGCCGTGGATGCGGGCCCGCTGGTCGAGGTGCTGGCGCAGCAGGCCGATGGCGGTCTGGGCCACGGTGATGGCGTCGGCCGCGTTGCGCCCCAGCTCGGGGAAGGCCGAGGCGTGGGCCTCCTTGCCGTGATAGTGGACCTCGAGGTGGGCCACGGCCAGGCAGGGCATGGTGTCCATCTCGTGGGGCGCGGGGTGCACCATCATCGCCGCGTTGACGCCGTCGAAGGCGCCCCGCTCGAGCATGAGGATCTTGCCGCCGCCGCCCTCTTCCGCGGGCGTGCCCATGACCTTCACGGTGAGGCCCAGGTCGTCGGCCAGGGGAGCGAGGGCGAGGGCCGCGCCCACGGCGGCCGAGGCGATGACGTTATGCCCGCAGGCATGGCCCACGCCGGGCAGGGCGTCGTACTCGGCGCAGATGGCGACGGTCAGCGGGCCGCTGCCGGAGGTGGCCACGAACGCGGTGGGCAGCTCGCAGGCGCCCTCCTCGACCGTGAAGCCGGCGTCGGCCAGGGGCTCGGCCACCCAACGGGACGACTGCACCTCCTCCCACCTGATCTCGGGGTTGTCGTGCAGGCGGTGGCTGAGGTCGACCAGGGAGCCGGCCACGCCCTCCACCACGTCCTGGGCCGCGGGCTTTGCATCCATGCCCGCTGTCTTACTCGATGACGGCCACCACGTCGCCCGCACCGACCGTGTCGCCCGGCTTGACCTTGATCTCGGCCACCGTGCCCGCCTTCTCGGCCGTCACGTTGTTCTCCATCTTCATGGCCTCGAGCACGCACACGGGCTGGCCCACCTCGACGGCGTCGCCCGCGGCGACCAGGACCTTGACGATGGTGCCCTGCATGGGGACGGTGACGCTGCCGCTCCCGGCCGCCCCACCACCGCCGCCGGCGCCACCGGTGGGGCGGGGACGAGCGGGCCGTGCCCCCGCTGGCGCGGCGCCGGAGCTGACCACCACGGGCGCCACGTCGGGCACCCACAGCTTCACCTTGTAGCGCCGGCCGTCGACCTCCACGTCGACGTCGCGCTCCACCTTGCGCTCGGCCTCCTCGCCCTCTGGCGGGGCCGCTGCGGGCGCGGGCTTGGGGACGTCGACCGTCGACCAGTCGATCTTGTCCTCCACCCACTTGGTGGAGTGCTTGGCCTCGATGAAGTCGGGATGGTTGAGGATGGCCAGATGGGCGGGGATCGTGGTGGCGACGCCCTCGATCTCCGTCTCCTCCAAGGCCCGGATGAGCCGGCGGCGAGCGTGCTCGCGGTCCGAGCCCCACACGATGAGCTTGGCCACCAGGTTGTCGTAGTACTGGCTGACGGTGTCGCCCTCTTCGTAGCCCGCGTCGGTGCGGGTGCCGAACCCGTCGGGCCGGCGGAACTTGGTGATGGTGCCGGGCGACGGGAGGAACTTGCCCCCCGCCGGGTTCTCGGCGTTGATGCGGGCCTCCATGGCGTGACCCCGGCGCTCGATGTCGGCCTGGGTGAACGGCAGGGGCTCACCACTGGCGACGCGGAGCTGCAGCTCGACCAGGTCCATCCCCACGACCATCTCGGTGACCGGATGCTCGACCTGGAGGCGGGTGTTCATCTCCAGGAAGAAGAAGTCGCCGTCCTGGTAGAGGAACTCGACGGTGCCGGCGTTGACGTACCCGCACGCCTTGGCCACCTTGACGGCGGCCTCGCCCATGGCCTGGCGCACGTCGTCCGGGAAGTCGGGAGCGGGGCTCTCCTCGATCAGCTTCTGGTGGCGGCGCTGGCACGAGCAGTCCCGCTCGCCCAGCCACACGGTGTTGCCCTGGGTGTCGGCGAAGACCTGCATCTCCACGTGGCGGGGCCAGGTGAGGTAGCGCTCGATGTAGCACTCGTCCCGCCCGAAGGCGTTCTTGGCCTCCCGCTTGGCCGACTCCAGCAGGTCGGCCGCCTTGTCGGCGCTGGGCACGACCTTCATGCCCCGGCCCCCGCCGCCGTATGCCGCCTTGATGGCGATGGGCCAGCCGTGCTCGTTGCCGAAGGCCACGACCTCGTCGGCGCTGGTGAGGAACTCGGTGGTGCCGGGCACGCCCTGCACGCCGGCCTTCTGGGCGGCGATGCGGCTGGACACCTTGTCGCCCATCACCTCGATGGCCTCGGGGGGCGGGCCGATGAAGATGACGCCCTCGGCCGTGATGGTCCGGGCGAAGTCGGTGTTCTCCGAGAAGAACCCGTAGCCCGGGTGCACGGCGTCGGCCCCGCTGCGGCGGATGACGTCGAGGATGGCCTCGGTGTTGAGGTAGCTCTCGGCCGCGGTCTGCCCGCCCAGGGAGTAGGCCTCGTCGGCCAGGCGCACGTGGAGGGCGTCCCGGTCCAGGTCGGAGTAGACGGCCACGGTCTTGACGCCGAGCTCCCGGCAGGTGCGAATGACCCGCACGGCGATCTCGCCGCGGTTGGCGATGAGGACCTTCTTGAGCATGGTGGCCCCTATGGTTAGCGCATCGACTGGGACGTACGCCGGTTCGCCGAACTGGACTCGACCAACCGGTGGCTTCTCGACGAGGCCCGGCGGGGCGCGCCCGAGGGCGTTGTGGCTGTTGCGGACCACCAGACTGCCGGGCGCGGCCGGCTGGGGCGAAATTGGGAGGCGCCGCCGGGAGCGGCCCTGTTGTGCTCGGTGCTGTTGCGGCCGGCCCTGCCGGTCGACCGCCTGCACCTGGCGGTGGCCGCCGTGGCGCTGGCCGGTATGTCCGCCGTTACCGAACTGAGTGCGTTGCGGCCGGGGATCAAATGGCCCAACGACCTGCTGTTGCCCGACGGCCGCAAGCTGGCGGGGGTGCTGGCCGAGGCCGAGTTGCCCGCCGTGGTCGTGGGCATCGGCCTCAACGTGTCGTGGGCGCCGCCGGGGGCCGCGTGCCTGGGCGAGGGCGTATCCCGGGACGAGCTGCTCGACTCGTTGCTCGAGCACTTGGGCGCGCTGGTGGACGACTGGGCGGCAGTGCCGTCGCTCTACCGGCGGGCGTGCGTCACGCTGGGCCAGGCGGTGCGGGTCGAGCTCCCCGACGAGACGTTCACCGGCGTCGCTGCCGACGTCACCGACGAGGGCCACCTGCTGGTCGACGTGGGCATGTGCCTGCGCACCGTCGCCGCCGGCGACGTCGTTCATCTACGCTGAGCCCCCAGCAGTCCCCGCACCACCTCTCTTCCCCCTCACCAATCGCATCGCGTTTCCGTTCTGCCGCAACTCAGTTTCGGCCCCCGAAACTCAGTTGCACGAGAACGGTGGAGAGGGGAGATCGTGGTCCTTCCGGCAACGCAGTTGGCTCGCCGCGCTCGTGTGGAGCACGGCCTCATCAGTTGGGAACAGGCGCTGGCGTGCGGCATGTCACCGGCGGGCATGACCCGGGCCGTGCGCTCCGGGCGGTTGGAGCGGGTGCATCCTGGCGTGTACCGGGTGGCGGGGGCGCCGGAGACGTGGGAGCAGCGGGCGCTGGCCGCGGTGCTGGCGAGTGGCGGCGTCGTTTCCCACCGCAGCGCGGCGCGGGTGTGGGGGCTGCTCGACACCGACATCGTGGAAGTGACCGGCCGGCGGGTGCAGGGCGTGACCGCCCACGAGTCCAGCGACCTCGACCCCCGCCACCGCACCCGCCGGGGCCGGCTGCCCATCACCAACCCCATGCGCACGCTGGTCGACCTGGGCGCCGTCCTGCCCGGCGCCGTGCCCGACGCCCTCGAGCGGGCCCTCATCGACAAGCTGTGCAGCCTGGCCGGCGTCGAGCGCGCCCTTGACGACGTGGCCCGCCGGGGCCGGGCCGGCGCCGGCCCGCTGCGGGCCGCCCTCGACCACCGGGCCCTGGGGGCCACCCGGGCCGACGGCATGCTCGAGCCCCGGCTGGCCCGCCTCATCCGCGACTACGGCCTGCCCATGCCCGTGTTCCAGTACCAAGTCGGGCGCATCGCCCGGGTGGACGCCGCCTACCCCGAGCGCAAGCTGGCCATCGAGGTCGACGGCTTCGAGGTCCACGGCACGCCGTCGGCCTTCCGCAAGGACCTCGAGCGCCAGAACCGCCTGGTCGCCGCGGGCTGGACCATCCTGCGCTTCACCTGGTGGGACGTCATCCAGGCGCCCCACAAGGTGGCCGCCGCCCTAGCCCTCCAGCTCGCGGCCTGACGCCACCAGCTCGGCGAAGGCGGCGGCCGCCGCCTTGGTCAGCGGCCCCGGGGCCCCACCTTGCAACGGCTCGCCGTCGACGGCCCGGATGGGCTGCACCTCCCGAGTGGTCGACGCCAGGAACGCCTCGGGGGCGACGGCCAGCGCCCCCACGGGCACGTCCTCCTCCACCGCCAGCCCCGTCTCCAGCAGCAGCGCCCGCGTCACCCCGGCCAGGCAGCCCGACGACAGCGGAGGCGTGATCAGCCGGCCGCCCCCGACCAGGAACACGTTGGTGCCCGTGCCCTCGCACAGCGAGCCCACGGTGTTGGCGAAGATGGCCTCGCCCGCGCCCCGCTCCTTGGCCCACGCCAGGGCCACCACGTTCTCGCCGTAGGAGATGGTCTTCAGCCCGGCCAGCGCGCCCCGCTCGTTGCGGGGCCAGGGAACGACGGACACGTCGACCGACGGCGGCCACACCGGCAGCGCGCCCCCGGCCACGATCACCGTTGGCCCACTCGGGCCCCGATCGGACCCCAGCGCCGAGGGCCCGCCGGTGACGGTGATGCGCAGCCGGGCGTCGCCCAACTGGTTGGCCGACACCACGGCGGCCATGGCCTCCCGCAGCACGTCGTCACCGGGCAGGGCCAAGCCCAGGCCGGCGGCCGACGCGGCCAGCCGCTCCAAGTGCCGCCGGGCCGCGAACACCCGCCCGCCGTAGGCCTTCAGCGTCTCGAACACGCCGTCGCCGGTGAGCAGCCCGTGGTCGAACGGCGAGACACACGCGTCCTCGGCGGCGACGAGCGCGCCATCAATCCACACCTTGGCGTTCATGTGGCCGCCAATTCGAGCAGGCGCGCCGCCTTGAGCTCGGTCTCCGCCCACTCGCCCGCGGCCGTCGAGTCCCACGTGATGCCCCCGCCGGTGCCGAAGTGGAGCTCGCCCGCCTCCCGCCAGAACGTGCGGATGGCGACGGCCAGGTCGGCCCGCCGGCGGTCGGCGTCCACCCACCCGACGGCCCCGCAGTACGGGCCCCGGGGCACGGGTTCGAGCTTGCCGATGACGTCCAGCGCCGCCAGCTTGGGCGCCCCCGACACGGACCCGGGCGGGAAGGTGGCGGCCAGCAGCTCGCCCCACCCCACGTCGGGCCGCAGCCGCCCCCGCACGGTCGACACCAGGTGATGCAAACCCGGGTGGGCCTCCACCGCGCACAGGGCGGGCACCGACACCGATCCCCACTGGCACACCCGGCCCAGGTCGTTGCGGACCAGGTCGACGATCATCACGTTCTCGGCCCGGTCCTTGGGCAGGAAGCCGCCGGCTGACGCGGCCGTGCCCTTGATGGGCCGGGACTCCACCACGTCGCCGTCCCGCCGCAGGAAGCGCTCGGGCGAGGCCGAAGCGATCTCGATGCCACGCGCGGGCAGCGACACGTAGGCGGCGTGGGGCGCCCGCAGCCGGGCGAACAGCGGCAGCAGGTCGGCGGCGGTGAGCGGCGCCGACAGCCGGCGGGTGAGGTTGACCTGGTACACGTCGCCGGCGGCGATGGCCTCGCGGATGTCGTCCACGCCCTCGCCGAAACGGGCCGCGGACAACGACGAGCGCCAGCCCGCCACCGGCCGCCACTCGGCTGGCGCTGGCGCCGGAGCCGGCGCGGGCCGCACCGACCCGAACCGGGCGCACGTCACATCGCCCTCGAAGGTGGCAACCACCACCCAGAATCCGGCCCCGTCCAGCGCGCTGACGTCGGAAGTGACGTCCAACAACTCGGTGGCCAGCCAGCCACCAACGATGGCCAGGGGGGCGGGCACGGGCGAAAGCCTACGATTTGGGCTGCGCTGCTTGGGTCGCTCGCTTACGCTCGCTTGGTGGATTTCGACCTCTCGCCCGAACAGGACGCGTTCCGCAAGGTCGTGCGGGACTTCGCCGAGTCCGAGATAGCCCCCCACGCCGAGGCCTGGGACCGGGACCACACCTTCCCCGTCGACACCGTGCTGGCCATGGGCGAGCTGGGCCTGTTCGGCCTGCCCTTCCCGGAGGAGTACGGCGGGTCGGGGGCCGACTTCACCACCCTGTGCGTGGCCATCGAGGAGCTGGGCCGGGTCGACCAGTCGATGGGCATCACCCTGGAGGCGGGCGTGGGCCTGGGCGCCAACCCCGTCTACACGTTCGGGTCCGAGGCCCAGCGCCAGGAGTGGCTGCCCGACCTGTGCGCGGGCACCAAGCTGGCCGGCTTCGGCCTCACCGAGCCCGATGCGGGGAGCGACGCGGGCGCCACCCGCACCAAGGCCGACCTCGACGAGCAGCAGAACGAGTGGGTGATCGACGGGGCCAAGGCCTTCATCACCAACTCGGGCACGCCCATCACGTCGATGGTGACCATCACCGCTCGCACCGGACCGGGCGAGATCAGCTCGATCATCGTCCCCGCAGGCACGCCCGGGTTCACTGTGGAGCCGCCCTACCGCAAGATGGGCTGGCACGCCTCGGACACCCACGGCCTGCTGTTCGACCACTGCCGGGTCCCCGCCGCCAACCTGCTGGGCGAACGGGGCCGGGGCTTCAAGCAGTTCCTCGCCATCCTCGACGAGGGCCGGGTGGCGATCGCCGCCCTGGCCGTGGGGCTGTCCCAGGCCTGCCTGGAGCACAGCGTGGCCTATGCCAAGGAGCGTCAGGCCTTCGGCGCCCCGATCGGGCGATACCAGGCAGTCGCCTTCAAGTGCGCGGACATGGCCGTCATGGTCGAGAACGCCCGCAACCTCACGTACAAGGCGGCCTGGCTCAAGGACCACGGGCGCCCGTTCAAGCAGGCCGCCGCCATGGCCAAGCTCTACGCCACCGAGGCCGCGGTGACGGCCACCCGGGAGGCCACCCAGATCTTCGGCGGCTACGGATTCATCGACGAGACGCCGGTGGCCCGCTTCTACCGGGACGCCAAGATCCTCGAGATCGGCGAGGGCACCAGCGAGATCCAGCGCCTGGTGATCTCCCGCAACCTCGGTCTGCCCGTCGACTGACGGCGCCCGCACCAGCCGCCTGAACTGCGTTCGCGCGACCCCCGCTGCTAGCCTTGGCCGCTTGATGGCCCCCGACGCTGAGGCGGTACGGCCGCCTCGCCGCTGGCCCCGCCGCCTCCTCATTGGACTCAATATCTTCGTCGCGTTCTGCCTCCTGGTGACCGCGTCCGGCTACCTCTATTTCCGGTACCGGATGGGCCAGATCCCCAAGGTGGACGTGTGCAAGGCGTTGCGCAACTGCGGCAACGACGACGCCGGCAAGGCCATGAACGTCCTGCTGGTCGGGTCGGACAGCCGGGGTTCGCTGAGCAAGGCCGACCAGAAGCGCTACGGCAGCGCGGCCGATGCCGGCGGCCAGCGCAGTGACACCATCATCATCCTCCACGTCGACCCCAAGGCCAGCAAGGCCGCCATCCTGTCGATCCCTCGCGACACCTACGTGCCCATCGCCGGGACCAACCGCCAGGACCGCATCAACTCCGCCTTCAACAACGGGCCCGAGCAGTTGATCGACACCATCCACCAAGCCTTCGGCATCCAGATCGACCACTATGCCGAAGTGGACTTCGAGGGGTTCAAGGGGATCGTCGACGTGGTCGGCCCGATCAACGTGTACTTCCCGGCCCCGGCCCGGGACGACTTCAGCGGCCTGCACCAGAAGACGGCCGGCTGCATCCCCCTGTACGGCGAGGGCGCCCTGTCCTACGTGCGGGCCCGGCACTTCGAGTACTTCGAGGGCGGCAAGTGGCACTCCGACCCCACCGGTGACATCGGTCGCATCAGCCGCCAGCAGGACTTCATCCGCCGGGTCATGCGCCAAGCCATCAACAAGGGTGCCCGCAACCCCTTCACCCTGAACGCGCTCATCGGCAAGGCCGTGCACGCCGTCACCGTCGACTCGTCCTTCTCCACCAGCGACATGACCCGGTTGGCCAAGCGCTTCAAGTCGCTGGAGCCCGACGCCGTCGACATGTTCACGCTCCCTGGCGACCCGGCGAACATCGGGGGCGCGTCGGTGCTGCGCGTCAACCAGGCCCAGGCCCGGGACGTCATCAACCGCTTCCTCGGGGTCGACGCCAACGCCGACCAGTCGGCCAGCGGCAACGCTGCCACCCTGCCCAAGGTGCTGCCCGCGTCCGTCCGGGTGCGCGTGCTCAACGGCACCGGCGGTGCCGGCCAGGCCACCCAGGTCGCCGGCGACCTGAACAAGGCCGGCTTCAACGTGGCGGGTACGGGCGACGCCGATTCCTTCCGCTACATCCAGCCGGTGATCAAGTACGGCCAGGGCCAGAAGGACAAGGCCCTGTACCTGCAGGCGTTCGTGCAGGGCGGGGTCCAGGTCCGCGAGGACCTCACCCTGCGAGGCATCGATCTCGTGTTCATCACCGGCTCGGACTACGCCGGCATCAAGGCGCCCGCGGGGACGGCGGCGGCCTCGACGTCGAGCAGCAGCACGACGACCACGGCCAAGGCCGCCACGGCCACGACCAAGCCGGCCAACGCTGGGGCGGCACCACAGCCCCAATGCTGAGCGCGAGTAGAGCGCCGAGTAAGGCATGAAGGGCCTCATCCTGGCCGGGGGCGAGGGCACGCGGCTGCGGCCCATCACCCACACCAGCGCCAAGCAGTTGGTGCCGGTGGCCAACACGCCCATCCTCTTCTACGGCCTGGCCGCGCTGGTCGATGCCGGCATCACCGACATCGGCGTGATCGTGGGTGACACGGCCGCGGAGATCAAGGCCGCGGTGGGCGACGGCTCGCGCTGGGGCGCCCGCATCACCTACATCCGCCAGGACGCACCTCTGGGCTTGGCCCACGCCGTGCTCGTGGCCCGTGACTTCCTGGCCGACGGGCCCTTCGTCATGTACCTGGGCGACAACATGCTCGAGCAACCGGTGCGCGAGTTCGTCGAGCACTTCGCCGCCGATCCCGACGCCGCCGCCCAGATCCTCCTGGCCCACGTGCCCGACCCCAGCCAGTTCGGCGTGGCCGACGTCGACGGCGACGGCAACGTCGTGCGCCTGGTGGAGAAGCCGTCCGACCCGCCGTCCGACCTGGCCCTCGTCGGCGTGTATCTCTTCACGCCGGCGGTGCACGAGGCCGTGCGGGCCATCGAGCCATCGGGCCGGGGCGAGCTGGAGATCACCGACGCCATCCAGTGGCTCATCGACCGGGGCCTGCGCGTGCGCACCCAGGTGCTCACCGGCTGGTGGATCGACACGGGCAAGCTCACGCCGCTGCTCGAAGCCAACCGCCTCATGCTGGAGCGGCTGGAGCCGTCCAACGAGGGCAAGGTCGACGGCGCCAGCAGCATCGAGGGCCGGGTGGTCATCGCCTCGGGGGCGGTGGTGCAGAGCTCCACCGTGCGGGGCCCGTCCATCATCGGCGAAGGGGCTCGGGTGGTGGGCAGTTGGGTGGGTCCGTACACGGCCATCGGTGCCGGGTGCGAGGTGGTCGACTCCGAGATCGAGCACTCGGTGCTGCTCGAAGGGAGCCGCATCACCGGGGTGGCCCGGGTGGCGGACTCGCTCATCGGCAGGCACGTCGAGATCATGCGGGGCACGCAGCGGGGAAGTGCCATCCGCTTGCTGCTGGGCGACCACGGCCGGGTGGAGTTGCCGTGAGCCGCGCCACGAAGCTCGCGGAGCTGGCGCCGTGAGCCGCGCCACGAAGCTCGCGGAGCTGGCGCCGTGAAGTTGCTCGTGACCGGCGGCGCCGGGTTCATCGGCGCCAACTTCGTGCGCCACGTGCTCGACACCTCCGACCACGACGTCGTCGTGCTCGACGCCCTCACCTACGCGGGCAACCTGGCCAACCTCGACGGGCTGGAGGAACGCTTCGCCTTCGTGCACGGCGACGTCTGCGACGAGGCGGGTGACGAGTCGGTGCTGCGCGAGCACGGCGTCGACGCGGTGGTGCACTTCGCGGCCGAGTCGCACAACAGCCTGGCCGTGGTCGACCCGGGGCGCTTCTTCCGCACCAACGTGTTGGGCACCCAGGCGCTGCTGGAGGCTGCCCGGCAAGTGGGCGTGGCCCGCTTCCACCACATCTCCACCTGCGAGGTGTACGGCGATCTCCCGCTCGACGGGGATGACGCCTTCACCGAGGAGTCGCCCTACCGTCCCCGCACGCCGTACAACGCGTCGAAGGCCGGGGCCGACCACGCCGTGCGGGCCTACTCGGAGACGTATGGCCTGCCGATCACCGTCACCAACTGCTGCAACAACTACGGGCCCTACCAGTTCCCCGAGAAGGTCATCCCCCTCTTCGTCACCCACGCCCTCGACGACCAGCCCCTGCCCCTCTACGCGTCCACCCAGAACCGGCGGGAGTGGCTGCACGTGGACGACCACTGCCGGGCGGTCCTGGCCGTGCTGGAGCGGGGCCGCGAGGGCGAGACCTACCACGTGGGCAGTGGCGTGGAGCGCTCCGTCGAGCAGGTAGCCGACGGCGTGCTGGCCGCCCTGGGCAAGCCCGCGTCGCTCAAGACCATCGTCCCCGACCGCCCCGGTCACGACCGCCGGTACCTGCTCGACTCGTCCAAGATCCGCGACGAGCTGGGCTGGGCTCCGCAGGTCGACTTCGAGGACGGGCTCGAGGCCGCGGCCGCCTGGTATGCCGAGCGCCGGGACTGGTGGGAGCCGCTACGCCATCGGGCGCCCGTGCAGGAGACGCGCTGGTGAGGGTCTTCGTCACCGGCGGCCGGGGCCAGGTGGGGACGGAGGTGGTGACCGCCTTTGCCGGCTCCGGTCACGAGGTCGTGGCGCCGGCCCGCGACCAGTTCGACTTGGCCAGCCGGGACAGCGTGCTCCAGGCCATCACCACCACCCGCCCTGATGCCATCGTCCACGCCGGCGCGTGGACCGACGTGGACGGCTGCGAGCTCGACCCCGACCGGGCCTACGCGGTCAACGCCCTCGGCACCCGCCACGTGGCCGAGGCGGCCCGCGTCGTGGGCGCCCGCGTCGTCTACCTCTCCACCGACTACGTGTTCTCGGGCGACCTGGACCGGCCCTACCACGAATGGGACGGCCCCAACCCGCTGTCGGTGTACGGGCGCTCCAAGCTGGGCGGCGAGCGGGAGCTGGGCCCGGGCGCCACCGTCGTGCGCACGTCGTGGGTGTGCGGGCGCCACGGCCGCAACGTGGTCAAGACCGTGCTCGCCGCCGCCGCCAACGCCGATCGGCCGCTGCGCTTCGTGGACGACCAGCAGGGGAGTCCCACCTTCGCCCCCGACCTGGCCGCCACCATCCACCGCCTGGTGGTGGCCCGGCGGCCCGGTACCTTCCACGTGACCAACCAGGGCGTCACCACGTGGCACGGCTTCGCCCGCGCCGTCCTCGCCGCCGCCGGGCGAGACCCCGAGGTCGTGCAGGCCATCAAGACATCCCAGCTCGACCCGCCCCGCCCCGCGCCCCGGCCCGCCAACTCGGCGCTCGACAACGCTGCCCTCCGCTTGTCCGGTCTCCCCCTGCTGCCCCCGTGGGAGGAGTCGCTCGCCCGCCTGGTGAAGGAGCTGTCATGAAGAAGGTCGCCATCGTGGGCGCCGGCTACGTCGGCCTCACCACCGCTGCCTGCCTCGCCCACCTGGGCCACGACGTCACCGGCGCCGACGTGGTGCCGGCCAAGGTCGAGGGCCTCAACCGGGGCGAGCTGCCCATCTTCGAGGCCGGCCTGGACGAACTCCTGCGCGAGGGCCTGGACGGCGGTCATCTCCGGTTCGTGGTGGGCGCGGCCGAGGCGGTGGGCGAGGCCGAGTTCGTGTTCCTCTGCGTGCCCTCGCCCCAGTCGGCGGACGGCTCGGCGGACATGAGCTACATCGAGTCGGCGGCCCGGGAGATCGGTCCCCGGCTGGCGCCCGAGTGCGTGGTCGTCAACAAGTCCACCGTGCCCGTGGGCTCCACGCGCGTGGTGGAGGCGGCCCTCGACCGCAGCGACGTGTACGTCGTCTCCAATCCGGAGTTCCTGCGCGAGGGCTCGGCCGTGTACGACTTCCTCAACCCCGATCGCATCGTCATCGGCAGCGAGGACCAGGCCGCCGCCATCCGGGTGGCGTCGCTGTTCGAGACGCTGCGGGCCCCGCTGCTCGTCACCGATCCCGCTTCGGCCGAGACCATCAAGTACGCGTCCAACGCCTTCCTCGCCACCAAGGTCTCCTTCGTCAACGCCATCGCCAACCTGTGCGAGGCGGTGGGCGCCGACGTGCGCGAGGTCGTGCTGGGCATGGGCTACGACAAGCGCATCGGCTTCGAGTTCCTGAAGCCGGGCCCGGGTTGGGGCGGGTCGTGCCTGCCCAAGGACACGCGCGCCCTGGTGCGCATCGGCGAGGACCATGGGTACGACTTCTCGCTGTTGCGAGGCGTGATCGACGTCAACGAGGAGCAGTACGCGCGGGTCGCCGAGAAGGTCGAGCAGATGGCTGGCGGCACCGGCGGGCTGGCGGGCGGCCGGGTGGCGGTGTGGGGCCTCACGTTCAAGGCCCGCACCGACGACGTGCGCGATTCGCCCGCCCTCCAGGTGATCGACCGCCTGCTGGCCCGGGGCGCCACCATCCGGGCCTACGACCCCGCCGCCCGCACCGCGCCCGCGGGCGTGGAGTTGGTGGACGACCCCTACGCGGCGTGCGAGGACGCGACCGTGCTGGTGGTCCTCACCGAGTGGGACGAGTTCCGCTGGCTCGACCTGGCCAAGGTGTTCGGCCTCATGGCCGAACCCCGCATCGTCGACGCCCGCAACCTGCTGGAGCCGGCCGCCGTGCGCCGCCGGGGCTTCCAGTACGACTGCCTGGGGCGCGCGTAGCCGCATGAACGTCAGCGCCGTCGTCGTCAACTACAACGCGGGCGACCACCTGCGCGACTGCGTGCGCAGCCTCCGGGCCGACGGCGTGGGCGACGTGGTGGTGGCCGACAACGCCTCCCGTGACCGATCGCTCGACGGGCTCGACAGCGACGTCGTGGTCGTGCACACGGGCGCCAACCTGGGGTTCGGCACGGGCGCCAACCGGGGCGCGGCCCGGGCCGCGGCCACGAGCGACGCGCTGCTCATCTGCAACCCCGACCTGGTGGTCGAGCCCGGCTCGGTCAAGTCGCTGGCCGCCGCCCTGGAGCGGGACCCGGGGCTGGGCCTCGTCGCCCCCCGGATCGAGAACACCGACGGCACCACCTACCCGTCACCCCGCATCTTCCCCGGCCTGTTCGACGCTGTCGGCCACGCGTTCGTCGGCTTCTTCAAGCCCGACAACCGCTTCACCCGCCGCTACCGGATGCTGGGTGTGGACCGGTCGCAGGCATCGGCGTCGGTGGACTGGGTGTCGGGCTCGTGCTTCCTCGTCCGGCGCTCGGCGTGGGAGCAACTGGGCGGCTTCGACGAGTCCTACTTCATGTACGCCGAGGACGTCGATCTGTGTTGGCGGGCCCACCGGGCCGGCTGGCGGGTGGGGTTCGAGCCCGAGGCCCGGGTGGTGCACGTGCAGGGCGTGTCGGCCAACCAGCACCCGTACCGGATGATCCTGGAACACCACCGCTCGCTGCTGCGGTTCGCGGTCCGGACCACCAAGGGGACGGAGCGGGTGCTTTTGCCCGTTGTGGCCCTGGGGTTGGGCGTGCGGGTCGCGGTTGCGTGGGCCCAACGAGCCCTCTTGACTCGGCGCGCCAGATAGCCTGAATCGGTCATGGGAAAAGCATCGAGTAAGAAGGTCGCCCGGGCGGCGAGCACTGGCGGGGGTCGCACCAGTCGCGGGCACCTGCCCTGGGGGTGGTGGAGCACGATGGCGCTGGTCGTCGTGCTGGGTACCACGGGAATCGTCTTCAGCCGGCAGCAGCGGATCGACAAGGCCAACCCGGCCGCGGGCGTGGCGCCGAGGGTCAACAAGGACCACTGGCACGCGGCGCTGGGCGTCTACATCTGCGACAAGTTCGAGCCCAACGTGCCCAACAACAACCAGGACCCGTACGGCATCCACACCCACGGCGACGGGATCATCCACATCCACCCGTTCGTGGCCAGCGCGGCAGGCAACAACGCCAAGCTGAAGGTGTTCGCCAAGACCGTCGGCATGACGATCAAGACGGACGCCCTCAAGTTCCCGGGCGGCAAGACCTACCACGACGGCGACAAGTGCAACGGCAAGGCCGGCGAGGTCCAGCTGTTCGTGAACAACAACCGGGTGAGCGGCAACCCCGGGGAGTACAAGCCGAACGACCGTGACCTCATCGTCCTGGCCTTCGCTCCCAAGGACGCCGACATCCCCAAGATCCCGCCGTCGGCTCCCAACCTGGACAAGCTGGAGGACGTGGCGCCCACCACCACGACCACGGTGCCGGGGGCGACCACCACGACGGCGCCTGGCGGTACGACCACCACCACTGCGGCTCCGGCCAGCACCACCACGACCGCCAAGCCGTGAGGGCCGTCGTCCTCGTGGGGGGCGAGGGCACCCGCCTCCGCCCCCTCACCTTCACCACGCCCAAGCAGATGCTGCCGGTGGCCGAGGTGACGATGATCGAGCGCGTGCTCGCCCACTTGGCTGCCGCGGGCGTGGAGGACGTGGTGCTGTCCATGGGGTACCGGCCCGACGCCTTCCTCGACGCCTTTCCCGAGAACCGGGCGGCGGGGGTCGGGCTCACGTACGCGGTCGAGCCGGAACCGCTCGACACGGCCGGTGCCATCCGCTTCGCCGCCGGCGCGGCCGGCATCGCCGAGACCTTCCTCGTGGTCAACGGCGACGTCCTCACCGACTGGGACCTGGGCCTGCTCATGGCGTTCCACCGGGACCGGCACGCGTCGGCCACCATCGCCCTCACGCCGGTGGAGGACCCGTCCGCCTTCGGCGTGGTGCCCACCGACGAGGCCGGCTGCGTCACCGCCTTCATCGAGAAGCCGCCCCGCGACGAGGCCCCCACCAACTACATCAACGCCGGCTTCTACGTGCTGGAGCCGTCCGTGCTCGACCACATCGACGGCGACCGCCGGGTGTCCATCGAACGGGAGACCTTCCCCCGGCTGGTGGCCGACGGCCGCCTGTACGCGCTGGAGTCGGACGCCTACTGGATCGACACGGGCACGCCGGCGAAGTACCTCCAGGCCAACCTCGACTACCTGCACGGCCGCCGGGGCCCGGGCGCGCTCACACCCGACGCCAAGGAGGTGGCGCCCGGCGTGTGGCACACGGGCCTGGGGCCGGTGGTCGACGGCGAGGTGTCGCAGCCGTCGCTCGTGGGTGACGCCGCCTTCGTGGCTGCCGGCGCGGTGGTGTCGGGCTCGGTGGTGGGTGCCGGCTGCCGGGTGGAGCACGGCGTCGTGGTGAAGGGCTCGGTGCTGTTGCCCGGGTCCATGATCGGGCCCGACGCCGTGGTCGAGGGATCGATCGTGGGCGAGCAGGCAGCCGTGGGCGAGGGCGCCGTGGTGCGGGGCCTGAGCGTGGTCGGCGGCGGCCAGCGCATCGAAGCGGGTGCCGTGCTGGACGGGCAACGGGTACCCCAACCGGCATGAGGGCGCTGGTGACCGGGGGCGCCGGGTTCATCGGGTCGACGCTGGTCGACCGCCTGCTGGCCGAGGGCCACGCCGTCGACGTGGTGGACGACCTCTCCACCGGTTCGCTGGCCAACCTGGCCGACGCCCGGGGCAACCCCGGCCACGACTTCACCTTCCACCGCCTCGACATCCGGTCCGACCAGTTGGTCGACCTCATGGCCCGCCGCCACCCCGAGGTCGTGTTCCACCTGGCCGCCCAGGCCGACGTGCGGGTGTCGGTGGCCCGCCCGGTGTTCGACGCCGACGTGAACATCCTGGGCACGCTGAACGTGCTGGAGGGAGCTCGCGCCGCGGGCAGTCGCAAGGTCGTGTTCGCAGCCAGCGGGGGGACGCTCTACGGCGACCCCGACGCGTCGGCCCTGCCCATCAAGGAGTCCCACCCGCAGCGGCCGCTGTCGCCCTACGGTGTGTCCAAGAAGTCAGCCATCGACTATCTGGTGGCGTACCGGGACCTGCACGAGCTGGAGTTCACCGCCCTGGCCCTGGCCAACGTGTACGGCCCCCGCCAGGACCCGCACGGCGAGGCCGGCGTGGTGGCCATCTTCGCCGGGCGCCTGCTGGCCGGAGAGGCGTGCACCATCTTCGGCGACGGCAGCCAGACCCGCGACTTCGCGTACGTGGACGACGTGGTCGACGCCTTCGCCCGGGCGGCCGACAAGGGCGGTGGCCTGGTGCTGAACATCGGCACCGGGCAGGAGACGTCGGTCAACGAGCTGTACCAGACCATGTGCCGGGCCCTGGGCGAGGGCGGCGACCGGCCGGCGTCGTTCGCCCCGGCGCGGGTGGGCGAGCTGCAGCGCTCGTCGCTCGACCCGGGCCGGGCCGGCATCCACCTGGGCTGGAAGCCCTGGACCACCCTGGCCGACGGCACCGCCGCCGTCCTCCAGTGGTTCGCCACCCACTGACCCCGGCCCACTGACCCCGGCCCGACTCCCCAAGAGCGCTCAGCGGAACAGGTCTTCGTCGTAGGGACGGACGATCTCCTCGCGCACGGAGCCCTCGCGCAGCCACGACGGGTCCACGCCCCGCACCACGGCCACGGGGACGGCCCGAGCCTTGCCCATCGCCAGCTCGGCGGCCGCGGCGATCTCATCGGCCACGCACATCTCGGTGACCTGCAACTCCCGGCCCAGGGCGTCGACCGTGCCCCGCAAGTCGACGATGCCGGCCAGCCCGGCCACGCCGATGGCCACGTCGACCACGCCCCGGCGCCACGCCCGCCCGAACGTGTCCGACACGATCACGCCCAGCGACAGCCCCGTGCGGGCCCGGAGCCCGTCCCGGATGCGGCGGGCCGACTTGTCGGCGTCCAGCGGCAGCAGCGCCGCGTACCCCCGCTCCACGTTGGACAGGTCCACACCCGAGTTGGCGCACACGAAGCCCTGGGCCGTCTCCGTCACCAGCAGGTCGCCCCGCCGGCGGATGACGCGCACGGCCTCGGCCTCCACCAGGGCCTTGTGGGAGCGGGGGTCGTCGGGGTCCACCGGGACCAACCGGTCCTCCACCTTGGACACGACCTTCTGGGTGACGACCACCACGTCGCCCGCCTCCAGCACGGCCCGCTCGACGATGAGGTCGGCCAGTACGTCGCCCGGTCGCACCTCGGGCATGCCCTCCACGGGGATGACCTGGATCACGCCGAACCCGAGCCCGACAGCACGACGCGAGCCAGCTCGGCGGCCGCCTCGGGGGACGACATGACCGTGGGGGCCACCACGCAGCGGATGCCCTCCAGCTCGACGGCGGGCGCCAGGTCGACGTCGGCCGTGTCGATGACCAGCGTGGCCGCCAGCGGGGCGTACAACCGAGCCACGCCCACCACGGTGGCCTCGTGCCCCAGCTCCCGCAGCAACCGGTCGGCCGGTCCCTTCAGGGCGGCGCCGGCCACGATGGGCGACACCGCCACCACGTCCTTGCGCCGGTCCCGCACGGCGTCGGCCACGCCGGGCACGGCCAGCACCGGGCCCACCGACACGATGGGATTGGACGGGCAGATGACGATGCGCTCGGCCCCGCCCAATGCCTCCAGCACGCCGGGCCCGGGCCGGGCCGTGGCTGCGCCCTGGAAGCGCACCGCCGTGACCGGCACCGAGTGGCGCCGGGCCACGAAGTAGTCCTGGAACCCGATCTCGACCGGCCCTTCGCCGCTACCGGCAACCGTGAAACGAGTGGCTACGGGGTCGTCGGACATGGGCAGCAGGCGCACGCCCACCTCCCACGCGGCGGCGATCTCGGCCGTCACCGTGGACAGCGGTGCGCCCTCGGACAGGCGCTGGGTGCGGTACAGGTGGGTGGCCAGGTCCTGGTCGCCCAGCCGGAACCACGTCTGGCCCTTGTAGCGCTCGAGCGCGTCCATCACCGTCCACGACTCGCCCACCAACCCCCATCCCGTCTCCGGGTTCACGGCTCCGGCCAACGTGTACGTCACCGTGTCGAGGTCGGGCGAGATGGCCAGTCCGTGCAGGCTGAAGTCGTCCGCCGTGTTGACGATGGCGGTGATGTCGGAAGGGGGGACGACGGCCGCCAGCCCTCGGAGCATCCGGGCGGCGCCCACGCCCCCGGCCAAGGCGGCGAACACGGGGCAACGCTAATCGGCGCGACCTGCTGTGCAACGCTGCACGCCGTGCCCGCCCCCGTTCGCGTTGCGCTCGACGCCACGCCCCTGCTCGGGGCGCGCACCGGCGTGGGGACGTTCGTGGCCGGCCTGCTGGATGCCCTCCAGGCCCGGCCCGCCGACGTCGACGTGCGCACCTACCAGCTCACCCTTCGGGCCCGCATGCCGGTCCCGCCCCGACTGCTCCACCAGGTGTGGCTACGGGTGGACTGGCCCCGGGCCCGGCTCCTGGTGCACGGCACCAACTTCGTGGTGCCGCCCACCAGCGGGGGCGGCGTCGTCACCGTGCACGACCTCACCACCCTGCGCTTTCCCCAGTTGGCGACAGCCGCCACCCGCCCCTTTCCCGCCCTGGTGCGCCGGGCCATCAAGCGGGGGGCGTGGGTGCACACGCCGTCCTCCTTCGTGGCCGCCGAGGTGGTCGACCTCCTGGGCGCCGACCCGGCCCGCGTGCGGGCCATCCCCCACGGGCTCGCGCCCGTCGGCTCCGATGCAGGGACGCGCCCGTACCCGTTCCCCTACATCCTCGCCCTCGGGACCATCGAACCCCGCAAGGGTCTGCCCACGTTGGTGCGGGCCTTCGACGCGCTCGTCGCTACCGAGCCCGACCTCCGGCTGGTGGTGGCGGGCCCGCCCGGGTGGGGCGCGGCCGCCTTCGACGAGGCCTGCGAACGGGTGGCGCCCGCGACCCGGGCCCGCATCATCCGCCTCGGGTGGGTGGACGACCGCCAGCGCGCTCGCCTGCTCCACCACGCGGCCGCCTTCGCCTACCCGTCCCTCTACGAGGGCTTCGGCCTGCCCCCCCTCGAAGCCATGGCCGCAGGCGTGCCCGTGGTCGCCACCACCGCCGGCGCCCTGCCCGAGGTCCTGGGGGACGCGGCCGTCCTCGTGCCCCCGCAGGACGACGACGCACTGGCCGGGGCGCTGGCCGGGGTCCTCACCGACGGCGAGCGCCGGGCCGGTCTCGTCGAGCGCGGTCGCCGCCGAGCCGCCGCCCGCCGGTGGGACGACACCGCCGCGGCCATGATCGACCTCTACCGGGACGCCGCGTCCGGGTGAGGGTCCTGCTTCTCACCGAGCAGCTCCGGCGGCCCGTGCCCGGGGGTATCGGCACCTACGTGCGCGGGTTGATGCAAGGCTTGAACGAACTCCATGACCCCGACGTGGACGTCACCCTCTGGGCCGGACCCGACCGGCTTCCCGTTCCCCTCCTCACCCGGGCATGGGACGCCGGTGCCCTGCGCGCCCCCCGCGGCTTCGACGTGATCCACGCCACGTCCCTCGCCCACCCCCGCGTGCGCCGCCCGGCCCGCCTGGCCGTGACCGTGCACGACGTGGCCTGGCGCCAGGTCCCCGACGCCTTCCCGCCCCGGGGCCGGCGCTGGCACGAGGCTGCCCTCCGGCGAGCGTGGCGGGACGCCGCCCTCGTCGTTGTGCCGTCCGAGCAGACGGCCGCCGCCCTGATGCCCGACTCGCGCGTGCACGTGGTGGCGGAGGGGTCGGACCACCTGCCCCCGCCGGACATGGCCGCCGCCGACCGGCTCCTGGCCGCCCACGGCATCGCCGCCGGCGCCCCGTTCCTCCTCACCGTGTCCACGCTGGAGCCCCGCAAGAACCTGCCCCGCCTGGTGGACGCCTTCGCCCGGGCCCGCCCCCGGTTGCCCGAGCCGTGGCCGCTGGTGGTCGTCGGCCCCGACGGGTGGGGACCCACCCTGCGCCCGCAGGAGGGCGTGGTGCTCACCGGCCCTGTCGAGCATGCGACCCTCAACGCCTTGTACCACCGGGCCACGCTCCTCGCCTACGTCCCCCTGGTGGAGGGCTTCGGCCTGCCGCCCCTCGAAGCCATGGCCGCGGGCCTGCCCGTCGTGGCCAGCTCCATGGCCAGCACGGGCGACGCCGCCTGCACGGTCGACCCCACCGACGTGGACGCCATCGCCGACGCCCTCGTGAAGGTGGGCGCCAACCCCGACGGGGAAGCCGGTCGTCGCCACGCCGCCACCCTCACGTGGAAGGCCGCGGCCCGGGCCCACGTGGCGCTGTGGCAACAGGTCGGGCGATGAGGGTCTCCGTCGACGTGAGCGCGGTGCCCGACCGTCCGGCCGGCGCGGGCCGCTACACCATCGACCTGGTGCAGGCCCTGTCCCGGCGGGACGACGTCGAGCTCGTGCTCGTGAGCCGGGGCGGCGACGGCGACCGGTGGGCCGGGTTGGGCGACGTCGTCCCGGCCGCCCCCGACCACCGCCCCTTGCGCCTGGCGTGGGAACAGGTGCGCCTGCCCCGCATCCTCAGGAAGCTCGCCCCCGACGTGCACCACGGCCCGCACTACACCATGCCCGAGGCGTCCAAGGTGCCCAAGGTCGTCACCATTCACGACCTCACCTTCTTCGACCATCCCGAGTGGCACGAGCGCTCCAAGGTCCCGTTCTTCCGCCGGGCCATCCGGGTGGCGTCCCGCCACGCCGACGCCCTTGTGTGCGTGAGCCGCACCACCGCCAACCGGCTGCGGGAGGAGTGCTCGCCCGCGGCACCCATCGCCGTCATCCCCCACGGCGTCGACCACAGCCGCTTCACCCCCGCCCCGCCCAGCCCGGACGCCGACCGGCTCGTGCTCGACGGCCTGGGCGTGCGCCGCCCGTTCGTCACCTTCGTGGGCACCATCGAGCCCCGCAAGGACGTGCCCTCCCTGGTGCGGGCCTTCGACCGCATCGCCGCCGTCCACACCGATCTCACCCTCGTCATCGCCGGGGGAGACGGGTGGGGGACCGACGCCCTCGACACGGCCATCGCCATGGCCCGCCACCGGGACCGCATCCTGCGCACGGGCTACGTCCCCGACGAGGCCGTGCCCGCTCTGCTCCGCTCCGCTGCAGTGGTGGCCTACCCGTCGTTGGAGGAGGGGTTCGGCCTCCCCGCCCTCGAGGCCTTGGCCTGCGCGGCCCCGCTGGTGAGCACCACCGGGTCGGCCATGGAGGAGGTGGCCGCGGGCGCCGCCCTGCTCGTGCCCCCCGCCGACGTGGAGGCGTTGGCCGGCGCCCTCGACATGGCCGTGCGCCAGGACAGCGGGCTGGCCGGCCGGCGGGAGCGGGGCCTCACCGTCGCGGCCCGCCACACGTGGGAGGCGAGCGCCGCCCGCCACGCCGAGGTCTACGTCGCCGCCGTCGACCTGGCCCGCCGCCGCTAACCCCCCACCGTTCTCGTTGCTTTCCTTCCGGTAGGCGAGCGGCGAAGCAACGAGAACGGGAGGGGGTGGCGGCGCCGGTAGGGTCACGCCCCCTATGCGGGTCTTCGTCACCGGAGGGCACGGGTTCGTGGGCGCCTGGCTGCTGCCCCACCTGCGCGACCAGGGCGACGAAGTGCTGGCCCCCGACGCCCATGCCGTCGACATCACCGACGCCGCGGCCATGGCCGACGCCCTCAGCGAAGCCCGCCCCGACGCCGTCATCCACCTGGCCGGCCTGGCCCACGTGGGCCAGTCGTGGGACGACCCCGACGCCACCGTGCAGGTCAACACCGTGGGCACCCTCCACGTGCTGGAGGCGGCCCGCCGTGTTGGGAACCCCCGCGTCCTGATCGTGAGCTCGGCCGAGGTCTACGGCCACGTGCAGCCCGACCAACTCCCCATCACCGAGGACGCCCCGCTGCTGCCGGTGTCGCCCTACGCGGCGAGCAAGGCGGCGGCCGAGCTCCTGGCCGTGCAGGCCCACCTGGGTCACGGCCTCCCGGTGGTGCGGGCCCGGCCCTTCAACCACGTGGGCCCGGGCCAGGCGCCGACCTTCGCGGTGGCCGCCTTCGCCCAGCGCATCGTGGACGCCCGCCGGTCGGGAGCGAAGACGCTCGAGGTCGGCAACCTCTCGCCCCGGCGCGACCTCACCGACGTGCGCGACGTGGTGCGGGCCTACCGCCTGCTGGTGGAGCGGGGTGAGCCCGGCCAGGTCTACAACGTGGCGTCGGGCCAGGACGTGGCCATCGAGGACGTGGTGCGGCGCATGCTCGACCTGGCCGGCGTCGACCTGGAGCTGGAGGTCGACCCGTCGCTGCTCAGGCCGGTGGACGTGCCCGTCCTCAGGGGCGACGCCACCCGCCTGCGCCAAGCCACGGGCTGGGTGCCGGAGATCGCTCTCGACGACACGCTGCGGGACGTGCTGCATGCGGCACAAGCCGCCCAAAAAGGGACCGCCGGGCCGGCCTGACGGGGGGAAGTCAGGTCGGCCCGGCGGTCAGAGCGGTGCGGTCCCGGGAGGAGGGCCGCCCCGCCGAAGGGAGGCGCCGAGAGGCGCCGGCGGTCAGGCGGCGGCGCTGCCGTTGACCGAACCGGCGAACCGGGCCTGTGCCTCGCGAGCCAGCTCCCGGGCCGTGGTGCGGGCCTGCTTCATGAGGTCGGCCATCTGCTCGGGCAGGAAGCCCTCCAGCTCCTCGATGCGGCCCTCGATCTCCTGCAGCACCGGCTCCAGCTTGCCTTCGAGATCCTTGGTCACCTTGGTGACCTGGCCCCGGAGCTCGTTCAACTGCGCCTCCAGGTCCTTGGTCCGGACCTCCAGCTCCTGGGTGAGCTCGTGCCGGCGCACCTGCGCCTTCTGGAAGCCGATCACGCCCAGGCCAACGAGTACATAGCCGGCGTCTTTCAGGGTCTTGGTCACATCAGCCATAGTAGCCACCATACAGCGGAATGCGAACTATTGCAAGCAGTTTTCTGATCACCGGCGTCCTCGCTTGACCACTGTCCGAGGGCCCCCCTCCGCTAGCGTCGCACCCCTGATGGACGCTGCGCCCACGGCACCTCCCGTCGTCGCGGTCGTCGTCACCCACGACCCGGGGCCCTGGCTGGAGGAATGCCTGGCCGCCCTGGCGGCGCAGGACTACCCGAGCCTGTCCGTCCTCGTGGTCGACGCGGCCAGCGCCGAGGATCCCACCCCCCGGGTGGCGTCCGTGCTGCCCACCGCCTACGTCCGCCGCATCACCGGCAACCCGGGCTTCGGCCCGGCCGCCAACGAGGTCCTCCAGGTGGTGGAAGGCGCCTCCCACTTCCTCTTCTGCCACGACGACGTGGCCCCGGCGCCCGACACCGTGCGCCTGTTGCTGGAAGAAGCGTTCCGGTCCAACGCCGGCATCGTCGCCCCCAAGCTGGTCGACTGGGACGAGCCCGAGCACCTCCTCCAGGTCGGCATGGGAGCGGACAAGAGCGGGGCCCCGGTTCCCGCCGTGGAGCACGGCGAGCTGGATCAGGAGCAGCACGACGCCGTGCGGGACGTGTTCGTCGCCCCCGGCGGCTGCACGCTGGTGCGGGCCGACCTGTTCGCCGCCCTGGGCGGCTTCGACCCGAAGGTGTCGTTCTTCGGCGAGGACCTCGACCTGTCGTGGCGGGCCCAGATCGCCGGCGCCCGGGTGGTGGTGGCCCCCGGCGCCCGGGTGCGCCACCGGGAATCGATGTCCCGGGGCGAGCGGGCGGTGGGCGACGTCGTGCCCGCCGACAACGCCGCCCTCCGGGCCGCCGTTCGGCCCCTGCAGCTGCGCCACCGGCTGCGGGCCGTGCTCAAGGACTACGGGCTGTTCCATCTGCTCCGCGTGCTGCCCCAGATCCTCCTGCTCGGGCTGGCGGAGATGGCGTACGGCCTGGTGTCGGGGCGACGCCAGACGACCAAGGACATCGCCGGCGCCTGGCGCTGGAACCTGCGCCAGTGGGGCGACCTGCGTGCCGCCCGCAAGGCCGTGCGCAAGAACCGGTCGCTGGGCGACGGCGAGGTGCGCCGCCTTCAGAGCCGGGGCAGCGCCCGGATGAACGCCTTCGTGCGGGGCCAGCTGGCGGGCGAGGACCGGGCCCGCCTGGCCCACTTCGCCGGCCCGGACGCGGGGTCGACGCTGCAGACGCTGCGCCTGCCCCTCATCGTGTGGGGCGTGGTCGCGGCCGTGCTCCTGGTGGGCACGCGGCGGTTGCTGAACGGGCCCCTGCCCGCGGTGGGCGAGCTGGCGCCCTTCCCCGAGCATGTGCTCGACGTGATCCGCCCCTTCCTGTCCGGGTGGCACGCCACCGGCCTGGGGAGCGAGGGCCCGGCGCCGGCCGCGTTGGGCCTCCTCGGTCTGGGCGGCACCGTTCTGCTCGACGGCATGGGCCTGCTCCAGAAGGTGCTGGTGCTGGGCGCCCTGCCCGCGGGGGCCATCGGCATGTTCCGGTTGGCCAAGCCCCTGGGTTCCATGCGCACCCGGCTGGCCGCGCTGGTGGTGTACGTCGCCATCCCCTTGCCCTACAACGCCCTGGCCCGGGGGCGGTGGGGCGCCCTGCTGCTGTACGCGGCCGGACCCTGGCTGATCGGCTCGCTGCTGCGGGCCACCGGGCTGGAGCCGTTCGCCGGCGGGCGGGCCACCGAGACCGGCGCCCGCCGCTGGATCCCCCTCCTGTGCCCGGGCCTGCTGCTCGCCCTGGTGGCCGCCTTCGCCCCGGCGGTCGCCCTCCTGTTCGTGGTGGTGGCCGTCGGGCTCCTGCTGGGGTCGCTGCTGGCCGGCGAGGTCAAGGCAGCCAGCCGGGCCGTGGTGCTGGCGGTGGGCGCCGTCGTGGTGGCTGTCGTGCTGCTGTTCCCGTGGTCGCTCGGCTTCGTGCTCCCGGGCGCCCGCTGGTCGGCCGTGTCCTCAGTGGGCCTGGGCATCCACCGAGGCCTGGGCGTCGGACCCCTGCTGCGCTTCCAGACCGGCCCCCTGGGCGCCCCGCCCCTCGGGTGGGCGTTCCTCGTCGTGGCCGCCCTTCCCCTCGTGCTCGGGCGGGAGTGGCGGTTCGCGTGGGCGGCCCGCCTCTGGACCGTCGCCCTGCTGTGTTGGGGTGTGGCATGGGCGGGCGGGCGCCACTGGTTGGGCGTGGCCGTTCCCAGCGCCGACCTCCTGCTCATGCCCGCCGACCTCGCCCTGGCGCTGTGCGCGGGCCTGGGCATGGCCGCCTTCGAGACCGACCTGCGCGGGTACCGCCTGGGCTGGCGCCAGGTGGCGTTGGTGGTGTCGGCCGGAGCGGCAGCGCTCGGCACCCTCCCGGTGCTGGGCGCGTCGGTGGACGGCCGGTGGAAGCTGCCCGGTACCGACTTCCACCGGTCCCTGGCGTGGATGCAGGACCACCGCCACGAGGGCGCTTTCCGGGTGCTGTGGGTCGGCGATCCCGAAGCCCTCCCGCTCGACGGTTGGCGGTTGGAGGACGGCGTCGCCTACGCCACCAGCCGGGGCGGCGCGCCCGACATCGCCGACCGCTGGCCCGATCCCAACCCGGGCACGTCCGTCCTCCTGGGCGACATGCTCGACGTGGCCCGCCGGGGCGACACCACGCGCCTGGGCCACCTGCTCGCCCCCATGGGCGTGCGCTACGTCGTGGTGCCCTCGGCCCTGGCTCCCAACCCGGCCAGCCGCCGTCCCCGGGTCCTGCCCCCGGCCCCCGATGTCCCCGCCGCCCTGGCCGCCCAACTCGACCTGCGGCAGGTCGCCACCGACCCCACCCTCACCATCTACGAGAACGCGGCGTGGGCGCCGGGCCGGGCCGTGCTGACCTCGGAACCGGCGGTGGCGGCCAGCAAGCGCGGGTCCGACCGCGCTGCCCTGAGCGTGGACCTGGCCGGCAGCCCGCCCGCGCTGGTGAAGGAGCACAGCGACACGTCCTTCAGTGGCATCGTGCCCGAGGGCGGGACGGTCCACGTGGCCGAGGCCTACAGCCCGGGCTGGTCGCTGCGGTCGGGAGGTAGCGGGGCCGAACGGCGCCATGCCTTCGGCTGGGCCACCGCCTTCGACGGCGCCCGGGGCGGCTCGGGATCGTTGCGTTACCACACCAACCCGGTTCGATGGCTGGCCATCCTGATCGAGCTGGCCCTGTGGGTCGCCCTGGTGCGCTTCCTGGTCCGGGAGCGAAGGGCCCGGTGAAACCCCGCCGGGGCCTCGTGCTCGTCGTTCTGGCCGCCCTGCTGGTCGCGGCCGTCGTGGCCGACCGGCTGCCCCGCCGGGGGGACGGCACTGTCGTGCGCGCCGTCCGGGGGTCGACGGGGCCACAGGCGGCCCGGTCGTCCGCCCTGTCGTCCAGCTGGTACTGCCCGGGCGGCACGGCCGCGACCGGTGGCGGCGCCGACGTCACCGTGGCCGTGGCCAACCCCGGTACCCGCGCCCTGTCGGGCACCATCACCGTCCTCGTCCAGCAGGGGCCGCCCAAGGTCACGTCCTTCACCGTGGGGGCGGCGTCGGTCCACGCCGTGGGGCTGGCGTCGCTGGTCAACGCCCCCTGGGCCGGCGCCGTGGTCGACATGACCGGGGGTGGCGCCGTGGTCGAACAGCGCGTTGCCGGGCCCCAGGGCGAGGACATCTCCCCGTGCTCGTCCACCGCGTCCCGCCACTGGTACTTCGCCGCCGGCTCGACGGCCAAGGACGCCCAGCTCTCCCTGTTGCTCCTCAACCCCTTCCCCGACAGCGCCATCGTCGACCTGTCCTTCGCCACCACCGAGGGATTCCGCTCGCCGGGCGACTACCAGGGCCTCGTCGTGCCCGGCGGGTCGCTCCAGGTGATCGACATCGGCGCCCACGTCCGGCGGCAGGACGACGTCTCGACCGCCGTGTCCGTCCGGGCCGGTCGGTTGGCCGCCGGGCAGGTGCTGATCCGCACCGCTCCGGGCGTGGCCGGCCTGTCCGGCGTAGTGGGCGCCCCGGCGCTGGGGCGCACGTGGTGGTTCCCCGACGGGCTGGTGGCCGACGGCGTGACCGAGAAGTTCGAGGTCTTCAACCCGGCCTCGTCCGAGGCCAAGGTGGAGGTCGCCCTGACGCTGGACCAGGGTGACGCCGAGCCCTTCGAGCTCACCGTTCCCGCCCAGGGCCGGGTCACGCTGGTGGCCAACAGTGAGGCCCGCGTTCCCAAGGGCGTGGCCCACTCGGCGGTGGTCCGGTCCGCCAACGGGGTGCCCGTGGTCGTGCAGCGATCAGTGGAGGCGACCACGCCCCGGCTGGGCCGGGCCGACACGGTCGGCGGCACCGGCACCGCTCGCCGGTGGGCGTTCGCCCTGGGCGCGGCCACCGACGCGGTCGACGAGTGGGTGATCGTGTACAACCCGTCGAGCTTCCCGGCCACGGTGTCGTTCGCCGGGCTGGCCGGCGGCCAGCGCATCGCCATCGACGGGCTGCAGGGCATCGCCGTCCCCGCCGGCCGTCGCCAGGCGTTTCGCCTGTCGGACCACATCAAGCGGGACCCTTTGCCGCTGGTGGTCGACGCCACCCAGCCCGTGGTGGTGGAGCGTGCCGTCTACGTGGTGGGCGGCGCCGGCGTCTCGTCGTCCGTCGGCATCCCGCTCGACTGAGGGGCGGGCAGGGGTTCGTCGGCCCGGGCTTGGGCCTCCTGGGCCTGCATGGCTTCGAGGATGGCCTGAAAGATCTTGGCCGCGTCCTCGTCCAGGTGGTCCCGGGCCTTCAGGAAGATGAGCCCGCCCAGGAAGATGGGCGGGCTGACTATGAGGAACGCGGTGCGCAGGTTGCCGCCGAAGGCGCCGGCCAGGGCGAACACGACCAGGGGCGCGGCGGCCTGGCCGAACACCACCGACACCAGGTTGAAGGCGCCGAAGCCCGCGCCCCGCAGGTTGGCGGGCACGGCGTCGGACAGGCCGGCCCGCAGGGCGGGTACCGACAGGGTGGTGATGAAGAAGCCCGCCAGCTCGAGGGCGAAGGTCACCGCCAGTGAGTGGTGGAGATAGGAGAGCACGAACAGGGCGTTGCCGATGAGGATGCAGTAGGCGGGAATGGCCATGCGGGCACCCCGCACCCGGGTGGCCCAGCGATCGGCCAGGCGGCCGCCGAGCAGCACGCCGGGCACGCCGCCCAGGATCACCAGGAGGCCGACGTAGGCCTCGGCCGATCCCTTGGGCGCGCCCAGCTCCCTCTCGTAGAACTGGGGGAGGGCGGCGCCGATGGCGGTGATGGTGAAGAGCAGCGCCGTCACCCCCACCAGCGCGTACCGCATGGTGGTGATGGCGAAGATGGTGCGCAGGTCCTTGCGCAGGCCGTCGACCATGCCTGCGAACAGCGGGCCCCGGTGCTGCTCGGCCGCGGGTTCGGGCGCTTCGGCCAGGCCCAGGTGCATGCGGTCGGCGTGGCCCCGGACCGGCTCGCGCAGGCGGTACACGGCCAGGGCGATGAGCACCCCCGGTGTGCCCACGACGAGGAAGGCCGCCCGCCAGCCCCAATGGGCGCCCACCATGCCCCCCAGGCCCACGCCCAGGCCGAAGCCCACGAACAGGAGGGCCTGCTGGATGGAGAACGCAAGGCCCCGCTCCTCGGCCGGGTAGTAGTCGGCGATGAGGCTGGCGGCCGACGGTTCGGTGATCGCCTGGCCGAACCCGAGGGCGGAGCGGACGCCCACCAGGCTGGCGAAGTTGGGCGCCGCCGCCGTGAGGGCGGTGATGCCGGACCAGGCCACCACCGTGTGCCCGATGGTCCGGGACCGGTTCCAGCGGTCGGCCAGGTACCCGGCGGGGACGGTCACCAGCCCGTTGACGAGCACGAAGGACGAGAGCAGCAAACCGATGCCGGCGTCGCTCACGCCGAAGTCGTGCTTCAAGGGCGTGACCACGCCCCGCACGATGTTCTGGTCGACCTGGTCGATCATGATGACGAGGCCGAGCACCCACATGGGGAAGGCGGAGGCGCGTCGCGTGGGCACGGCTCAGTTTGGCGCGCGCGAGAGTGAGGGTCACATGGAACGGGTCCTGCTCGCTGTCGTGTTGATCGTGGTCGCCGGTGTCGTGGCATTCGTGCTGCGCCGCCGCCAGCGGGCCGCGGCGCCCACCCAGCCTCGGTGGGCCGTGCCCATGCAGCTCGACCGGGCCGACTTCGACGCCGGCGCCCGCCCGTGGCTGGTGGCGGTGTTCACGTCACGCACGTGCGAGTCGTGCGAGCGGGTGACGGCCAAGGCCGCCGTGCTGGCCAGCGACGCGGTGTCGTACCAGGAGGTCCCGTTCCAGGAACGGCAGGACCTGCACGAGCGCTACGGCATCGAGGCCGTGCCCACCATCGTTGTGGCCGACGAGGAGGGCGTGGTGCGGGCGTCGTTCGTGGGCGTGCCCACGGCCACCGACCTGTGGGCCGCCGTGGCCGAGGCCCGCCAGCCCGGCACCAGCCCCGAACCCGGGCTCGGCAGCGTGGCGCCCTGAGCCGAGGGTCGGCTCTTGTGGACCAACGGATGTTGGGTACGCAGGGGTTGGCCGTCCCCGCCCTCGGGCTGGGCTGCATGGGCGAGGAACTGCTCGGGCGGGTGCTGAGTACGCCAAGGCATGCCGCCCGCCGCCCCCAGCGCCCCTCGAGCGTTCTGTGGCAACTGAGTTTCGGCCCCCGGAACTCAGTTGCACGAGAACCAGGAGGGGGCCGGCGGCTAGCTCACAACGGTGGCGTGCCAGACGCCGCCCACACCGTCACCGGTGGTGTCGCCTGGCTTGGTATCGGGGGCGTAGCGGTACTGGGGCTGGCCCTTGTACGTCACCTGCGTGCTGCCGTCGGCCCGGGTGATGGTGCCCAAGTCGCTGGCCGTCACACCCGCCGACGCCACCGGCTTGGTCACGCCCGTGGCCAGCGTCAGCGGCGGCCACTTGCTGGCGCAACCGCCGGTGCAGGCGCTGGTGCCGTTCTTGTCGTTGTCGAACCGGTACAGGGTGAACCCCTGAGCATCGACGAGCAGCTTGCCCAACTTGGCGTCGGTGGCCACGCCGACGGTGGCGGCCGCCGCCGCCGTCGTGGGCGCTGCCGTCGTGGGCGCTGCCGTCGTGGTCGTGGCCGACGTGCTCTTGTTCTTCGTGCCGCAGCCCGTCAACAACAGGACGAGGACCGCCGCGGCGGCCAACAACTTCGATGGGTTCGTCATCGAACCTCCCTCGCTGAGACCGCACCGCGCCCTCCAGTGTCCACCACCCGGGACCCGAAGAGCGCGCGCCCCCACGCGCTAGCGCTCCATGACCTCCGTGGGCTCGGGGTCGCCGTTGAGCGGCCCGGCGTCGGTGGGCTCGGTGGTGCCGAACCGGGGGATCGACTTCACGCCCGGCGCGTGCACGGCCTTGCCGTAGGCCTGGTCCACCAAGCGGCCCACCTCGGCACCGTCGATCGTCTCCTGGTCGAGCAGGGCCCGGGCCACCGCCTCCAACCCCTTGCGGTGGCGCTTGAGGACGGTCATGGCCCGCTCCTCCTGCTCCCGCAGGATGCGTTCGACCTCCTCGTCGATGACCTGCTGCGTGCCGTCGCTGTAGTCCCGCGTGTGCATGAGATCCTCACCCAGGAACACCATGCCCTGCGAGCCCCACGCCATGGGCCCGATCTTCTCGCTCATGCCGAACTCCCGCACCATCTTGCGGGCCAGCTCGGTGGACCCCTGCAGGTCGTTGGACGCGCCCGTGGTGAGCGTGCCGAAGATCAGCAGCTCGGCCACCCGACCGCCCATGCGCACGGCCAGCGTGTCCTGGATGTAGCCGAGGTCGTACGTGTGGCGCTCGGCCATGGGCAACTGCTGGGTGACGCCCAGGGCCATGCCCGTGGGGAGGATGGTGACCTTGTGCACGGGATCGGCGTTGGGGAGGACGTAGGCCAGCACGGCGTGGCCGCCCTCGTGGAAGGCGGTGAGCTCCTTCTCCTTCTCGGACAAGGCGATCGACTCCCGCCGCTGCCCCATGGTCACCCGGTCGCGGGCGGCCTCGAAGTCCTGCATGTGCACGGCGTCGCCGCCCCGGCGCACGGCATGCAGTGCCGCCTCGTTGACCAGGTTGGCCAGGTCGGCGCCGCTCATGCCCGGCGTGCCCCGGGCCACGATCTCCAGGTCGACGTCGGGACCCAGCCGCTTGTCCTTGCAGTGCACCTTGAGGATGGGCAGGCGCTCTTCCAGATCGGGGAGGGGGACGACGATCTGCCGGTCGAATCGGCCCGGGCGCAGCAGCGCAGGATCGAGGATGTCGGGCCGGTTGGTGGCCGCCATCATGACGATGCCCTCGGTGGTCTCGAACCCGTCCATCTCCGCGAGCATCTGGTTGAGCGTCTGCTCTCGCTCGTCGTGCCCGCCGCCCAGACCGGCGCCCCGCTTGCGGCCGATGGAGTCGATCTCGTCCACGAAGATGATGGCGGGCGCCTGCTTGCGGGCGGTCTGGAACAGGTCCCGCACCCGAGCGGCGCCCACGCCCACGAACATCTCCATGAAGTCCGACCCGGTGACGGAGATGAACGGCACCCCGGCCTCGCCGGCCACGGCCCGGGCCAGCAGCGTCTTGCCCGTCCCCGGCGGACCGACCAGCAGCACGCCCTTCGGGATGCGCGCGCCCACCTCACGGAACTTGCCGGGCATCTTCAGGAAGTCGACGACCTCCCGGATCTCCTGTTTGACGCCCGTGTACCCGGCCACGTCGTTGAACGTGGTCTTGGGCCGTTCGGTGGTGTACACCTTCGCCTTCGACCGCCCTATGGACATGAGCCCGGTCATCTGCCCCTGGGCGCGCCGGCTCATCCAGACCCAGAAGCCGATGAGGATGGCGACGGGGAAGAGGAACGGGAGGAGGGCGCCCAGCAGGCTGGGCGTGGTGTTGGTGAACTGGAGCTTCGGCACCTTCTGGCGCATGAGCTCCTCGACGCTGTCCGGCATCGGGTGGGGCCCGGTGACGCTGAAGCGGGTGTGGTCCTTGTCGCTCAGCTCGCCGGTGATCTTGCCGTTGTCGTTGTTGACGGTGGCCGACGCCACCTGCCCGGCCTGGACCTTCTGGATCAACTCGTTGTACGTGAGTTGCGACTTGGTCTGGGTGCCGGGGAAGCGGCTGAACACCAGGGCGGCCAGCACGAGGGCGAACAGCACGATGCCGACCCAGCGCCAGTTCTGTTCGGGCGGGGCGCCAGGCGTGCGAGGACGTTCGGGGCGGCCTGGACGCAGGTCCCCGGGTTGCCGGCTCATGCGGCCATGCTAGGCGGCTCCTGTGGCTTCCCCACCCGCGCCTGGCGTACCCCCGATCGGGGGAGAATCACAATCATGTCTTGGCCAACAATGAGCGCGCGTAAGAAGTATCCCCCGCCTGGCTTCGGGCACCCGGTAGCTTCGACGCTCATGGACCTCCGGCGCTGCGCTCGCCCCGGCTGCGGGGGTTCGGCCGCGGCCACGATGACGTACGACTACGCCAGTCGCACCGTGTGGTTGGACAATCCCGGTGCCGAACCGGATCCCAACGCGGCCTGGGGCCTGTGCCTCACCCATGCCGACACGCTGCGGGTGCCGGTGGGCTGGGCCAGGGACGACCGCCGCACGCCGATCATCCCCCTGCGGCCCGCCATCGCCGTCTGAGTCGGGCCATCCAACGTTCGGCCCGTCCGACCGGTCGCGCGGGCCCCGCGTAGGCTGGAACCGTGCCTCTCGACCGTCGCACGGCCGCCCTCGTCCGCACCATGGACGAGCACGACCTGCGGCAGTTGGTGATCCTCGCCCGGGGCCGCCTCGAGGCCCTGGGAGGTCCCCGTTTCGAGCCCGCATCCGGCGAGCCCAGCGTCACGTACCGCCAGCAGGCGGTCCGCTGCAACAAGCCCACCTGCACCCGGTGCCCGCACGGGCCCTACTGGTACGCCTATTGGCGGGAGGACGGCCGGGTCCGCTCCCGGTACGTCGGCAAGAACCTGCCTCAGTGATGGCGTGACCCAGCAGGAGCAGGAACCGGCGACCCAGCGACGCTGGGGTCTGGGCGACGCCGTGGGCGGCTATGTCGTCGCCTACTTCCTCGCCGGCCTGTTCGGCGTGATGTGGGTCAGCATCTCGGGGAACAGCGGCGACAGCCTGGGCCTGGCCGTGTTCTCCAGCCTGGGCCTGTGGATCGGCATGGGTGGGTCCGTGTGGGTGGCGACGTACCGCAAGGGCTCGGGCGACCTGGCCCGGGAGATGGGCTTCGTCCTCCGGCCCATGGACGTCCCCGTGGGTGTGGCCGTGGGCCTCGCCTGCCAGTTCGTCATGGTGCCGCTGCTCTACCTGCCGTTCCGCCTCAACGACCCCAACCTGGGCAACCGCCTGGAGGAACCGGCCCGCAAGCTCAACCAGCTGGCCTCCGGTCCCGGGTTCGCCCTGCTGCTCTTCGTGGTCGTGGTGGGTGCGCCCCTGATCGAGGAGCTGTTCTTCCGGGGCCTGCTGCTGCGCGCCCTGGAGGCCCGGTTCGGGGCCGCGTGGGCGGTGGCCGGGTCGTCCGTCGCCTTCGGGCTCGCGCACTACCAACCCCTGCAGTTCCTGGGCCTGGCCGCCTTCGGCGTGGTGCTCTCCCTGCTGGCGTGGCGCACCGGCCGCCTGGGTCCTGGCCTGGTGGCCCACGCCGTGTTCAACCTGGCGACCATGGTGGTTCTGGCCCAGCAGCACTGACCCCCCACCTCAAGTTTTGGCGAATTCTTGCCGAACCTTTCATTGAGGTTGGAGAGGACGGAAGGGACCCCCAGATGAGATGCCCCAAGTGCCGCCACGTGCGGCTGGTTGAAGTCGCCCTGACCATGGGTCAGCGCAAGGTCACGATGCGCAGCTGCTCCCGCTGCGACACCCGTTGGTGGGATAGCGAGGGCGAGAGCCTCAACCTGCCCCGCGTGCTCGAGCTGGCCTCGACGCGCTGACCAACGCCGGGCCCCGGAGGTCGTACGACCCCGGGCCATGACACTATTTGTGCCTGGTTGCCGCGAGGGCACGCTCGTACCGTCAACCCCGTGCGAGGGTGGGCAGCAGGTGCGTTGTTCGCAGCGGCCTTGGCGGTACCGGCCACGTCTGCCGGCGCCGCCACCACGCCCGTTCCCGGGCTCCCGCCCGGCTTTCCGTCGGCGTGCAACTCCGGCCCCGGGCGGTCGACGAGCCTGCAGCGGCTCACGACCGGTCCCGTGCCCGGCCAGATCTCTCCCGGCGACACCGTCGTGGTGCTCGTCACCTGGAACCCGAAGGACTGGGACGACCTCGACCGCCTGGACGACTGCGTCGACGTGCGCTCCCTCGGCTCGGCCCAGGAGCTCCAGCAGTTCCGCTTCCGCCAGGAGCCCATCGCCAACACCGGCTTCTTCGTGCGCACCTTCGTCGCCCCCATGAACCTCGAACCGGGCGACTACCTGTGCGGCCGGGCCCGTGAGCACGGCGATCCCAGCCCGGGCAACTTCTACACGCAGGAAGCCGACAGCTGCCTGCTGGTCAAGGCGGCCACCGTGCCGACCACGACGACCACAACCGCCACGACGACGACCACGACCACCACCACCACCACCACGACCACGGTGCCGACCACCACCACGAGCACGTCGTCCACGACCTCCACCACGTCGGGGTCGAACGGGACGAACGGGAACGGCGGGTCGACCACCACCACGTCCGGAGGCTCCGCCACCACCGCCGGCGCCGCCCAGGTGCTCGGCGTCACCATCGTCCGCAACGCCAACACGCCCGCCGCCACCGGGCCCCTGGCCCGCACCGGATCCTCGAACCTCGCCCCGCTGGTGGGCCTGGGCCTGTTGATCATGGTGGTCGGCGGCCTGGCCGTCGAGCTGGGCCGTCGGCCGGCCACCGACTAGCCGAGTAGGCCGGTTCCGAGTAGGCGCGAAACGCAGCCCGGCGACCATCCCCTCCGATTTCAGGGCAACATGAGGGGGCCCATGCGACGCGCCATCCGCAGTTTCCCGAGGTTCCGCGCCCCTTCGCTCACCACGGCGGTGACGTTCGCCGTCGTGGCCGTGGCCGCCGCCTTCGTCTTCGTCCAGCTCGAGCCCCGCCTCCTGCTGCGCAACACCACACCGTCGGGCGGCGACATGGGCGCCCACGTGTGGCTTCCCGCCTACCTCAGGGACCACCTGCTGCCCCACGGCCGCCTCACCGGTTGGACGCCCGACTGGTACGACGGCTTCCCCGCGCTGGTCTTCTACTTCCCGTTGCCCAGCCTGATGATCGTCGCCCTGTCGACCATCCTCCCGTACGGGATCGCTTTCAAGCTCATCACCGTGCTGGGTGTGGTGACCCTGCCCGTGGCCGCCTGGGCCTTCGGGAAGCTGTCGGGGATGCGGGCGCCCGGGCCCGCCTGCCTGGCCGTGGCCACGGTCCCGTTCCTCTTCGACCGCACCTTCACCATCTACGGCGGCAACATCCCGTCCACCCTCGCCGGCGAGTTCGCCTTCTCCATCAGCCTCAGCCTCACCCTGTTGTTCCTCGGCGTGTTCGCCAAAGGGTTGGTCACCGGGAAGTACCGGGCCCTCGCCGCCGGGCTCCTCGCCCTCATCGCCCTGTGCCACATCGTCCCCACGTTCTTCGCCCTGATCGGCGCCGCCCTGTTGCTGGCCCTGCGCTTCGATCGCCAGCGCCTCAAGTGGGCCCTCCCGGTGTTCCTCGTGGGCGGCGCCCTCGTGGCCTTCTGGGTCATCCCCTTCCTCATGCGCATCGCCTACACGAACGACATGGGATGGGAGAAGCTCACCGCCTACCGGTCCAACCTCGTGCCCCACAACGACCGGTGGGTGGCCCTCCTAGCCTTGGCCGGGGCGGTGGCCGCCCTCGTCATGCGCCGGCGCACGGGCACCTTCCTCGCCCTCCTGGCCGCCGTGTCCGGTCTGGGCTTCATCCTCGCCCCGCAGGGCCGCCTCTGGAACGCCCGCCTGCTGCCGTTCTGGGTGATCTCGCTCTACCTCCTCGCCGGTGTGGCCGTGGCCGAGCTGGGCCGCGCCCTGGGGCGGGGGTGGGACGGCCTCGAGGTCGAGCCGGTGGCTGCCCACCTGGACGAGGACGTCGGCCAGCACGACCATGCCCCCGCGCCCGCCGACGCCGCCCCGCCGACGGCGCCGCTCCCTCGGGCCGCCCGCAGCACTGCTGGTGAGACCAACGCCGGTTGGGTCACCCCGGTGGTGGCCCTCCTCGCCGCTCTGTGGTTCGTGGCCCTGCCCCTGCACATCCTCGACCACACCCCCGTGCTCAAGTCGGCCTTCCCCACCAACGACCGCAGCTTCATCCCCGACTGGGTCAAGTGGAACTACACGGGTTACGAGGGCAAGGCGTCGAACCCCGAGTACCAGGGACTCATCTCCACCATGACCACGGTGGGCAAGGAGAGGGGCTGCGGTCGGGCCATGTGGGAGTACGAGCCCGAGCTCGACCGGCTCGGCACGCCGATGGCGCTGATGCTGCTGCCGTACTGGACCCACGACTGCATCCAGTCCATGGAAGGCCTGTTCTTCGAGTCCGCCGCGAGCACGCCGTACCACTTCCTCAACCAGTCGGAGTTGTCGGCGCGGCCGT
>DASRGI010000066.1:0-8353 GCA_035651095.1 Acidimicrobiales bacterium | reverse complement strand
CGCCGGGAGCGCTGAGCCCGGAGCGCGCCTGGTCCCGCCTACCCGTACGCGGCGCGGAACGGCGTGACCTGGGCCCAGCACGAACAGCTGCGCCGCCATTCGACGGTCGACACCGCGTCGCCTCCGGTGATCTTGCCTCGTTGGTTGAACACGGCCAGGTCCTCCACCGTGCCGTTCACCGTGCCCACGCCTTGGACGGCCATGCCGAAGCCGGCGCGGGTGAGGTTGGGCCCGGCCAGGCTGGCGGCCTTCACGAACAGGTCGAGGTGCTCGCACAGCACCAGCGCCTCGAAGTCGTGGTTGTAGCTCGTGATGCCGGGAAGGCCGTGGTCGGTCAGGATCTTCGAGCACGCCTGCGCCTCGGGCACCTTGAGCGGGTCGCCGCTGTGGTACTCGCTGACCGCGCGCATGCCGTCGGCCTGGTCGGCGTTGAGGGCGTGCGACGCGATGTCGAGGGTGACGCCCTCGTAGTCCGAGGCGTAGTACGTGGGCTTGTACCCCTGGGACTGAGCCGTGTTCATGTACGGCTCGAGGGCCACATGGGTCGTCACGAACATCACGTTGGTCACGCCGTCGAGGCGGTGTTGGACGGCGGCGTGCGGTGGCTCCCGCTCCTGCTGGTCGATGGCACAGCCGACGGTGAACTCGTCGACCGACGTGATTCCGGCGAGCTTGGCCAGGTAGGCCTTGAGGCCGTCATTGGGATCGTTGATGACAGCCGGGTCGCAGTCGTCGTCGAGGAGGCCGAGCTTCTTGAAGCCCTTGGCCGGATCGAAGAAGCCGGCTTCCTTGGCCGACAGCACGTAGTCCTTCATGACCCGGTTGTCGTCCTTGCTCAGAGACGCCTGCAACGGGTACGCCTTCCGGATCTCGTCGGACCCTCCGGGCAGCAGGGTGAGCAACGGGGTCTGGTGCTGGATGGGGAAGCACGTGCGGGCGGCCCGGAATACGTACTCGATGGTGTCGATCACGGCGAAGACCTTGTCGGTCTCGGTGAAGGCGAGGCACTTGGCCTGCTGGTCGTCGGTGTTGATGATGTCGACCGGCTTGGCGTCGGCCACGATCTTGCGCCCCAGGACGCCGCCGTGCTTGTTGGCGTTGTCGACCAGCGCGTTGATGACGTCGGCCGTGTCCGTGCGCAGGTCCTCGGCGATGCCCGCCTGGCTGACGCCGGCCAGGTTCAGGATGGTGAAGCCCACCTTGATCGAGTCGGGGGTGACGCCCCGGTCGCTGGCGGTGAGTGGGGCCTGGCCCGAAGCCGGCCCCCCGACCCGGCCGGGCACCGTCGTCGTCACCTGGGCGGAGCGGGATGCCTGCGCCAGCGCCGCGCCCGAAGACGCGCCGCTCGCGGCCGATCCCGACGCGGCGCCGGCGGCGGCGTCACCCCCGCCGACCTGGCCGGTCGCGGCGCCGGCATCGCCGGCCCCGGTCGCGCCGCCCGGACTCGCACCCGTTCCGACCGCCGGCCCGAGGCCGAGCGTGTGCTGGTGGATGGTCGTGGGCACCAGGGCCCACACCGCCAGGGCGCAGAGGGCGAGCATGGCGAAGGACGCCATGCGCCGCTCGATGGCGGTCGCCTCGCGAAGCCACAGCCGGAGCTGGAGGTAGGGGGTCATCCCGTGGGTTCCTTTGCTGCTCGCGGGGTTCTGGTCCGGTGCCGGGCGCCGTTCATCGCGCCCGACCGGGCGATGGCCGCCTCGTCGGTGCCGAGGTAGCTGGCGATGACCTTGGGGTCGGCGCGCACCTGGGCCGGCGTCCCCTCGGCGATGACGCGGCCCCCGTCCAGGCAGTAGATGCGGTCGGCCACGCCGAGCATGAGCGGCATGTCGTGCTCGATGATCAGGACCGAGCTTCCCAGCTCACCGGCGATGCGCCGGAGCAGGGGACCGAAGGCCTCGGCGTCGCGCTGAGCCACGCCTGCGGTGGGCTCGTCCAGCAGCAACAGCCGGGGTGACGTGGCCACCTGGGCGGCCAGGTCGCACAACCGCCGCAGCCCGGTGGACAGGTCGTTCGTGCGCACGTCGGCCCAGCGGGTGAGCCCGAAGGAGTCGATGATCTCCTCGCCCTTGGCCCGCAGGGCCCGTTCGGTGAAGCTGACCCACGGTGCTCCGACCAGGGACGCGAGCAGGCCCACGCGAGCCTGGCGCTGGAGGCCGAGTGACACCGTCTCGCGCACGGTGAGTCCTGCGAACAGGCGGGCGTCCTGGAACGTGCGGCCCACGCCGAAGTGGGCGCGGTACTCGGGGCCCATGCCGGCCAGCTCGCGGCCGAACACCCTGATGCTCCCGCTCTCCGGTGCCAGCGCCCCGGCGATGGCGTTCACGAGCGTCGTCTTCCCGGCGCCGTTGGAACCGATGAGCCCGACGATCTCACCTGGTCCGACGTGGATGGACACACGGTCGACGGCGGGCATTGGGCCGAAGCGGACGGTGACCTCGCGCACGTCGAGCACCTCGGCCTCGGCAGGGGAGGGTTCGCCGGCCGCGGCCGCCTGGGCATCGACCGACGTCGAGACCAGGGCGAGCACCCGCTCCCACGCACCCCGGCACACGGCGGCCACGCCGCCCGGGTAGACCACCTGGAAGAAGAGGAGGCCGCCGCCGCCCACGAAGAGCTGGAACTGCAGCGTGTTGGAGAAGACCCGCTTCACCGTGTCGGCGAGCAGAGCGGGGATCCCGTAGACGAAGAAGGCGCCGATGATGGCGCCGGGAACGGACGCCAGCCCGCCGATCACGGAGATGGACAGCATGACGAGGGACTGCTGTGGCGGGAAGAGTTGAGCCGACACGCTGCGCGCCGCCGCGAGCCAGATGACACCGGCGGCCGCGGCCAGGAACCCGGACAGGGCGAACACGCCCAGCTTGATGGTGCTGGGCGACACACCGAAGCTGGCCGCCGCCGCCTCGTTGTCCCGCACGGCCCGGATGGCGCGGCCCGGCCCGGAATGGCGCAGGGCCCCGACCGCGAGGCAGGCCAGACCGAGCACGACGAGGGCCAGGTAGTAGATCGAACGCTGCGTGGACAGGGACCCGAGCCCGGCCAACCGGGCCGCTGGTGCGGTGATGGTGCCCTGGGGCGCGAACCAGTGCTGGCGGAAGAGCCAGGCGGGCGCGACGACGGCCAGGCCCAGCGTGGTGACAGCGAGGGTGAGCCCGCTCAGGCGCAGGGCGGGCAGACCCACGAGCACGGCCAGGGCTGCTCCCACACCGCCGGCGATGGCGAGCTGGAGCGGGACGGAGACGCCGTGGGGGGCCAGCCGGGCGGCCACGAACGCGCCCACGCCCAGGAAGGCGAACTGGCCCAGGCTCACCTGGCCGCCCCAGCCGGTGAGCACGGTCAGCGACACACCGACCAGCCCGAAGACCAACGTGAGGGTGAGGAGGAACTGCCGCGCTTCGGGCCGGAAGACGGGGAGGAGGGGGGCCACCAGTCCGGCGAACAGGCCGAACGACACCAGCAGGATCCGTTGCCGGCGGACGAGGAAACGGTCGGCGATGTTGGGCGGTACGACCACAGGGCGTTCGGACAGCTCTACCTGGTCGGTGGTGCCCTGGCTGGCCGCTTCGATGGCCCGGGCCCGCAGGAAGAGGCCGGCCAGGATGGCGGCGAAGACGATGGCCTCCTCGATGCCTCCACTGCGGGTCACGTGGAGGGCCACCGATTCGACCACACCCAGGCCCACGCCCGCGGCAAAGGCCCAAGGCATGCTGGTGAACCCGCCGATGGCGGCCGCGCCGAGGGCTCGTAGCAAGAGGGACGGACCGAACGCCTGTTGGTCGAACACGGCTTGGCCGGGAGAGGCGAGCACCGCGCTCACGGCACTGAGCGCACCGGCCAGCGCCCACGTGATGGTGGACACGCGGCGAACGGAGATGCCGGCCAAGCCGGCGGCGTCGGGGTTGGACGCGGCTGCCCTGATGACCTTGCCCATGGTCGTGTACCGGAAGACGAGGGTGAGCGCGGCGGCCAGGGCGGGAACGAGCACGATGGTGAGCACGTGCTCACCACGCAGCACGAGGGTGTCGACGTGGAGATGGGTGTCGAACGGGATGGGGTAGTGCTCGGTCGCCAGCTTGAAGCGGTTGGGGCCGATCCACGTGAAGTAGGTGAAGGCGAGGAGCACCTCGGCCAGGCCGATGGTGGCGATGAGCAGGGACACCCGGCTGCGCCCGGCCAGGCGCCGGATGACCACGAACTCGGCCGCCGCGCCGGTGAGGGCGCCGAGGGCGACGGCCACCGGGAAGGCCAGGTACCAGCTCACGCCGTGGTCGAGCGACAGCTTGGCCAGGACGAGGGCGGGCACCACGCCGAGCTGGGCGTGGGCGAAGTTGACGAAACGACCGGCCTTGTACACGAGGACGAGCCCGAGGGCGAGCAGGGCGATGTTGAGGCCGTTCACCAACCCGAAGACGACGGACGCCCTCACCGGCGCTTGCCGTTCTTCGAACCGCCCAGGAACACGGCCCGGGCGATGTCCGAGCGTTCCAGGAGGTCGGCCGTGCGGCCCTCGAACCGGACCTCGCCCTTCTCCAGGAACACGGCCCGGGTGCACAGCGACGCGGCCACGTTGAGGCTCTGCTCCACAAGGACGACGGTGGTTCCCGACGCGGCGATGGTCCGCACGGTTGCGAGCAACTCCTCGACCACGACGGGCGCCAGGCCCAACGACAGTTCGTCGATGCACAGCAGCCGGGGGCGCAGGAGGAAGGCCTTGGCCAGCGCGAGCTGCTGCTGCTCGCCGCCGGAGAGCGTTCCTGCCGGCTGCCTGGCCCGCTCGGCCAGCCGGGGAAACAGGTCGAGGACCCACGCCTCCCGCTCCCGCCGGGCGGCGACGTCCCGCCGGATGCTGTAGGACCCGACCTCCAGGTTCTCGGCCACCGACATGTCGGGGAACACGGCCTTGCCCCCCGGCACCATGGCCACGCCTTTGCCGACCATGTCCGTCACCGGCGAACCGGTCACGTCGGCGCCGTCGAACAGCACTCGTCCGCCAGACGGTCGGGCCAACCCGGCCGCCACCCGCAGCAGGGTGGACTTCCCGGCGCCGTTGGTCCCGAGGAGGGCGAGGGTGTCGCCCTCCTGTACGTGCATGCTCACGCCGAAGAGCACCTGCACCGTTCCGTACGAGAACTCGATGCCCTCGATCGCCAGGAGCGGTGCCTCACTGGTCGTCAGCGGCGGCCGAGCGTCGCGCGAGACGCCGTTGCTCAGGACCGGCACATCACCCCCGCAGTGGCGCCGTCGCCGGCAGCGCCAACAGGAACCGCTCCAGCTCGGCGTTGAAGCGCTCGGGTTGCTCCATGTTGGTGATGTGGGCGGCGTCGGGGACGAGCACCAGCTCCGAACCGGGGATGGCCTCGTGGATCTGGCGGGACAGGTGAGGCGGGCAGATCTGGTCGTGCTCGCCGCAGATCACCAGGACGGGCACGTCGATGGCCTTGATACGCGACAGGGTGTCCAGCTCCCGCACCGCCTTGTTGGCCAGGTAGTGCTGGAGCGGGTCGCCCGTGGAGAACTGGGCGATGAACGTGTCGATGCACTCCTGGTTGCCCTCGATGGTGGCCGGTGCGAACAGCGCGCCGCGGAAGGCCTCGGCCATGGGTTCCATGCCTTCCTCGAGGGCGAAGCGCCCGGCCGACGCCAGCATCTCGCGCATCTCGTCGTCCAGCCCGCCGGCCGTGTCGGCCAGCACCAGCCCGGCGATGCGCTCGGGCATCTGGAGGGCCAGTTCCTGGGCGATCATCCCGCCGAGCGAGAGGCCTACGACCACGGCGTCCCACACGTCGAGCTTGGCCATGAGGGCGGCCACGTCGCCCGCGTAGTCGGCCAGCGTGATGTCGCCCAACGTCCGGTCCGAGCGGCCGAAGCCCCGTTCGTCCACCGCGATCACCCGGTTGGTGGCGGCGAAGTGGCTGAGTTGGGCGTCCCAGTTGGTGACGTCACCGCCCGATCCGTGCAGGAACAGCAGTGGCCGCCCTTCCCCGGCCGTGACGACGTTGAGCCGGATACCCCGGACCGAAACCAGCATCAGGTCCCCCCTCTTGTGGCTTCCCAGTGGGTGTTCTTCTGAACGGTCACTCGCATGACCTTTGGGCAGATCATGAATTCATCGAGAGGCGGCTTGTGAGATCGACAACGGCGACGTTCCTCACGTGAGGCGGCCGGCGGCAGCCAGGGCCAACACCAGGTGGGCCGCTTCGACGGGCACCCTCGGGTCGAGCCCCGTGAGCTCGCCGATGCGCTTCAAGCGGTAGGCAACCGTGTTGGAGTGCACGTGCACGCGCCGGGCCGTGGCCGGCACCGAGCCGCTCAGCAGGTAGGCGACGAGCGTGGCGGTCAGGAGGCCGTGGCGGTCCTGGTCCTCCAGCACCCGCACCACCTGGGCTTCGAGCAGGGCGCTCACCCGCTCGTTGGCGACGAGGAGCTGTTCGAGGAGCAGGTCGTCGGGACCGAACAGGCCGGTGGTCCGTCCCCGGCGGATGGCGGCCGCCAGGCGGGCTTCGGCGTGGACGACCTCGGTGAGCAGGCCCGGCCCGGGCGCCGCCCGGTTGCCCCACGTCACCAGGCAGGGGCTGACCAGGGCCTCGATGGGTGAGATGTCGGGCAGCCGATCGGGCACGAGGAGCACGAGGTTGTTGCCGCGGAACCCGGCGATGGTGCTGGGTGGGGTGGCGCCCTGCACGGCGTCCTCCCGGGCGGGCACGCTCTCGCCCGACAGCAGGACGGGCACGTAGTGGGACGCGATGCCGATGGAGAACTCCGTGCCCACGGCGGCCACCTCGGACGCGTCGTGGGCGGACAGCAGGGCTTCGAGCACGGCCCGCCGATGGGCGTCGGCCAACCGGAGCCGCTCGTGCGACGCCCGGAGGTACCCCACGGCCGCGGCCGACGACGCGTGGTCGACGTAGTCCATCCAGCGAGCGGCCAGGTCGGCCAGCACGTGCTCCTCTCCCGGGATGGTGGCCGACGCCACCGCGTCCCACGTGGCCCGGCCGGCGATGCGGTAGACGTGGAGCATGGGCTCGAGGGGAATGCCCATCTCCAGGCGCCGGCGGCCCATGTCGGCCAGCTCGGGAATGTCGTCGACCGCGGGCTCGGCCCCGTCGCGCAGGCGCCGGAAGAACGACTCGACCAGGTCACGGGAGACCGGGTAGACCTCGGTCGCCATCTCTTCGTCGCCCAGCGCCGCGTACTCGGGCACCTGCTCCCGGTAGAGCTGGCACATGTGGCTGGTCAGATCATCCAGCCGGGCCAGGATCCGGTTGGCCACCTGCGCCGTGGACGAGAGCCCCCGGCGGGACGGACCGAGCTTGGGCCCGCCGACGTTGGACCCGCCCAGCTGGATGGTCACCGCACGTCACCTTCACGCGACCTGAGCATTGTGATTCCCCCAACTGAATCATTCGACGTTTGTCGATTCTGGCCTTTTCTGTCCGGGATGTTCGGTGTGTACTGACCGTCAGAACCTGCCGAGAAGGAGCGTCCAGATGTCTCGTCGCCTGCCTCGACTGAAGCACATCGCTCTCGTCACGCTCGTCTTCAGCGTCCTGGTCCCGTCCGTCGACCTGGCCCCGTCGGCCCACGCCACGGCGTCACTCACCCTGGAGGCGACGTACACGTCGGTCGCCAACGGGTGGGTGCGGGTGGAGCGCTACCTGGACAACAACACCGGCTTCACCCAGGAGCAGTATCCGCCCGACGGGCGCGGCAACCAGGACGGCCAGCGCTTGACCTTCTTCGGTGGTGTGACGCAGCCGTTCTCGGGCCGGTTCCTCCTGTACTACGCGCCGGGGTGGAACACGAACGCCCGCACCGTTCCGGTGCTCCTCGTCCACGGTGCCAACGACAACGCCGACCGGGCCTGGGCCAACCCCAACGAGTCGGGCGGGTTCGGGTGCGGCGCCGCGAGCTGTCCTACGACGGGCCTGATGCAGACGCTGAGCAACGACGGCTTCCGCGTGTTCGCCATCAACTTCGCCCACAAGCAGGGTGACAACTACATGCACGCCCAGTCCGTGGAGGATGCCATCCAGGTGATCCGCCAGCGCCTGGGCGTGACCCAGGTCGACGTGGTGGGGTGGAGCATGGGCGTCATGGCCGCCCGCATGTACGTCAGCTCGGTGAAGCCGGCGTGGGGCCAGGCCTACCAGGGCGACGTGCGCCGGCTCGTGCTCATCGGCGGTCCCAACAAGGGCTACGACTACCCGTTCGCCCACGGCTGGGCCCACGACTTCTCGATCTGGCCGGAGTGCGGCGGCACGGTCAACGCCCCCTCGCCCCACCTCCACATGACGTGTTTCGGGAGCTACATAGGACACCCGGAGCTGTCCATCTACACGACGTCGACGTGCAA
>DASRGI010000065.1:0-13930 GCA_035651095.1 Acidimicrobiales bacterium | reverse complement strand
CCTACTTCAGGATCTTCGTGACTCGGCCGGCACCCACGGTGCGGCCGCCCTCACGGATGGCGAAGCGCAGCTGCTCGTCCATGGCGATGGGCTTGCCCAGCGACACCGTCATCACCGTGTTGTCCCCGGGCATGACCATCTCGGTGCCCTCGGGGAGGGTGATGGAGCCGGTGACGTCGGTGGTGCGGAAGTAGAACTGGGGCCGGTAGTTGTTGAAGAAGGGCTTGTGGCGACCGCCCTCTTCCTTGGTCAGGACGTAGACCTGGGCCTCGAAGTCGGTGTGGGGGGTGATGCTCCCGGGCTTGGCCAGGACCTGGCCCCGCTCCACCTCCTCCTTCTTGGTGCCGCGAAGGAGGGCCCCGATGTTGTCGCCCGCGTGGCCCTCGTCGAGGAGCTTGCGGAACATCTCCACGCCCGTGCAGGTGGTCTTCTGGGTGGGGCGCAGGCCCACGATCTCGACCTCGTCGCCCACCTTGACCATGCCCTGCTCCACCTTGCCGGTCACCACCGTGCCCCGGCCCTGGATGGTGAAGACGTCCTCGATGGGCATCAAGAAGGGCTTGTCCAGCTCCCGGACGGGCTCGGGGACGTAGCTGTCGACCGCGTCCATGAGCTCGACGATCTTGTCCTGCCAGGCGCTGTCGCCCTCCAGGGCCTTGAGGGCGCTGACGCGCACCACCGGGGTGTCGTCGCCCGGGAACTCGTATTCGTTGAGCAGCTCGCGCACTTCGAGCTCGACTAAGTCGAGGAGCTCCTCGTCGTCGACCATGTCGGCCTTGTTGAGGGCCACCACGATGGAGGGCACGCCCACCTGGCGGGCCAGAAGCACGTGCTCTCGGGTCTGGGGCATGGGGCCGTCGGCCGCGGAGACCACCAGGATGGCCCCGTCCACCTGGGCGGCGCCGGTGATCATGTTCTTGATGTAGTCGGCGTGCCCGGGCATGTCCACGTGGGCGTAGTGGCGGTTGGGGGTCTGGTACTCCACGTGGGCGATGTTGATGGTGATGCCCCGCTGCTTTTCCTCGGGGGCCTTGTCGATCTGGTCGAAGGCGGTGAAGGTCGTCTTGCCCGTGGTGTCGCGCTCGGCGAGGGTCTTGGTGATCGCCGCCGTCAGCGTCGTCTTGCCGTGGTCGATGTGGCCCATCGTCCCGATGTTCAGGTGGGGCTTGTCGCGCTCGAACTTCTGCTTGGCCATGGCGGCCTGACTCCTTTGTCCTTGGACCCTTATTCGCCGCGTACCCGAGCCACGATCTCCTTGGAGATGTTCTCGGGAACCTGCTGGTAGCTGTGGAACTGCATCGTGTACGTAGCCCGACCCTGGGTCCGCGAACGAAGGTCGGTAGCGTAACCGAACATCTCAGAGAGGGGCACCTGGGCACGAATGACCTGCGAGGTGCCCCGCTGGTCCATGCCCTCGACGCGGCCCCGCCGCTTGTTGAGGTCGCCCACCACGTCGCCCAGGTACTCATCGGGCGTGACCACCTCGACCTGCATGATGGGTTCGAGCAGCACGGGCTTGGCCTTCTTCGCCGCTTCCTTCAGTGCCATCGAACCGGCGATCTTGAACGCCATTTCCGAGGAGTCGACGTCGTGGTAGGAGCCGTACGTGAGGGTGGCCCGCACGTCGACCATCGGGTACCCGGCCACCACACCAGAGGTGAGGGCGTCCTGGATACCGGCGTCGACCGAGGGGATGTACTCCTTGGGAACGACGCCGCCGCTGATCTTGTCCACGAACTCGTAGCCACCGCCCGGGCCCGTGGGCTCGAGGGAGATGACCACGTGGCCGTACTGGCCCCGACCGCCGGTCTGGCGGACGTAGCGGACCTCGACCTTCTCCACCCCGGAGGTGATGGTCTCCCGGTAAGCGACCTGGGGCTTGCCCACATTGGCGTCGACCCGGAACTCACGCAGCATGCGGTCGACCAGCACCTCGAGGTGCAGCTCGCCCATGCCACCGATCACGGTCTGGCCCGTCTCCTCGTCGGAGTGGACCTGGAAGGTGGGGTCCTCCTCCGACAGTGACTGGAGGGCCTTGGAGAGCTTGTCCTGGTCGGCCTTGGTCTTGGGCTCCACGGCCACGTGGATCACGGGCTCGGGGAACTCGAGCGACTCCAGCACGATGGGCGCGTTGGGCGCGCAGAGGGTGTCGCCCGTGGTGGTCTGCTTGAGGCCGACCAGGGCCACGATGTCGCCGGCGAAGGCGGCGTCGCGGTCCTCGCGGTGGTTGGCGTGCATCTGGAGGATGCGGCCGGCCCGCTCCTTGCGGTCCTTGGTGGAGTTCAGGACCGTGTCGCCCTTGAGGAACTTGCCGCTGTACACACGGGCGTAGGTGAGCTTGCCCATGTGGGGGTCGGTCATGATCTTGAAGGCCAGGGCCGAGAAGGGCTCGCTGTCGTCGGCCTTGCGCTCCAGTTCCTCGATGCCCTTGAGGTCCATGCCCTTGGTGGGCGGGATGTCGAGAGGGCTGGGCAGGTAGTCGACCACGGCGTCGAGCATGGGCTGGACGCCCTTGTTCTTGAAGGCCGAGCCGCACAGCACGGGCACGATCTGGTTGGCGATGGTGCCGTGGCGCAGCGCCCGCCGCAGGTCCTCGGGGGTGATCTCCTCGTCCCCGAGGAACTTCTCGGTGATCACGTCGTCGAAGTTGGACAGCACGTCGACCAGGTCGGCCCGCCACTTCTCGGCATCGCCTTGGAGGTCGGCGGGGATGTCGACGACGTTGAAGGCCTCGCCGTTGGGCGAGTTCTCGTCCCAGATCAGGGCCTTCATGGTGACCAGGTCGACCATGCCCTTGAAGTGGCCCTCGGCCCCGACGGGGATCTGGGTGACGGCGACGGTGGCGTCCAGCCGGTCACGGATCATGTCCACGGCCCGGAAGAAGTCGGCGCCGATGCGGTCCATCTTGTTGACGAAGCAGATGCGGGGGACGCCGTACTTGTTGGCCTGGCGCCAGACCGTCTCGGTCTGGGGCTCGACACCGGCGACGGCGTCGAACACGGCCACGGCTCCGTCGAGCACGCGCAGCGACCGCTCCACCTCGACGGTGAAGTCGACGTGGCCGGGCGTGTCGATGATGTTGATCCACGTGTCCTTCCACTTACACGTGGTGGCCGCCGAGGTGATGGTGATGCCCCGCTCCTGCTCCTGCACCATCCAGTCCATGGTGGCCGCGCCCTCGTGGACCTCACCGATCTTGTAGTTCTTGCCGGTGTAGTAGAGGATCCGCTCCGTCGTGGTGGTCTTGCCCGCGTCGATGTGGGCCATGATCCCGATGTTGCGGGTCCGGGCCAGCGGGAACTCTCGGATTGCAGGTGCGTCAGCCATGGTTCAGTGTTCCTAGATAAAAACAGCACGGAGGGCGGGTCCGGCTTGGCCGGCCCGCCCGGAGTTCGGTCTGGGAGACTCGCTGCGGAACCCGTGGTTCCGCAGCGACATCACCAGCGGTAATGCGCGAAGGCCTTGTTCGATTCCGCCATCTTGTGCATGTCTTCCCGGCGCTTGACGGCGGCGCCGATGCCGTTGCTGGCATCGAGCAGCTCGTTGGCCAGGCGCAGGGCCATCGTCTTTTCCCGGCGGGCCCGGGAGAACGCCGTGAGCCAGCGGATCGACAGGGTGGTGGCTCGGCGGGGGCGGACCTCAACCGGCACCTGGTACGTGGCACCGCCGACCCGGCGGCTCTTCACCTCGAGGGCGGGCTTGGTGTTCTCCACCGCTCGCTTCAGCGTGGCAACGGGCTCGGTGCCGGTCTTGTCCTTGATGACCTCGAGGGCGTCGTACACGATGCGCTCGGCCAGCGTGCGCTTGCCTCGGGTGAGGACCTTGTTGACGAGCTGGGTGACGAGCACCGACCGGTAGATCGGGTCGGGCATGAGCTCTCGGCGGGGTGCGGGGCCTTTACGGGGCATGGTGGCTCCTAACCCTCGCGCTTGGCGCCGTAGCGGCTACGGGCCTGCTTGCGGTCACGGACGCCCGACGTGTCGAGCGTGCCCCGGATGATCTTGTAGCGCACGCCCGGCAGGTCCTTCACACGACCGCCGCGGACGAGCACGATCGAGTGCTCCTGGAGGTTGTGGCCCACGCCCGGGATGTAGGCGGTGACCTCCACGCCGCTGGTGAGGCGCACGCGAGCGACCTTGCGCAGGGCCGAGTTGGGCTTCTTCGGGGTGGTGGTGTACACCCGGGTGCACACGCCCCGGCGCTGGGGCGCGCCCTTGAGGGCCGGCGTCTTGGTCTTGGACTGCTTGGACTCGCGGCCCTTGCGGACCAGCTGGGCGATGGTGGGCAAACCGAACCTCTTGCTTGCGGCGATGTGGGCACGCGGGCGCGCCAGGGCGACGGGCCAGGATAGGGGTTCCGGGCCGCCCCGGCAAACGGCGCACGTCTGCCCAGTCTCGTTTGCCAGTCCCGTTTGTCGGTACGGTGAACAAAGACATGCCACGCGGCCCTGACCTTGCCGACCATGCCTTCGGACACGCCCTCCTCGTCCTCGGCGACCCCGGCGCGGCCGAGGACGCGGCCGAGCGGGGGCTCACCCGGGGCGGGCGGTCCCGAAATGCCGTGCTCGGCCACACCCGCGCCGCCGCCCTCGAGGCGGCCGGCAGCGCCGCTCCCCCGCCCGACGGTCCGTTCGATTCGGTGATGGCCGCCGCCCTCGCCCTGGCCGCCACCCGGCCCCCGGTGGAGCGGGCCGTGGTCGACCTGGAGGGCAGGCACGGGCTGGCCCGCAGCGCCTTTGCCCGAGCGCTGGGCGTGGCGCCGGCCGGCGCCCGGGCCCGGGCCGCGGCCGTGGGCCAGGCCTGGGCCGACGAGCTCGACCCCGCCCTCATGGCCTGGCTCGGGCCGGGCGACTGCGAGGAGCTGGCTGCCGTGCTCCCCGGGCCCGACCAGGCGACCAACGTGCGCGAGCTACTCGCCGCCGCGCCCGCCGTGGCCGCCCACACCGACTCGTGCGACGCGTGCGCCGACCGGCGCCGAGCCCTCGTGTCGGTGCGCTCGCTGGTCGTCCAGCACCCGCTGGCCGAGGCCCCGGCCCGGCTGCAGGCGCTGGCCCGCGCCCACCGGCGACGGCCATCACTCCCCCCGCCACCCCTGGAGCGGAGGCGGCCCCGCAACCTGGTCAAGGGCGGGCTGGCCGGGCTGCTCGCCGGGGCGGTGGCGGTGGCCGCCGTGCTCGGGGTCCACGCCATCCAGCGCCGCGACCGGGACCGGACCCGCCGGGTCGAGGCCCTCACCGCCCTCCCGGCCGGGGCGGGCACGCTCACGCTGTCGGCGTCGACGTTCAACGCGTCCACTGGCACCGTCGACCTGGGTGACCGGTCGGCCCGGTCCGTCCGCTGGCGGGCCGTGGCCAACGTGCCCTGGCTCACGGTGTCGCCCGCGGCCGGCCAGTTGGCCCCGGGCGATTCGGTGAGCATCCGCCTGCGCATCCTCGACACCGCGCCCGAGGGCGACCTCAAGGCGGCCGTCACGTTCACCGCCGACAACGGCGACACGTTGGGCCTGGTGGGCGCCGGCACCATCGAGCACCCACCCGACCTTGCCGCCCGGCGGACCCGCTGCTCGGTGGTGGCCCGGGCCGAGGACGAGGGCAAGGTGGCCTCCGTGATGCTGCACTGGAGGGAAGCCCGGGTGGAACGCACCATCGACCTGGCCGGCGACCAGCAGAGCCAGGACTACCGGGGCGCCCTGCCCCCGACGGCCACGTCGTGGTGGGTCACCGCCGTCGACGCCCGGGGCAATGTGGCCAGCACCCCCGAGGAACGGCTCCCCACTCCCGCCTGCTGAGTCCCCGCTCCCTCCGGGCGGACGCGAAGAGGGGCGGTGCCGGTCGTGCTGGCACCGCCCCTCTTCCGCAGCAGAGCTGCTAGCCGGCCGTCTCCTGCCCGGCCTCGGGCGCAACCTCCGACGACCCGCCGGCCTCGGGCTCGCCCGGCACCCATCCCTGCACGGTGCCGGCCCCGCCCTCGCCGTCGTCGCCGGCCGAGCCGATGTTGGCCAGCCAGGCGGCCAGATCCTCGGTCTCGGCATCGGTGTCGGACGACCAGAACGTGAGCCGCTCGGCCTCCGGCGCGTCCATCCCCACGTTGCGGTACCGGGTCATACCGGTGCCCGCGGGGATGAGCTTGCCGATGATGATGTTCTCCTTCAGGCCCAACAGCTGGTCGGACTTGCCCTCGATGGCGGCCTCGGTCAGCACCCGGGTCGTCTCCTGGAAGGACGCGGCCGACAGCCACGAGTCCGTCGCCAGGGACGCCTTGGTGATGCCCATCAGCTCGGGCCTGCCCTCGGCCGGGCGCTTGCCCTCCTGCACCAGCTGGCGGTTGGTGTCGGCGTAGACCCGAGAGTCCACCCGCTCGCCGGGCAGGAAGTTCGACTCGCCCGGCTCGGCCACCGAGACCCGCCGCAGCATCTGGCGCACGATGAGCTCGATGTGCTTGTCGTGGATGGACACGCCCTGGTCCCGGTACACCTTCTGGACCTCTTCCACCAGGTACTGCTGGGTCTCGCGGATGCCCTTGATCTCCAGCAGTTCCTTCGGGTCCTTGGGGCCCTCGACCAGCGCGTCGCCGGCGGCGACCTCCTCGCCGTCCCGCACCTCGAGGTGGGCTCGGGCCGACACCGCGTACGAATCCTCGGTGCCGTCGTCGCTCACCACGGTGATGCGGCGGCCGTTCTCCTCCTCGGTGATGCGGACCACGCCCGACGTGCGGGCCAGGACAGCAGCACCCTTGGGGGTGCGGGCCTCGAACAGCTCGACCACGCGGGGCAGGCCGTGGGTGATGTCCTCACCGGCGATACCACCGGTGTGGAACGTCCGCATGGTGAGCTGGGTACCAGGCTCACCGATGGACTGGGCGGCGATGACACCCACCGCCTCACCCATCTCGATGCCCTTCAACGTGGCCAGCGAACGGCCGTAGCAGGTGGCGCAGATGCCGTGCTCGGCCTCGCAGGTGAGGACGGAGCGCACCCGCACCCGGGTGACGTTGGGGTCGTCCCGCAGCACGATCTGCTCGACATCGCCGATATCGGTCCCGGCCTTGAGACTGCCGGCGTCCTCGGCCAGCACCCGGCCGAACACCCGGGTCTCCAGGTACGACCGCCGATCGGGCTGATCGGGGACCACGTTCTCCACCCAGATGCCGCGGGTGGTGCCGCAGTCCTCCTGGCGCACGATGAGCTCCTGGGCCACGTCGACCAGGCGGCGGGTGAGGTAGCCCGAGTCAGCCGTCCGCAGGGCGGTGTCGGCCAGACCCTTCCGGGCGCCGTGGGTGGAGATGAAGTACTCCAGCACCGACAGGCCCTCCCGGAAGGAGGACTTGATGGGCCGGGGGATCATCTCGCCTCGGGGGTTGGACACCAGGCCCTTCATGCCCGCGATCTGGCGAACCTGCTGGGAGTTCCCTCGGGCACCCGAGTTCACCATCATGTCGAGCGGGTTGAAGGTGATCTTGGACAGTGCCAAGTCCATAGCCCGGCCCACCTCGGAGTTGGCCGACGTCCAGATCTCGATCTCCTTCTGGCGCCGCTCGTCGTCGGTGATGATGCCCCGCTTGAACTGGGTCTCGGCCTTCTCGGCTTCCTTCTCGTACTTGTCGAGGATGGCCTTCTTGTCCGGCGGCGTCTTCACGTCGTCGATGGAGATGGTGAGGCCCGACTGGGTGGCGTACCGGAAGCCCAGGTCCTTGATCTTGTCGAGGGACTCGGCCACGGCCGCCTTGGGGTAGGTGTCGGCGATCTCCTCGACGATGGAGGCGATCGACCGGGCCTTCTTCGAGACCAGCTCGTTCACGAAGGGGAAGTCGGCGGGCAGGGCGGTGTTGAACAGCAGCCGCCCGGCTGACGTCTCGATCTCCTGGTACTCGGTGTCCCCATTGAGACCGACGGTCGTCCGCAGCTTGATCTTGGCGTGCAGGTCGATGTCGCCCGACTCGAACGCCTGCTCCACCTCGTACAGATGGCGGAACACGCGCCCCTCGCCCTTGGCCCCGTCGACCGTGAGGGTGAGGTAGTACGCGCCGAACACCATGTCGTGCGAGGGGACGGCGATGGGCCGGCCGGTGGCGGGCGACAGGATGTTGTTGGCCGACAGCATGAGGATGCGGGCCTCGGCCTGGGCCTCGGCCGACAGGGGCAGGTGCACGGCCATCTGGTCACCGTCGAAGTCGGCGTTGAAGGCGGCACACACCAGCGGATGGATCTGGATGGCCTTGCCCTCGACCAGGACGGGCTCGAAGGCCTGGATGCCCAAGCGGTGGAGGGTGGGCGCCCGGTTCAGCAGCACCGGGTGCTCCTTGATGACCTCCTCGAGCACGTCCCACACCTGCGGGCGACGCCGCTCGACCATCCGCTTGGCCGACTTGATGTTCTGGGCCAGCTCGGAGTCGACCAGCCGCTTCATGACGAAGGGCTTGAACAGCTCCAGGGCCATCTGCTTGGGCAGGCCGCACTGGTGCAGCTTGAGCAGGGGGCCGACCACGATGACCGACCGGCCCGAGTAGTCGACGCGCTTGCCCAGCAGGTTCTGGCGGAACCGGCCCTGCTTGCCCTTCAACATGTCGGACAACGACTTGAGCGGGCGGTTGCCCGGACCGGTGACGGGACGGCCACGGCGGCCGTTGTCGAACAGGGCGTCGACCGCCTCCTGGAGCATGCGCTTTTCGTTGTTGACGATGATCTCCGGCGCGCCCAGGTCGAGCAGCCGCTTCAGCCGGTTGTTCCGGTTGATGACCCGGCGGTACAGGTCGTTGAGGTCCGACGTGGCGAACCGACCACCGTCGAGCTGGACCATGGGTCGCAACTCGGGCGGGATCACCGGCACGGCGTCGAGGATCATGGCCCGGGGGTCGTTGATGCGCCGGCCGTTGTCGTCCCGCCGGTTGAAGGCGGACACGATCTTCAGCCGCTTGATCGCCTTCTGCTTGCGCTGGGCGCTGAGGGGGCGCCGCCCGTCGGGCGGGTCGATGGCCTCCCGGAGCTTGACCTCCTCCTCGTCGAGGTCGATGCGGTCGATGAGCCGGGCGATGGCCTCGGCACCCATGCCGCCCTCGAAGTACTCGCCGTAGCGGTCCTTCAACTCCCGCCAGAGGAGCTCGTCCTCGATGATCTTGCGGGCGTGCAGGTCCTTGAACTCGTCGAAGGCGCGCTGCACCAGCTCGAGCTGGGCCTGGGCCCGCTCGCGCATGGAGGTGATCTCCTTCTCGGCTGCCTTCTGGCGGGACCGGACCTCGGACTCCTTCGCCCCGTCCTTCTCCAGCTGGGCGGCCTCCTCCTCCAGCAGCTTGAAGCGCCGGTCGATCTCGAGATCGCGCTCCTTCTCGATCTCGGCCAGCTCCTCGGCCAGCTCCGCCTCCATGTTGGGAAGCTCCTCGTGGCGGCGCTCCTCGTCCACCCAGGTGACCAGGTTGGCGGCGAAGTAGATGACCTTCTCCAGCTGCTTGGCCTTCAGCTCCTCACGGGCCTCGGTGCCCATGAGCAGGTAGGCCAACCACGACCGGGTGCCACGCAGGTACCAGATGTGCACGACGGGGGCGGCCAGCTCTATGTGGCCCATGCGCTCGCGCCGGACCTTGGAGCGGGTGACCTCCACGCCGCAGCGCTCGCAGATGATGCCGCGGAAGCGGACGCGCTTGTACTTGCCGCAGTAGCACTCCCAGTCCTTCGTGGGGCCGAAGATCTTCTCGCAGAAGAGCCCGTCCTTCTCCGGACGCAGGGTGCGGTAGTTGATGGTCTCCGGCTTCTTGACCTCACCGTTCGACCACGTGCGGATGGCGTCCGCCGTCGCCAGCCCGATGCGGATCTGTTCGAAATCGTTGACGTCTAGCAATTCGCCCTCGCCTCGCCCTAGAAGCTCCCGGACCGCTCAGCGGCCCGGCGCTCGTCCTCTTCGTCCGACCCGCGCTCGGGCCGGCTGATGTCGATGCCCAGTTCCTCGGCCGTGCGGAACACGTCCTCGTCCAGGTCGCGCATCTCGATCTCTGCGCCGGTGGTCGAGAGGACCTCGACGTTCAGGCACAGGGACTGCATTTCCTTGATGAGCACCTTGAAGCTCTCGGGGATGCCCGGCTCGGGGATGTTCTCGCCCTTGACGATGGCCTCGTAGACCTTCACCCGGCCGAGCACGTCGTCCGACTTGATGGTGAGCAGTTCCTGCAGGGCGTACGCCGCGCCGTACGCCTCCAGGGCCCACACCTCCATCTCGCCGAAGCGCTGGCCACCGAACTGCGCCTTCCCACCCAGCGGCTGCTGGGTGATCATCGAGTACGGGCCGGTGCTGCGGGCGTGGATCTTGTCGTCCACCAGGTGGGACAGCTTCAGGATGTACATGTAGCCAACCGCGACGCGGTTGTCATAGGGATCGCCGGTGCGGCCGTTGAAGAGCACGGCCTTGCCGTCGGGACCGATGAGGCGGTCGCCGTCGGAGCTCTCCGGCGTGATGTTCTCGAAGATCGTCTGCATGGTGGGGTGCCGCCCGGCGTCCTCGGCCTCGTCCCAGTGGGCACCGTCGAACACCGGCGTGCTGATCCACACGGCCGGCTCGGTGCGGGGACGGGTCTTGGACTCGGTGCCGCGCACCGCCTCGCCCCCCACCTTGTTCCCGTTGACGTCCCAGCCCCAGCGGGCCGCCCATCCGAGGTGGGCTTCGAGCACCTGGCCCACGTTCATACGGGAAGGCACGCCGAAGGGCGACAGGATGATGTCGACGGGGGTGCCGTCGGCCAGGTAGGGCATGTCCTCCACCGGGAGGATCTTGGCGATGACGCCCTTGTTGCCGTGGCGACCGGCGAGCTTGTCGCCCTCGCTGATCTTGCGGCGCTGGGCCACGTACACGCGCACCAGTTGGTTCACGCCGGGCGGCAGCTCGTGGGCGTCCTCACGGGAGAAGACGCGCACGTCGATGACCTTGCCCTGCTCGCCGTGGGGGACCTTGAGGGACGTGTCCCGGACCTCGCGGGCCTTCTCACCGAAGATGGCCCGCAGCAGGCGCTCCTCGGGGGTGAGCTCGGTCTCGCCCTTGGGGGTGACCTTGCCCACCAGCACATCACCGGCGCCCACCTCGGCACCGACGCGGATGATGCCCCGCTCGTCGAGGTCCTTCAGGATCTCCTCGGACAGGTTGGGGATGTCTCGGGTGATCTCCTCGGCACCCAGCTTGGTGTCCCGGGCGTCGACCTCGTGCTCGTCGATGTGGATCGAGGTGAGGACGTCGTCCTTGACCAGCCGCTCCGAGAGGATGATGGCGTCCTCGAAGTTGTAGCCCTCCCACGGCATGAAGGCCACGAGCAGGTTCTTGCCCAGGGCCAGTTCGCCACTGTGGGTGGACGGGCCGTCGGCCAGGACCTCGCCGTTCTTGACCTTCTGCCCCTCGTCGACCAGCGGGCGCTGGTTGATGCAGGTGTTCTGGTTGGATCGGCGGAACTTGGCCAGCTTGTAGACCTTGCGGCCCAAGGTGTGGCCCAGCCGGTCCTTCTGGGAGGCGCCGTACTCGACGGTGATGTGGTCGCCCGTGACCTCGGTGACCACGCCGTCGCCCTCGCACATGATGACGTCGCCCGCATCCTGGGCGGCCCGGCCCTCGACGCCCGTGCCCACGTAGGGAGCCTCGGGCTTCACGAGGGGCACGGCCTGCTTCTGCATGTTGGCGCCCATCAGGGCCCGGTTGGCGTCGTCGTGCTCGATGAACGGGATGAGGGCGGTGGAGATGGAGATCACCTGCTTGGGCGACACGTCCATCAGGTCGACCTCGGCCGGCGGCACGTAGTCGATCTCGCTGGTGGCGCCGTAGCTGGTGGCCGTGGCACCCACCCGCACGCCGGCCCCTTGCGGACCGCGGCGAACGAGCACGCGCTCCTCGGTGAAGTTGCCCTGGTCGTCCAGGCCGGCGTTGGCCTGGGCGATGACGAACTCCTCCTCCTCGTCGGCCGTCATGTAGACGATCTCGTCGGTGACCCGACCGTCGGACACCTTGCTGTACGGCGTCTCGATGAAGCCGTACTCGTTGACCCGGGCGTAGGTGGCCAGGGCGCCGATGAGGCCGATGTTCGGGCCTTCGGGCGTCTCGATGGGGCACATGCGGCCGTAGTGCGAGGAGTGCACGTCTCGCACTTCGAACCCGGCCCGCTCACGGGAGAGACCACCCGGTCCCAGCGCCGACAGGCGGCGCTTGTGGGTGAGGCCCGACAGCGGGTTGGTCTGGTCCATGAACTGGCTGAGCTGCGACGTGCCGAAGAACTCCTTGATGGCAGCCACGACCGGCCGGATGTTGATGAGCGTCTGGGGCGTGATGGCCTCGACGTCCTGGGTGGTCATGCGCTCGCGCACCACCCGCTCCATCCGGGACAGGCCCACACGGACCTGGTTCTGGATGAGCTCGCCGACCGAGCGGATGCGCCGGTTGGCGAAGTGGTCCTGGTCGTCCAGGCGGTAGCCGGGCTCGCCGTTGGCCAGGTGGAGCATGTAGGTGGCGGCGGCCAGCATCTCGCTCTGCGACAGGACAGCCTGGCCGTCCTCGGGACGCTCGAGGTCGATGTCGAGGATGCTCGAGATCTTCTCGATCTCGGGGCCCAGCTTCCGGTTCAGCTTGTAACGCCCGACCCGCGTGAGGTCGTAGCGCTTGTTGTTGAAGAAGGCGTTCTCGAAGTAGGCCCGGGCCGACTCGATGGACGGCGGCTCACCCGGCCGGGCCCGCTTGTAGATCTCGATGAGGGCCTCTTCCCGGGTGGGCGCCAGCTCCCGCTCCTTCTCCCACTGGCCTTCCAGGAAGTCGAAGTGGCGGACGAACCGCTGCAGGAAGGCCTCGTCCTCGTAACCGAGGGCGCGGAGGAGGACGAACAGGCTGAGCCGGCGCTTGCGGGCCACGCGGGTGCCGGCGGTGATGTCCTTCCCCGGCTTGGCCTCGACGTCGAACTCGATCCACTCACCGCGGTAGGGGTGGATGGTGCCAGTGACGATGGTCTTGGCATCGCGGCCGGGCTGGAAGATCACGCCGGGCGACCGCACGAGCTGGCTGACCACCACCCGCTCGGTGCCGTTGATGATGAACGTGCCCTTCTCCGTCATCATCGGGAAGTCCCCCATGAAGACGGTCTGCTCCTTGATCTCGCCGGTGGTGGCGTTCATGAAGCGGGCCCGCACGAAGATGGGCGCGGAGAAGGTCATGTCCTTCTCCTTGCACTCCTCGACGGTGAACTTGGGCGGCGGCCGCAGGTCCAGGTCGGTGGGGTCGAACTCCAGTTCCAACCGCAGCTGGCCGGTGAAGTCCTCGATCGGGCTGATGTCGCGGAAGGTCTCCGCCAACCCCTGCTCGAGGAACCACTGGAAGGAGTCACGCTGGATGGCGATCAGGTCCGGAAGCGGCAGGACCTCATCGAGGTTGGCGAACGAAAAGCGTTCCCGGGCGGCGGAACGAGTCGGCAAGGGCCTACTCCTGGGCGAAGGGTGGGCGAGACTGTCGTGCGTGGGCGCGCGTCAAAGCCGTCGCTGAAGAGGAGGGCGTGAAGCGGGCGTGCACGGCAACCGGACAGTGTACGCGGGCGTGCAGCAGAAAGCAAGCGCTAGCCCGAGCGGGGCGCGCTGCGAGGCAGGGTACGGCGGAACATCCGATTGGTCAAGGACTTCTGTTCAGATCGCGGCCTTGCCGGGGACGACCCTCAGGGCAGTTGGAGGTGCTGGAGGATGCCCTCGAAGTCCTTCTCCGCCCGCCCGCTGCCGGCCGCCACCAGGACCGTCTGCCACAACGTGTTCCCCCGCTGGACCATCACGATCTCGGCGGCGTGGCCCTTGGCCTTGGCCGAGATCCGGAGCACGTGGCCCATCGGGTAGTCGGCCGTGCGGGTGCTACCGGGCTGGACGGTGATGCCGGCCGTGGCCAGGCGCTGGCCGACCTCGGCGGCCTGGGTGTCGGGGTCCAGTTGGGCGCCGGCCGGGA
>DASRGI010000064.1:0-19890 GCA_035651095.1 Acidimicrobiales bacterium | reverse complement strand
AGGACCACCCCCGCGACCATGGCGATCTGCAGATTGCTCAGGCTGGCGAGCACGGCCACGGCCAGGGCCCGCACGAGCAGCGAGGGCCCGAGGGCCTGGGGGTTGAGGGTGCTCTGGAAGGGGCCGTCGAGCACGGCGGCCAGCCCCGACAGCACGGCGGCGATGACCCACACCAGGGTGGACATGCGGCGCACGGAGATGCCGGCCAGCCGGGCTGCGTTGGGGTTCTGGGCCGCGGCCCGGATGCCCCGCCCGTACGGGCTGTACTTGAGCAGCGCCCAGAGGCCGATGGCGGCGAGGGGGGCCACGATGATCACCAGCAGCTCGGCCCCGCCCAGCACGTAGGACCCCACCGTCCACTTCACGTGGATGGGCAACGGGTAGCCGTCCGTCACCCGGCGCTGGGCGTTGGGCTGCAGCACGTCGAGGGCACCGAGGGCGAGGAGGAGTTGGGCCACACCGATGGTGACGACGGTGAGGGTGAGCCGGGGCGCCTGGAAGAAGCGGCGCACGAACAGCAGCTCGATGAGGGCGCCCACGGCCGCGGCCGTGAGGATGGCCAGGGCGAAGGCCAACCAGTAGTTCATGTGGGCGTCGATCACCAGCTTGGCCAGCACCACGGCGGACAGGACGCCGAGCTGGCCCTGGGCGAAGTTCACGAACCGGGAGCCCTGGTAGATCAGGATGAGGCCCATGGCGAGCAGGCCGTAGGTCAGCCCGGTGATGACACCGATCAGGATGATGGGGAGGGGGAGGGAGATGTCAGGCACCGCCGTGTCTCGCCGAGCCCTGGCCGTTTGGCCGTGCTTTGTCCGGAATGCCGGACGGAGCGCGGCCAAAGCGCTGTGTGGACGGGTGCGCGAGCAAATGGTGCGCACCACTCATTCGGTTCCCACCGGCATTCCCCAGCAACGGTCCCCCGGCGGCAGTGCGGGAGGCACTTGCCATGCAATGTAAGTATAGGATACTTTCAACCTGTGTCAATTGGTTCCGTGGTTGGGGCTGAGAGTTCCGAAGGTCCGGCGCCGCTGAAGCCGCCGCGCCTGGTGTCCCCGGCCGACATCGGCCGGGCCAACCGGGCGCGCGTCATCCAAGCGCTGTGTGACTACGGCCCCCTGTCTCGTGCCGACCTGGCCCGGTTGGCCAACGTGCCCCGAGCGACCATCGGCGGCATCGTCCAACCGCTGGTCGACTCCGACATCCTCGAGGAGGTCGAGCCGGCCACGCCGGCCACGGGTGGGGGCAAACGGCCCCGGCCCCTGTGGTTCCGCCCCCGGGCCGGGCTCACCGCCACGGCCTACCTGGACGACGGCACCTGTCACGCCGCCCTCGTGGACGCCCGGGGCGAGATCCTGGACTCGGCCGAGGGCGCTGTCACCCACGACGACGATCCCGCAGGCGAGCAGCACCTCGCCGTCGTGGCCGCGACCATCAAGTCGGTGCTCCCCGCGCCTGGTTCCCTGATCGGCGTGGGCGTGGCCGTTCCCGGCGTGTGCGACTCGGAGCGCGGTGTGGTCGTGGGCTCCGTGCGGGTGCCGGGGTGGGCCAACTTCCCGCTGGCCCAGCGGCTCGCCGGCCTGCTCGGGTCCGAGGTCTTCATCGACAACGACGCCCGGTGCCAGGCGCTCGGCGAGAAGTGGTTCGGCGCCGGCCGGGGTGTCTCCACCTTCGCGTCCATCCAGACCGGTGAGGGTCTGGGCGTGGGCCTGGTGGTCGACGGCACCATCTTCCGGGGCGAGGGCGGCCTCACCGGGGAGCTGGGCCACACCGCCGTCGAGTTGGAAGGCGAGCCCTGCCCGTGCGGCCTGCACGGCTGCTGGGAGACGGTGGCGAACCTCACGTGGCTCCGGGCCCGGGCCGCGGCCGAGGGCTTCCCCGATCCCGAGGGCATGACGTCGGAGCGGCTGAGCGCGCTGGTCGACGCCGGCAACGCCACCGCGGCCGCCGTGCGCGACCGCTACGCCGCCAACCTGGCCGCGGGCTTGTCCACCCTCGTGAACCTGCTCAACCCCCAGCGCCTCATCCTCCACGGTGACGTCACCAGGGGAGGCGACGGCATGCTGGCTGCCATCCGCCGGCACACCGAGGGCCGGGTGTTGCCCCACCTGCGGCCCGGCCTCGATCTCCAGGCCTCCGTCCTGGACGAGCGGGCCAGCCTGGTCGGTGCCGCCGGCCTGGTGCTCTCCGAGCGCTTCCAGCTCGTCGCGTAACGGGAGCCGGCGCATGCGCATCGTTGTTGCCGCGGGACCGGACGAAGTGGCGCGCCGGGCCGCCGACTGGATCGAGGAGGCGGCCGACCCGGAGCGCTTCCTCGCCCTGGCGGTGGGCGCCAGCGTGGAGGGCGCGTACCTCGAGCTGCGCGGCCGCCCCGGCTGCCTGGGCGGCATCCGCACCGTCTCATTGGACGAGCTCCACCCGCTGCCGGTGGACGACCCCCGCACGTTCGGCGGCCGGTTGCAGGCCATGCTCGGGACGGGGACGGGGATGCAGCTCGAACGCTTCGATCCCTCGGCGCCCGACCCGGCCGCGGAGGCGCAGCGCGTCGAGCGACTGGTGCGGGACCGGGGCCTGGCCGCATCGGTGCTCGGGCTCGGACCCAACGGGCACCTGGCCTTCAACGAGCCGGGCGACCCCTTCCACGCGTGCAGCCGGGCCGTCACCCTGCGCCGCTCGACCCTCGCCCACCTGGGCGGGCGGTCGGCCATCGCCCCGGCCACGGGCGCCATGACCCTGGGACTGCCGGTCCTGCTCGACGCGCCGCGGGTGCTCTTGGTGGTGCTGGGCGACAAGCGAGCCGCTTTCGCCAGGCTCGTGCTCGGCCCCCTCACCCCCCGGCTGCCGGCGTCGGTCCTGCGGCTGCATCCCGACGTGACCGTGCTCTGCACCGCCCGCGAGGCCGCGGACATCCCGCCCGCCCTGCTGGAACTGGTACGCCGTTGACCGGCGCCGTCCTCGACAACGGCCTGCTGCGGCTGGGCTTCTCGCCCGGCGGCGGGCTGGTCAGCTTCGTTCCCGCACGCACGGGCGACGAGTACCTGAAGGGCCTGCGCGAGCCCGTCTCCCCGTTCACCGTGTACGTGGACGCGCCCGGCGCGGCCGTCCCCGGGGGTGACGGCGAGGAGCCCTCGGGCGACATCGTGGAACTGGTCGAGCGGTACGTGCGGCCCGCCGGCGAGGTGGAGGCCGTGCCCGTGGCCGCTCGCGTGTCGGTGGCCGCCGGCGTCGCCACCGTGCGCTGCGACGAGGTGCGCACGACGACGGGTGAGGTGCTGGCCGTCGGTGCCACGCTGCGCGTGGCGCTGGTCCCCGGCCAGGCCGAGAGCACCTGGTCCGTCACGGTCGACAACCGGACCGATGACCGCACCGTGTACGCCGTCACCGTTCCCCGGCTCCATGGGTTGCGGCTGGGCACTCGGTTCGAGGATGACGCCCTCTACTGCCCATTCCGGGGCGGCGAGCGCTTTCCCAGTGCCGTGCAGGATTTCGCGGACATGGCCGAGGGCCGCCTGCCCGCCGCGGAGATGGGCCAGCCCCGCGTGCGAACGCGAGACGGCCGTTACGTGTACGAGCTCCCGTACGCGGGGCGGGCCAGCATGCCGTGGTTCACCTACGTGGACGGCGACCCGGGAAGCAGCGACGGCGTCTACCTGGCCTCGCACGATCCCGAGTTCCTGGTGACGGTCCTGCACGCCGACACCGCCGGTCCCGGCGCGGGCGCCATGAACCTGGAGCTGCGGAAGTGGGTCACCGTCGGTCCGGGTTCGTCGTGGACCTCGGCCGAGTATGTCGTGGCCGCGACCGGGAGCGACTGGCACGCGGCGGCTGCCCGCTACCGGGCCTGGTTCGATACCCAGGTGCCGCTGTCGTTCCACGGCGGCGCCCTGCGCGACACGGTCGGCGTGTACCTCCCGTTCATGAAGGTCGCCGACGGCCGGGTGGCCTACCGCTACGACGACCTGCCCGCGCTGTACGAGCGGGCGGCCGCGGCCGGCCTCGACCAGCTCATGCCCTACGGGTGGATGGCCGGTGGGTTCGACACGACCTATCCCGAGTTCTTTCCCGACATCGAGTTGGGGGGCCCCATGGCCATGGCCCGGGCCCACGACGGCGTCCACGCCCGCGGCGGGCGGGTCGTGACGTACCTCAACTCCCGCATCTTCAACCGGCGGGTCAGCTGTTTCGATCGGGTCGGCGCGCCCTGGGCGGCCAAGGCCCACGACGGCACGGCATGGAGCGAGCGCTACGGCGCCGAGTCCTTCGCTGTCATGTGCCCGGGGGCGCCCGGTTGGGCCGCACTGCTGGCCGACCTGGCCGAGAACATGGTGCGCGCCTACGGCACCGACGTCGTGTACTTCGACCAGCTGGCGGCCATGGCCGTTCCCTGCCACGACCCGGCTCATGGTCACGACCAGACCGGCCTGCGCAACCAGCAGTATGCCGCCGTGCTGGCCGGGGCCGCGGCTGCCTGCCGGTCGGCCAACCCCGAGGTGGCCTTCTCCATCGAACAGGCCTCCGACCTGTTCGCGCCCCACGTCCTGTTCCAGGGCACGCTCGGCGTGTGGCTGGCGGGCACGAGGTTCAACTTCCCCGAGCTCTACAAGTTCACCTTTCCCGAGGTGCTGGGCCTGAGCTTCGTCTTCTTCACGCAACGCCTGCCGGGCTCGCTGTTCTCGCCTTTCCCCCTGCTGTCGCGCGACGAGGCCGAGGCCTGGCTGTGCCGGGACATCCTCAGCGGGGCCGTGTTCGGGACGCTCGACGAGAACTTCGCCGACCAGCCCTGGTGGGACGAGGCCGTGGGCCTGCTCGCCCTCCGCCGGGCAGCCACGCCGTGGATCGGCCACGGCGTGTTCCGCGACGACGTCGACGTGGTCAACGCCCCCGAGGGCATGGAGGTGAAGACGTACTCGCTCGACGGCGACGTGTTGGTGGGCGTGTCCAACCCGAGCCTGGTGCCGGGGGCGCGTGTGGCCGTGCGGGCGCCCGCAGCGAACGCCGGGTTCCGGTTGCACGCCGACGGCTCGCGCACCGCGGTGCCCGTCGCCGCCGGCGAGGGCGCTGGCGAGGGCGCGGGCAAAGGCGCGGGCAAAGGCGCCGTGGTCGAGTTCGAGGTGCCCGCCGAGCGACTGTCCATGACCGTCCTGGTGCCGTGAGCGCCGTCACGCACCTGCTGGGAGGCGACTGGGAGTTGGTCGACCCCGTCACCGGCCGGTCGTGGCCGGCGGTGGTGCCCGGCTGCGTCCATCTCGACCTGCTGGGCGCCGGCGAGATCCCCGACCCGTTCTGGGGCCGCAACGAGCTGGACGTGGCGTGGATCGGGGAGCAGGACTGGGTGTACCGGTGCCGCTTCGACGCGCCCCCCGGCGTGGTCGGCGGCCAGCGTGTCGTGCTGCGGTTCCTCGGGCTGGACACGCTCGCCACCGTCCGCCTCAACGGCGACGTGGTGCTCCGGGCCGACAACATGCACCGCCGGTGGGACGTCGACGTCACCGGCCGGGTGGCGGCGGCGGGCAACGAGCTGGAGGTGGCGTTCGCCTCACCCTTGCAGGCCGTCCGCCGGCTCCAGGGCGAGCGGGCGCTGCCCGGGTGGTGGGCCATGATGTGCGAGCCGGGCGGGAGCTGGTTGCGCAAGGAACTGTGCAACTTCGGGTGGGACTGGGGCCCCGCCCTGGTGACGGCGGGGGTGTGGCGCCCGGTCGAGTTGGTCGCCTTCGATGCCGCCCGCCTGGACGGCGCCTGCCTCGACGACGTTCAGGTCCGCCAGGAGCACGCCGGTGGCGCCGTCACGCTGCGCGCCGCCGAACACCTGGTCCTGACGGTGTCGCTGGGCGGCGTGGTGGTGGCGTCCGGCCGCGGGTCAGCGGTCATCGAAGACCCCGAGCTGTGGTGGCCCAACGGCATGGGCGGCCAGCCGTTGTACGACGTCGACGTCGAGCTGGTGGACGGCATCACCGTGCTGGATCACCGGCGCCTGCGCATGGGCCTGCGCACGCTGTCGCTCGACACCAGCGGTGGGTCGTTCGCCTTCGCCTGCAACGGCGAGCCCTTCTTCGCCAAGGGGGCCAACTGGATCCCGGCCGACGCGGTGGTGGGCCGGACCACGCCCGAGCAGGTCCGGCAGCTGGTGGACGACGCCGCCGATGTCCACATGAACATGCTCCGCGTGTGGGGCGGCGGCATCTACGAAGACGATGCCTTCTACGACGCGTGCGACGAGCGGGGCATCTGCGTGTGGCAGGACTTCATGTTCGCCTGCGCCACCTACCCGGCGTTCGACGCCGGATTCCTCGCCAGCGTCCGGGCCGAGGCCGAGGACAACGTCCGCCGCCTCCGCCACCACGCGTGCCTGGCGCTGTGGTGCGGCAACAACGAGCTGGAGATGGGCCTGGTCGACGACCATTGGGGTCCTACGGCCATGGGCAGGGACGACTACCGCGCCCTGTTCGAGGAGGTGCTCCCGGCCGTGGTCGCCGGACTCGACCCCGAGCGCGCCTACTGGCCGGCCAGCCCCCACGCGCCCGCCGGAGGCGGGGGCGATGCCCACGTGTGGGACGTGTGGCACGGCGGCCAGCCCTTCGACTGGTACCGCACGAGCCACCCCGCGTTCGTGAGCGAGTTCGGCTTCGAGTCGCTCCCGTGCCCGCGCACGGTCGAGTCGTTCACCGCTCCCGAGGACAGGCACTTCGCCAGCGCGGTGCTGGAGCACCACCAGCGCAGCGTGGTGGGCGGTGCCAGCGGCACCGAGCAAGTGGCCCGGCAACTGGCCGAGTGGTTCAAGGAGCCGGCCGGCTTCGACGAGGCCGTGTGGCAGACACAGATCCTCCAGGCCGTCGCCGTGGGCACCGGCATCGAGCACTGGCGCATGCAGATGCCACGCACCATGGGCGCGCTGTACTGGCAGCTGAACGTCGCGTGGCCGGGATGGAGCTGGTCGTCCATCGATTACGCCGGCCGGTGGAAGGCGCTGCACTACGCGGCCCGGCGCGTCTTCGCACCGGTGTTGCTGGCGGCCGTGGTCGAGCCCGGGACATCGGTGGTCGCCGCCCACGTGGTCAACGATCGGGTGGGGCCGGTGGCGGGCGAGCTGCGGGTCGAGGTCACCCGGGCCGATGGCGAGCCGGTGCGGGTGATGCCGCCGGAGCGGGTCCGGGTCTGTGCCCAGGAGGCTCGGCCGGTGGCGGTGTGGGACCTGGCCGCCGACGTCGCCCGGGTCGGGGCGGACGACGTGCTCGTGTGGATGGAGTTGGTGGAGCAGGGGGCGGTCGTGTCGTCGACGGTCGTCGGCCTCTGCCGCCCCAAGTCGCTCCGGCTGGTGGACCCGCAGCTGCGGGTGACGGCTCGGCCCGGCGGCATCCACGTCGAGGCCGCCCACCCCGCCCTCTGGGTGTGGCCCGAGGCGGAGGACAGAGTGGAGGACGGGGTGGTGGGGAGGTGGAGCGACGCCTTCGTCCCCGTGCGCCCCGGCCGCCCCCTCGACCTCACCTTCGAGCCGGCCACTGGTGCCCCCGCGCCCGCCGCCGTGCGGGTGCGCAGCCTGCTCGACACCTGGCGCGTCGAGCCCTCCTCGACGTTCTCGTAACGCCCACGCCGCCACATCGGGCGCCCGCGTTACGAGAAGCGGGTGGTGGGGGAGGCGGGGCGGCGCCGAGCCAGCTCGACAAATGCGGCGGCCGCCGGCGAGAGCGGGCCGTCGCGGTGGAACAGGGCGATGCCACGGACCAGGCGGGGCACGAGCTCGAACACCGCCGCGCCCTGGCGGCGGGCGGCCTCGGCCAGGGGGCTGGGGAGGAACGTGGTACCGGCGCCGGCCAGCACCAGGGGGAGGAGCGCTTCGCGCTGGGCCGTCTCGACCGCGATCACGGGCTCGATCCCCGACCCCTCGAACGCCCGGTCGGCCAGGCGGCGGGTGGACGTGCCCGGCGGCGTCACGACCAATGGCGTCCCGGCGAGGTGATGGGGCGCCAGCCGGCGGGCGCGGCCGAAGGTGGTGCCGGGCGGGCACACGGCGGAGAACTCGTCCTTGCCGAGGCGGATGGCGACCAGCCCGTCGGGAGCGCCGGCCCCCGCAGTCTCGTGGTCGGCGATGCCCAGCTCGGCCCGGCCGTCGGTCAGCATGGCCATCACTTCGCGAGTGTCCTCGGGCTCGGCCAGGCGCACGGTGATGCCCGGGTGGGCTTCCCGGAAGCCCCCCACCAGGCGGGCGGTGGGCTCGACAGCCAGCGTGGGCAGGGCCACCACGTCGAGGTACCCGTGGGCCAGGCCGACGACGGCCGCCACCCGGGCCCGCGCCGTCTCGATGCCGCGCACCACGCTGCGGGCGGCGGGCACGAGGGCTTCGCCCGCCGCGGTGAGCACGACCCGGCGGCCCAGGCGGTGGAACAGGAGCGTCCCCAGCTCCGCTTCGAGGACCCGCACGGTCTGGGAGAGCGCTGGTTGGGAGACGTGCAGCTCGTCGGCCGCGGTCGTGAAGCTGCCGGTGTCGACCACTGCGAGCACGGCGTTGAGCTGGCGGGCGTCCATGTTCGAAGTATAAGAAATACTTATCAAACTCGGAAGAAGATCGTCTTTTACTTCTTGACTGGCTGGCGGTGTACTGGGTGCCGTGCATGCCGACGGGGTCGTGGTGGCGATGGTGGGGCTGGGGGCGGGCCTGCTGTACGGGCTGTTCGGTGCCGGCGGCTCGGCCTTCGCCACACCCATTCTCGCCCTGGTGGGAGTGCCGCCCGTGCTGGCCGTGGCCTCGCCCCTGCCCGCCACCATCCCGGCCGCCTTGGCCGGGGCCTGGTCGTACCGGCGGGTGGGTGCCCTGGACACGGACGTGGCCCGCCGGGCCCTGCTTGCCGGGGTGCCGGCCGCCATCGCCGGGGCCGTGGCCACCAGGTGGGTCGGCGGGCACGCCCTCCTGCTCCTGTCCGGCACCGTCCTGCTGGCCGCCGGTGTGCGCTTGGCCGTCCCCGCCATCGGCGACCAACCCGCCGGCCACCCCGCCGGCCACCCCGCCGGCCACCCCGCCGGCCGGCGGCCCCACCGGGCCGTGTTGGTGCCGGTGGCCTGTGCCGTCATCGGCTTCGTGGCGGGGCTCCTGGCCAACAGCGGGGGCTTCCTGCTGGTGCCGTTCTTCCTCGTCGTCGTGGGCCTCGACATGCGGGCGGCCGCGGCCACCAGCCTCCTCGTGGCCGCCGCCCTCACCGTGCCCACCGCCGCCGTCCACGTCGCCCTGGGCCATGTCGACTGGCGGGTGGCCGCCCTCACCGGCGCCGGCCTGGTGCCGGGATCGGTGATCGGCTCCCGCCTCGCCCACGTGTGCCCCCAGGACCGCCTGCGGCAGACGTTCGGCGTGGCCCTGGTCGCCTTTGCCGTCTGGTTCATCGCCCAGACCGTCGGGTAGCCCACCCCGAGCGCGTCGGCCGCGCTCATTTCGACACATCGACCGGGACCATGGACTTGCACACGAACGCGGCGGGCGGCCGACCCAAAACGCCACCGCCATCGTTTGTTGTGCAGTAATGCGCACTATTCGCGAGTTACTGCACACGAAACGCGCCGTCGGGCCCTGGCCCGGGCGGGGCCGCCGGTTCGAGCACCCCGCCCGGCAGAGGGCGTGCAAAGCCAGGCGCGGCCGATGAGAACGCACCCCTACGCTAGAGGTGGATGGACGCGGACAACCTGGCCCAGATGGGCGCCCCTGCTGCCGTAGCCGACGCGCCCGCCGGCGGGCCGGCGCGCCATGCGGGGTCGGCCTCGCGGGTGGCGAGCAACGCGGCGTGGAACATGGCCGCCGAGCTCGTCGGCAAGGTCGCCAGCTTCGCGCTGGTGGTCGTCCTGGCCAGGGAGCTGGGCGCCCGCCAGTACGGCTACTTCAGCTTCGGGCTGGCGTTCATCCCCCTGTTCCTCCAGCTGGCCCGGTGGGGGATCGACACCGCCACCATCCGGGCCGTGGCCGCCGCTCCCACCGACCGGCAGGCCTTCTCGGAGACGGTGGTCAACGGGTTGGCGGCCCGGGCCGCGCTGGCCGTCATGGGCCTGGTGGTGTCCGTGGCGCTGTGCCCGCTGTTCGTGCACGGGCGGGACCCGCTGCTGGCGGTCGCCATCATCGCCGTGGCTCTGGTGATCGACGAGATGCGCACGTTCGTGGCCGGCGTGTTCATCGCCGTGGAGCGCATGCGCTTCAACGCCATTTCCCTCCTCGTCAACCGCATCCTCTCGACCGTGCTGGCAGTGGTGGCGGTGGCCGCGGGTGGCGGCCTGGTGCTCGTGTGTGCCACCTACCTCATCGGCTCGCTCACCGCCCTGCTCACCGCCGTCGTCTACTTCAAGCGGCTCATGCCCCCGCCCCACTGGCACGACTTTGCCCGCCCGCGGGTCCGGCGCATCCTGCGGGAGGGGGCGCCGTACGGGTTGGCGACGTTCCTCAACATGGCCGCCTTCCGGATCGACTCGGTCATCTTGGAGGTCATGAAGGGGCCGGTCGCCGTCGGCATCTACAACGTGGCCTATCGATTCTTCGAGCCCCTGCTGTTCATCACGTGGGGGTTGGCCCAGGCCGTGTTCCCGCGCCTGGTGGGCGACCATGCCGAGGACCGGCGCACCCGCGTCTTCCCGTTGGGGCTGGCCGGCGTGCTGGCCGGCTACATGCCCGTGGCCGTGGGGGCTCCCTTCGCTGGCCGTTGGCTGCTGGTGGGCCTGTTCTCCTCGCAGTACGGCGAGGCCATGCGCGCCGTGGTGTTCCTGACCACGGCCGCCGTGTTCTACGGCATCGCCCACCTGTCCCGCATGGCACTCATCGCCAGCGAGCGCCGGCGGGAGATCGTGTGGATCGCGGCCATGGCGTTGAGCGCCAACGTGCTCGTGAACCTGGCCGTCATCCCCCGGTGGAGCTACACGGGCGCGGCGGCGGCCACCCTGGCCACCGAGGTGCTGGAGGCCGCCGTGCTCCTGGCCATGTGCGTGCACGTGCTCGGCCGGCATCGGGACTGGCGGCCGGTGGCCGTTCCCGTGGTGGCGGCCACGATCATGGGAGCAGTGCTGCTGGCGGGCGGCTTCCGGGGACCTGAGGCACTGGTCGTCGGCACCGTGGCGTACGTCCTCGCCCTGGTGGGCGTGGCGCGCATCGTCGTCCCCGGCGACATGCGCCTGGCGGTCAAGCGGTTGGCGCACCGGTGAGCGCCCCCGACGTGTCCGTCCCCGTGGTGGTCCTCAACCTCACCGACCACGGCAGCCTGGCCATCGCCCGCAGCCTGGGCCGGTGGGGCGTGCCCGTGTACGGCGTGCACAACCGGCGCACGCCGGCGGCCCGGTCGCGCTACTTCCGGGAGGTCCGCCAGGTGGAGGGGTCGCTGGACCAGCCCGGCATCCTCCCCGACCTGCTCGCCCTGGCCCGCGAGCTCGAGGCCCGGCCGCTGCTCATCGCCACCGGCGACGCCAGCGCCCTGCTGGTCGAGGACCACGCCGCCGAGCTGCGCGAGGCGTTCGTCTTGCCCGACCAACCGGCAGGGTTGGCCCGCCGGCTTTCCGACAAGTGGGGCATGTACGAGCTGTGCCTGGCCCACGGCGTACCCACGCCGCACACGGCCCGAGCGGACAGGGCCGAGGACGTGGACGCCATGGTGGCGCGGGTCGGCCTGCCCGTGGTGTTCAAGGCCATCGACGGCGCCGTGGCCGATGCCGCCGGCATGGAGCGCACGGTGATCTCCCGCACCCTGGACGACGCTCGCCGGGACTTCGCCTACCTGGTCGGCGCCGAGAGCGGCGGGCCGTCGAACTACCTGCTGCAGGAGTACATCCCCGGCGACGCCCTGTCGGTGTGGATGCTGGATGGGTACTTCGACGCGCAGTCGCGGCCCGTGCTCAGCATCACCGGCCAGAAGATCCACCAGTGCCCGCCCGGGACCGGCCCCACCAGCCTCGGGCTCTGCGTTCCCAACGACGACGTGGCCCGGAACACCCATGCGTTCATGGGCGCCATCGGCTACCGCGGCATCCTCGACTGCGGCTGGCGCTACGACGAGCGGGACGGCGCCTACAAGCTGCTCGACGTCAACCCCCGGGTGGGCGCCACCTTCCGCCTGTTCACGGATACGAGCGGGATGGACGTCGTGCGCGCCGCCTACCTCGATCTCACCGGCCAGCCCGTGGAGGCCGTCGAGCCTGCGACCGGGCGCCGGTGGGTGGCCGAACCCAACGACCTCACGTCGTTCCTGCTGTCCCGGCAGAACGGCCAGAGCAACGGCGCCGGGCCCGACAGCCGGGGCCTGGTCGGCTGGATCCGGGACTACCGGGGCGTGACCGAGGCGGCGTGGTGGGCGGCCGACGACGTGGCGCCCTTCGCTGCCGCCGTGGGCGACCTCACGTCCCGGATGCTGCAGCGGGGACGGCACGTGGTCACCGACCGGCTCGTCCCGTCCGGCCTCCCGGCCTTGGCCCTCGCCTACCACGGCGTGCGCGACGTATCCGTCCGCCACGACCCACACCGGCTGTTCACCAGCCCGGCGGCCATGGCCCGCCAGATCGACCAGCTCCGGTCGTGGGGGTACCAGCTCGTGTCCTTCGGGGACCTGGCCGCGGCGGCTGCCTCCGGTTCGGCGGACGGGCTGGTAGCGCTGACGTTCGACGACGGCATGGTCAGCACTCTCACCGAACTGCTGCCGGTGCTGACGGAACACGACGCTCCGGCCACCGTCTTCGTGGTGTCCGGCTGGGACGGCCACGTCCATCCCGACGCCCCGTACGAGCGGAGCCTGTTCCACGGGGAGGTCCGCGTGCTGGCCGACGCCGGCGTGGAGATCGGCTCGCACTCGTCCGTGCACCGCGACCTCTCGGTCGTGGGCTTCGACCAGGCCGTGGCTGAGCTACGGGCCTCGCGCCTGGCGCTCAGCGACCTCACCGGCCAGCCCATCGATGTGCTCGCCTACCCGTACGGCCGGGCTTCGACCGTCACCCGTGAGGCCGCGGCCGCCGCCGGGTTCCGGGCCGCGTGCCGCACCAGCGGCGAAGGCTCGTGGGACGACCCCCTGGACCTTCCCCGGCAGGACATGTTGAATCAGTCGACATTGATGGGCCTGTGGCTCAAGCGCCACGGGCGCTACGAGCGCCTGGCCCGGTCGGTCACGGGGCGGGCGGCCATCGCCGTCCGCCAGCGCCTGTTGCTCAACTGACGCGCACCACCTGCTCGTCGACCACAGCGAAGGCGCCGTCGATGTCGTCGACGTGGTGCACCACGAAGTCGAGGTCGTGCATCTGGGCGGTCTCCCGCAGGTACCGGGCGCTGGCGCCTTGGTTGATGGCGTCGACGGAGGCGCCGTGCCAACGCTGCACGATCTCGGCCGTCTGCTCGTCGGCCGGCGCGTACCCGTGGCCGCAGAGCCCCTCGGCCAGCCACGCGCAGCACAGCTGGTCCTCCTCCCGGAACTCGCCCCGAGCGCCGGCGCCGACCACTGCGATCCGGTCGTGGCGCCCGGCCAGGTACGCGACCTGGCCCGACAGGTTGCGGAGGCAGGCCACATAGGCGGCGTCCGAGGAGGTGGCGTTGCACATCAGCCGCGTGCCCGACGTGGACAGCAGGATCAGGGGCCGGCTCCGCTCGGTGAGGAGGGACACGTCGGCCGGGCTGTTGCCCAGGTCGAACCCGTAGGGCACTTTCCCGCCCAACTCGCCGATGAGCAAGGGGTTGTCCAGCCGGGCGGACAGGGCGACGGCCACCTCCAACGTGGGGACCGGATAGCACGGGTGCCCGAGGTCGACGGCGGTGATCGCCGTGGTGGTGGCCCGGATGACGTCCACCGCTACCACCGCCCACCCGTCGGCGTAGCGCTCGACGTGCTCGGGGAAGCAGTCGATGACCACCGACCTGCTCATCGGGCGGGCCGCAGCCGGGGATTGGCGAACGAGTCGGAATGCAGGCCGCGCCGGTAGATCTCCACCCGCAGCAGTTCTTCGAGGCGCACGTTGCTCAGCTGGACCCGCGGCCCGAAGTGAGCGAGGAAGGCGAACTGGCTGGGCTTGTCGGGCGCCTCGAAGACCACGCGCTCCATGCCCAGGGCCTCGACGAAGCGCTCGGCGAAACCGGCCTGGAGGTGGCCGTCCCCGTCGAAGAGGCCCACGGCCCGGGCGTTCTCGCGTGCTTCCACCACGACCTCGGCGGCGCCCGCATCGATCCAGCTCCGCGCCTGGTCGACCATGGCCGTGACGGTGGCGTCGTCGAACGCGCCGCCGTGCTTCTTGCCCAGCTCGAACTGGACCTCCAGCCCGCGCTCGCCGGCGCGGCGCACGAGGGAGGCGGGGTCGCCCTGCAGGTCGGTGAAGCCCTCGCCGCACTCGATGCGGTCGAAGCCCATGGAGGCGCACACGTCGAGGTACTCGTCCAGGCAACCCTGGGCGGCGGCCACCTCGAAGGGGCCACCACCCGTCACCGTCGGCACCCCCACGTCCTTGGCCGCGGCGATCTTCTGCCGCGTGGCCTGCTCGTCGGCGATGATCCAGCACGCCATCGACAGCTTGAGCCGGGACATGAGGTGCCCGCTCTGCGCGAGGTGGGCGATCACGGTGACCGGGTCGTAGCCCGGGTCGAAGGGGCTGGTGGCCCGGGGAAGCTCGGGAACGCCGAGTGTGCGGAGGAGATCGGAGGTCTGCACGGCCTCTCACCATCGCATACCCTGCGCCATCTTGTTCGACTTGTTCGACCGCCTGCTCGTCGAAGTCGCCCGTACGGGCAAGCCAGGGGCGGTGGCGGCGGCAGCAGTCGACGGCCTTCGTGTCGGCCGGCGCCGTCGGGCCTCGTTGTCCGGGGATCCCGGCCTGGCCCTGGCCACGCGCATCTGGGTCACCGCCGCTACCGACGTCGGTGCCACCGCAACCGACCTGGGTGACGGCTACGTGCGCTTGTCGCGCGATGGCGGCGGGGGCGGGGAGTCGGCGACCGTCTGGCGCAACGAGACGCCCCTCGACGACCCCGTGGTCCTCCGGCTGGCCGCCGACAAGACCCGCACGCACGCGCTGCTGGCCGAGGCCGGCCTGCCCGTTCCCGCCCATGAGGAGTTCGGCCTGGATCGGCTGCCGGCGCTGCGGGGGCCGTCGGTGGTGAAGCCTGCCGTGGGCACGGCCGCGGCCACCGGTGTCACGCCCGGTGTCACCCGGCGATCGGACCTGTGCCGGGCCGCCGTGCGGGCGGCCCGGTGGGGGAGCCGCCTGCTGCTCGAGGAGCAGCTCGACGGTGAGGTGGTGCGGGTCCTGGTGTTGGACGGCCACGCCATCGCCGCCGTGCGCAAGCGCCCGCCCCACGTGGTGGGCGACGGCCGCTCGTCGGTGGCCGCCCTGGTCGCGGCGGAGAACGAGCGGCGCGGCGCGGCCGGCCCCGACGAAGCCGTCCACCTGCTCGACATCGACCTCGATTGCGTCCTGACGCTGCGGGACGCGGGGCGGACGTTGCGGACCGTGCCCCCGGCCGGGGAGCGGGTGCAGGTCAAGCGGGCCGTCAACCAGAACGCCCGGGGCGAGAACGACGTGCTCCACCCCGTCCCCGACCACGTGGCCGACCTCGCCGTCCGGGCCGCCACCGCCGTCGGGCTGCGGCTCGCGGGCGTGGACCTCGTCACCAACGACGGCGGCGCCGTCGTGCTGGAGGTGAACGGCACCCCCGGCCTCAATCACCACGAGTTGGTGTCGGGCCCGCCCGACCGGGCCGCGGCCGTCCAGGTGGTCAACGCCCTGCTCACCTGACCAACCCCGCCCCCCCCAGCCCCCAGCCCCCAGCCCCAGCCCCCAGCCACTGGCGCCGACCGGCGCTCAGCCGGTGACGTACCCCAACCCGTGCCGCCCGGTGGTGGCCACGGGTGAGGCGCCCTGCCAATCGATCTCCAGGTGCTTGCGGGTATTGGCCAGCGCCGGGAGGAAGGCGACGATCTGCTTGGTGGCGGTGTCGATCACATCGCCGGAGTCGCCCACGTACACGAAGCGCCCGTCCCGGCTGTGCTGCACCCACCCGTCGCGGGCGCAGTCGTAGGCGCACGGCGAGGCGTTGCCCGTGAACCCGTGGGCCAGGCGGACGTCGGCCACGGGCCGGGGGGCGGCGGCGGGCAGGCCGGTCACGTCGAACACGTGGATCACGCTGTTGGGCCCGTCCACCACATAGACCTCCCGCTCGTCGGGCGAGAGGGAGATGCCGTGGCTGGGCGCGGTGGCGGGGAACGTCTTGGGGTTCCAGGTGAAGCCCGCGAACGTCGTGGTGTAGAGCACCTTGCGGGCCGTGAGGTCGCTCACCTGGAAGCCCAGGAACCCGGTGGCGGTGGTGAAGGCGAGGGTCTCCCGGCCGTTGACCGAGAACGGGCGCACGCCGCTCTTGAGCGGGCCGATGCGGGCGGTGACCTTGCCGGCGGCGGCGTCGAACACCTCGAGCTCGTCGTGGTCCCGGCCGCCCAGGTACACGTGGTTGCCCCGCACGACCGTGTTGTGGGCTCCGGCCCCGCCCTGGATGGTGGCCGTCTCCCTGCCCGTGTCCGCGGCCACGACGTACCAGAGCCCGGTGCTCGCCAACTCGCCGTCGGGGACGTACAGCACGGAGCCGTCGGCGCTCACGGCCAGGCTGTCGATCCCGTGGTCGTAGTGGCGGTCCCACATGATCTGCTTGGTCACCAGGTCGTAGCGCAGCACCGAGCCGTTGCCGTTGGGGCCGCCGTCGCCGCCGTAGCTCACGTACAGGGCGTGGCTGGCGGGGTCGGCCGCCGCGCCCCGCACGCCGGCCTGCGTGGGCATGGGCACGGTGTCGACCAGCCGGTGACCGGCGTCGATGTCGTAGACGGACATGGAGCCGTCGACGAGGACGTACTCCAGGTGCCGGGTGCCGGGGGCGGCCAGATCGACCGTGGTCGTGGGGCTCGTTGGCGCCGTGGTGGAGACGGGGCCGGCGGGAGGGAGCGTGGTGCGGGCCGACTTGCCACTGCTGCACGCGGGAAGGGCCAGGGCGAGGACGGCCGCGGCCAGCAGCAGGAGGAGGAGCGGGGGTCGCGCCCGGTACACGCGCATGGCACCACCCTACGGGCGGCGGGCGCCCTCGCACTCGTCGGCGTCCAAGCAGTACCCGCGCCCTCGGACGGCGCGTATCGACGGGCCGGCGGCGCCCAGGTGGCGGCGCAACCGGGCGATGGTGGCCTCCAGGGCGTGGGCGCTGGTCGAGCCGGTACCGGTGGCCCGCACCATGGCCGTCCGGGACACGACCACACCCTGGTGCCGGAGCAACACGTCCAGCACGGCCCGCTCGCCGGGCGTGAGGCCGAGAGCCACGCCGTTGACGGTGACGGCCCGGCCCTGCACGACCACGGGCACCCCACCACAGCACAACGCTCGCCGCCGGGTCTGGAGCACGTCGGTGAGCGCCCGGACCAGGAGCCCGAGGCGTCCCAGGGCCGGGGCCACGGGCCGGTCGATACCCACGGCCCGCGCCGCCTCGGCGCACACCGGCCCGATGCACGCGGCGACCACGTCGTGCTCGTTGAACGCGTGCAGCAGCTGGCCGGCCCGGCCGACCTCGCCGGCCGCGACGACGAGGTGTTCGACGGCCGGGGCGCTGGTGAAGGTCACGGCATCGAGGTGGCGGTCGCACACGGCGTCGACCAACGCCCGCGCCCTGGTGCCGTCGGCTGGTGGGCGATAGCGGTAGACGGGCACCTCGACGACGTCGGCGCCCGCCGCCGCAAGCAAGGCGACAGCGTGTTCGTCCCGCTTGCCATAGTGCTGGAAGGCGACGGTCCGACCGGACACCCCTTCGGCCTCGAGCAGGGCCACCACGTCGTCGAGGCGCTCGCTCGGCGGGCTGGACCACACCCGCAGGCCGGCCACCTGCGCGGCCGCCGTCGCCTTCGGCCCGCGCGTGACCACGCGGGACGAGCCCAGTGCGTCGAGGAGCCGGTCGGCCACGCCCCAGGCCTGGGCCGCCTCGAACCAGGCCCGCACCCCGATGCCCGTGGTGGCCACGACGTAGTCCGGCGGGCCGGCGATCACCAGCTCCGTGGCGCGCCGGAGAGCCTCGTCGCTGGCGAGGTACTGCGTGGCGATGGTGGGGCCGTGCAGCACGGTCGCTCCCCGCCGCTCGAACAGCTCCGCCTGCTCCGCCCAGCGCCGGTCGGCGGTGATGCCGATCGCGAAGCCCTGCAGGGGGAGCAGTGTCATGGGCCGTCACTCTCGCACCCCGACGTTTCGCTGCCGTTTCCGTGCTGTTTCGAGTCGCTCACACGGCCAAGAGCTCGGCGGTGGGGAGTTGGCGCCGGCGGTCAAACCGTCGGAAACCCGCCGGAAACACGCGGTGGGTTTGCTGTCGTGCATGACCACGGATGTCATCGTCGGAACGGGAAAGGCCTCCCGCGGTATGCACACGATCGCGGCCGGCCGGCGGGGCCGTTGGATCGATCACTGGACGCCGGACGACGAGGCGTTCTGGGCGCAGACGGGCGAGCGCATCGCCCGGAAGAACCTCGTGCTCTCGATGTTCGCCGAGCACATCGGGTTCAGCGTCTGGGTGTTGTGGACCATCGTCGTGCTCAACCTGGCGAACATCGGGATCGCGATGTCGGTGTCCGAGCTGTTCCTGCTCACGCTCGTGCCCAACCTCGTGGGTTCGTTGCTGCGCATCCCGTACACCTTCGCCGTCCCCCGGTTCGGCGGCCGGGCGTGGACGACCGTCAGCGCCGCGCTCCTCTTCATCCCCACGCTGCTGCTCGCCGCGGTCGTGCCCAGCGGGTGGTTGGCGGGCCAGCCCCACGCCACGCAGTTGTGGGTGCTGGTCGCCTGCGCCGCGGCAGCGGGCCTCGGCGGCGGCAACTTCTCGTCGTCCATGGCCAACATCTCGTTCTTCTACCCGGAGCGCAAGAAGGGCTGGGCGCTCGGGCTCAACGCCGCGGGCGGCAACCTCGGCGTGGCCGTGGCCCAGCTGTTCGTACCGCTGGTGATCATCGTGGGCGTTCCCGCCTCGGCGCTGAAGCTCGCCCACCATCAGGTGCACCTGGCCTACTCGGGGTTGATGTGGCTCCCGCTCATCGCCCTGGCGTCGGTCGCGGCATGGCGCTACATGGACAGCCTCACCCAGGCCAAGGCCGACACCACTTCCTACGTGGCCGCCCTGAAGTACAGCCAGACGTGGGTCATGTCGCTGCTCTACATCGGCACCTTCGGGTCCTTCATCGGCTTCTCCTTCGCCCTGCCGCTGGTCATCAAGACCACCTTCCCCGAGTTCCTCGCCGGCCATCCCTTCATCGCCACGTACCTGGCCGGGCTGGGCTTCATGGGGGCGCTGATCGGTTCCCTCGCCCGCCCGCTCGGGGGCTGGCTGGCCGACCGGGTGGGCGGCACCCGGGTCACCCTCGCCGTGTTCGCGGGCATGGCCGTGTTCACGGCCGTTGCCATCGCCGGCGTCCGGGAGCGCGGCTTCCCGTTGTTCTTCGGGTCCTACATGGTGATCTTCCTGCTGTCGGGCGTGGGGAACGGGTCGACCTACAAGATGATCCCCTCGATCTTCGCCCTTCTCGGACGGCGGGCGGCGGAGGAGTCCGGCCTTCCTGCCGAGGAGACGGCCGTCGAGTTCAAGCGCCGGGCGGCGGCCGTCATCGGGATCGCCGGTGCCGTCGGCGCCTTCGGCGGAGCTCTCATCCAGCTCGTGCTGCGCCAGTCGAGCGTGCACGTGTCGGCGCTGGTCCAGGCGGCCAGGACGCCGGCGGCCAAGACGGCGGTGGCCGCCGCCCACGCCGACTGGTCGGTCCCCGCCCTGGGGGTGTTCCTCGGTTCGTACGTCGTGCTCGCTGGCGTCACCTGGTTCGTGTACCTGCGCGGGAGCGTGGCCGGCCAGGTCGAGTTGCGGCCCGACCTGTCGGGGGTCGCCCTGTGAAGCTCGTCGTGGCCGGCAACGGGATG
>DASRGI010000063.1:0-22833 GCA_035651095.1 Acidimicrobiales bacterium | reverse complement strand
TGCTCGAGGACGGTCCACGCGTGCTCGACTGCATCGAGTTCTCGGACCGCCTCCGCTACGGCGACGTGCTCGCCGACGTGGCCTTCTTGGCCATGGACCTGGAGCGGCTGGGAGCACCCCGGCTGGCCGACCACTTTCTGGAGCGGTGGGGCGAACTGATGGGTGAGACCCACCCGGCGTCGCTCGCCCACCACTACATCGCCTACCGGGCGCTCGTGCGATGCAAGGTGGCGTGCGTCCGGCACGGCCAAGGTGACCCTGGCGCTGGTGCCAGCGCCGGCGCCCACCTCGAACTGGCCCGCCGTCACCTCGAGCGGGGGCGCGTCGTGCTCGCCCTGGTGGGCGGCCTGCCCGGCACGGGGAAGTCCACGGTGGCCGAGGGAATCGGTCGGGCATGTGGCTGGACCGTCCTGCGCTCGGACGAGGTGCGCCAGGAGCTCACCGGCGACTACACGCCGGAGAGCGTCCGCCGCACGTACGAAGCGCTGGTGACCCGAGCGGAGCAGGCGCTCCACCTCGGGCTGCCAGTGGTGCTCGACGCCACATGGGGCTCTGCCGCCATGCGGGAGTTGGCCGCCGCGGCCGCAGCTCGCACGTCGAGCGACCTGGTCGAGCTGCGGTGCGTCGTCGACCCTGCCGTGGCCGCCCGCCGCATCGCCACGCGCCGCGAAGCCTTCGGTTCGGAGGCGACGCCCGCGGTGGCCACCGCCCTGGCGACGCGAGCTGACCCGTGGCCGTCGGCTGTCGACGTCGATACCGAGGGCGACCCTGTCGAAGTGCTGGGCCGGGTCCTCTGGAACCTCAGTACTCAGCGGTGAGCACCGGTCGAGGAGGGCGGCGGCGACCGGCGAGCCCCGGCCACCGTCGGCCGGGCACTCGTTCCGTTGGCCGCGTTTGGCCGACACGGTGACGGCCAAACGCGGCCAGAACGGGGTGGACCGTGGTGGCTCAGGCGTGACGGGCGATCTCGACCGCGGCCACGAGCACGGGCCTGCCTCCTCCGTCGCTCGCTAGCGCTGTTCCATCCACTTGCGGGCCAGCGGGGCGAGCACCTCGGCGAGGGTGGGCTCGCCCACGTCCCTGAGCTCGTACGTCACCCGGCGTACGGGGTGGCCGGCTTCGATCAGGCGGCCGAGGTCGATGGGCGTGCCCGCCACCACGGCATCGCACGGCGTGGCCCGGATCGTCTCCTCCAGCTCGTGGAGCTGATGGTCGCCGTAACCCATGGCCGGGAGCACCAGCCCGATGCCGGGGAACCGGGCGAAGGTGTCGGCCACCGACCCCACGGCGTAGGGCCGGGGGTCGACGAACTCGGCCACGCCCGCCTGGCGAGCGGCCACCGTGCCGGCGCCGTACGGCATGCCCCCGTGGGTGATGGTGGGCCCGTCCTCGACCACGAGGACGCGGCGCCCGACCAACGAGGGCCCGGCCTCCAACGTCACCGGTGAGGCCGCCTTCACGATGGTGGCAGCCGGGTTCACCGAGTTGACGTCGGCGATGACCTGGGCCACCGAGTGCATGTCGGCGCTGTCCACCTTGTTGACCACGATGACGTCGGCCATGCGGACGTTGGTCTCGCCCGGGTGGTAGCGCAACTCGTGGCCCGGGCGCAGCGGGTCGACCACCGTGATGAGCAGGTCGGAGGCGAAGAACGAGAAGTCGTTGTTGCCTCCGTCCCAGATCACCACGTCGGCCTCGGCTTCGGCTTGGCGCAGGATGGCCTCGTAGTCGACACCGGCGTACATCACCATGCCCATGCGGACAGGCGCCTCGTACTCCTCGCGCTCTTCGATGGTGGGGTTGGACGCGTCGATGTCGGCGATGGTGGCGAACCGCTGTACCCGCATGCGTTCGAGGTCGCCATACGGCATGGGGTGGCGAACCAGCGCGACCCGCAGGCCCGCGTCCATCAGGAGCTGACCCACCCGCCGGCTGGTCTGCGACTTGCCGCACCCGGTGCGTGCCGCGCACACGGCCACCACCGGCTTGACGGACGTGAGCATGGTGGCCTTGGGCCCGAGGAGGGTGAAGCTGGCGCCCGTGGCCAGGGCCGCCGATGCCTTGTGCATCACGTCCTCGTGGGACAGGTCCGAGTAGGCCAGGACGATCTCGTCCACCCGCTCGGCGGCGGCGATGGAAGCCAGCTCCTCTTCGGGCCGTATCTGTATCCCGTGCGGGTACCGCGACCCCGCCAGCGAGGGCGGGTAGGTGCGGTCGTCGATGCCGGGGATCTGGGCGGCGGTGAACGCCACGACCTCGGTGTCGGGGTCGTCGCGGTACACGGTGTTGAAGTTGTGGAAGTCGCGCCCGCCGGCTCCCATGATGATGACCTTGCGCATTGCGCGTCTCTCCTTTGTCTACGCAGCCTGGCTGAGGTCGACCGGGGTCTCCTCCGCCGCGAGCTGCGGTTCCTTGACGGCGGCCCGCCACTTCATCCAGACGAACACCGGTACGCCGGCGAGCAGGAGCATGAAGCCCCAGGCGATGGTCTTGTAGCCCGAGCCCACGATCATCCACGCCGAGTACCCGAAGGCCACGAAGGCGATCGTGATGTCCACAGCGAAGTGCTTGCCCGAGAACCGCTGGCGGTCAGTGGCCAGCAACATGAGCTGGGCGCCCGCCGCGTACGCGTAGGGCACCAGCGTCACCAACGTGGCCAGCAGGACCATGTCGCTGAAGCGGGCGACCAGCGAGCTGTTGTAGTTGGTGAGCATCAGCCCGGTGAGCAGCACGCTCGACACGACCAGCCCCACGGCCGGAGCGCCATAGCGATTGAGCCGGCTGAACTCGGTGGGGAACAACCGGTCGCGGGCGGCGGCGAAGGGCACCTGGCCCTGCAGCAGGATCCACCCGTTGAGGCAGCCGAAGGTGGAGATGACGGCGCCCAGGGCCACGGCGTCACCGGCCCAACTGCCCCACATCTTGGTGGCGGCGTCGGCGAACGGCGCCGTGGAGTTGGCCAGGTCACCCATGGGGATGACGCCCATGACCGCGACCGTGCCGAGGATGTAGACCACCGCGGTGATGGCGGTGCCGATCAGGGTGGACCGGGGGATGGTGCGGGACGCGTCGGCGACGTCCTCAGCCGGCACGGTGGCCGACTCCAACCCGATGAACGCCCACAAGGTGAGCGTGGCCGCTGCGGTGATGGCGCCGAAGTTCGACTTGGTGCTGGCGTTGAAGGGGGTGAAGTTCCCGCTGTGGAGCCAGAACAGGCCGAGGGCGGCGATGGCCACGAGGGGCACGATCTTCAACACCGTGGTGGCCGTCTGCACCAACCCGGCCTGGCGCAACCCACGGATGTTCACCCACGTGAGCAACCAGATGGCGGCCGTGGCCAGCGCGACCTGGGCCAGCTTGGCGCCGCTGCTGGAGCGGGAGAACACGTCGAAGAAGTGGCCCATGTAGCCGACGAAGGCCACGGCGATGGCGGCGTTCCCGACCCATGCCGCGATCCAGTAGCCCCACGCCGTCTGGAAGCCGACGAAGTCACCGAAGGCGCGCCGGCTGTAGGCGTACGGTCCGCCCGTGCGAGGGTAGGCCCGGCCCAGGCGGGCGAAGACGAGGGCCAGGAAGAAGGCACCGGCGGCGGTGAAGAGCCACGCCACGATGCTGATGCCGCCGTATACGGCCAGGGCGGCGGGAAGCAGGAACACCCCGGAGCCGATCATGTTGCCGATCACCAGGGCGGTCGCCATCGGTGGGGAGAGGGCCTTGCGGGCCGTGGGTGTGGGCATCGTCGTTCCTTCCTGTCGCGACACACCTCCAGCATCAAGCCCGCGGTCGGGGCGCTCCAGGGTCACAAGCCCCAAGTGGCGCGGCCCGGGAGGCAGGGCCGTTCGGCCTGGCCATCCGGCCTGCGGCACCCGTCTTGGGCGACACCGGGGCGAGCCGGGGGACCTACGTGGCGATGTCGCGACGCTCGAACGCCCAGGCGGCGACCACCAGCAGCACGGCGGCGATGGCGACCGGGACGAGCAGGCCGGCGTGAAAGCCCGTGCGCAGGGGCTCGTCGCCCAACGCCCACCGGAAGGGCGACAGCGGCCGCACGGGCCGCACCACACTGGTGATCGACGCCAGCGAGTTGACGAGGAAGGCGGCCAGCGCCGCCACCGACGCCGCCGCGTAGGCCACGCCCCGGCTGGGCCCGATGCACGTGACGACCAGGGCCACAGCCCCGAAACACAGGCCCACGGCCACCACGCCGGCCATGACGCTGGCCAGGCGGGCGACGGGCACGCGCATGTCGGCCAGCTCGTCGGCCACCACCAGGGTGACGAACACGGCGACCCCCAGGGCAACGGTCATCGCGACGCCGGCCAGGTGTTTCTGGACGACCACCCGCCCGCGCCGCACCGGGTAGGCGAGCAACAAGTCGAGCGTGCCCCGGTCCTCCTCCCGGCCGATGGCCCGGCCGCCCAGGGCGATGGCGTAGCCGATGAAGGCGAGCGGCAGCATGAACCCGAACACCTCGGCCTGCAAGAAGCCGGTGCCGGTGGTGAAGTCGAGCTCCTTGCCCAGGCCGAACAACGCCTTCATGGCATCGGGCAGTTGCCGCCACGTGTCCTGGAAGCCGGCCTGGTGGCGGATGGACGGGTAGATCGCCGACTCCATGGCGACGAACGCGGCGACCGACAACGCCCACCACATCGTCCCTCGCCCGTGATCGTGCACGGTCTTCGTGGCGACGCTACGCGGCTGCATGGCCGGCCTCCCGGTAGTGGGTCAGGAAGACGTGCTCCAGGTCCGCCTCCTCGCTGGTGATGGACACCACGTGGTGCTGGGCCAGCGCCTTGACGAAGGCGTCGGCATCCCCCTCGACCAGGCATCGCAGGCGCGGCCCCTGCACCTCGACCCGGCGTACGCCGGGAACGGAGGCCAGGGCGGTGGCGGGCACAGGCCGGTCGAACACGACGTGCACGTGGCGGAGCGCCTTGCGCCGCAACGACTCCACGTCCTCCACGGCAACCAGGCGGCCTGCCCGCACGAAGGCCGCCCGGTCTGCCACCTCCTGGACCTCGCTCAGCACGTGCGAGGACAGGAAGACGGTCGCACCCCGATCGCGGGCGGCGCGCACCATGGCGTGGAACTCCAACTGCACCAACGGGTCCAGGCCGGAGGTGGGCTCGTCGAGCACGAGCACCTCCGGGTCGTGCATGAACGCCTGCACCAGCCCGAGCTTCTGGCGGTTGCCCTTCGACAGCGCCCGCACGGGCCGGGACAGGTCGAGGTCGAGCTGCTCGGCCAACCGGGTGACGGCCGCCTGGGGCACGCCGCCCCGCAGGGCGCCGAGGTAGCCCAGCAGCTCTTCCCCGGTGAGCTCGTCGTACAGGTGGAGGTCGCCCGGCAGGTACCCGACCAGCCGTCGTACGGCCACGCTGTCCCTGCGGGTGTCGAGACCGAAGACCTCGGCCCGGCCCGCCGTCGGGCGGATGAGGTCGAGCAGCAGGCGGATGGTGGTGGTCTTGCCCGCCCCGTTGGGCCCGAGGAAGCCGAACACCTCCCCCCTTCTGACCTCGAGGTCCAGCCCCTCCACGCCGACCGCGGACCCGTAGTGCTTGGTCAGCCCTTCCGTCGTCATGCCGGCAGTCACCACGTCGAACCTCCGTCGCAACCGTAGGGATGCCAGCACCACAAGCCCGACGGCCAACGCCCCGAGCACGGTTACGAGCGAATTGTCGGACAGATCCCGGGCGACGAGCAGGGCCGTTCGGCTCTACTGCCCCACCCCATCGAGCAGGACGCTGGCAGAGAGCAGTGCCGTACGGCACCGGAAGGAAGTGCACCATGAACTCTCCCCGCCGCCTGCTGGCATCGGCCGGCGCCGTCATCCTGGTCGCGGCGTTGGTGTGGACGGTGCTCGTCGTCCCCCGCATGGAGCGGCTGCCGGGCGGCATCGACGACACCATGCACTACCAGGGCACGGTCAGCCTGGGGCTCGACCCGACCACCGGGGCGCCGCTCGCCACACCGCTGAGCGTCCCCCTCACCATCGAACGCCGGGTGCAGGCCGTGGCCGGCCAGACCGGTGGGCACCGGGAACTGGTGACTGACACGGTGGCCGCCACCATTGTCGGGCGCACCAGCAGCCAGGCGTGGACGTACCTCCTCGATCGCCGCTCCATGGCCAACGTCCCCGACACCCGCACGGTGGTGGACAAGGCGGGCACGTACTCGATCAACCTGCCCTTCAACGCCACGCCGACGCGTACGTACCAGATGTGGAAGCCGGAGACGGGTACGTCGTATCCCCTGACCCAGTCCCAGGGTGCGGCGGCGACCAAGGTCGACGGCCTGCGCGTCCTGCGCCTGAGCGGCGGTCTGCCCAAGACGCCGGTGACGGCCGACGAGCAGCAGGCGCTCGGCGCCCAGGGGTTCCCTGCCCAGCTCACCAGCGAGCAGGTGACGGCCCGGTTGGCGGCCGCGGGCATCGACCTGATGAAGACGGGGGCCGCCCTCCAGCAGGCCCTGACCCCGGCCCAGCTCGACGAGGTGCTGGTGGCCCTGACCAAGCCGCTCCCGCTGCAGTACTCGCTCACCTCGTCGGGCAACGCCCTGGTCGAACCTCGCAGCGGGATGATCGTGTCCGTGGAGGGAGTGACCGAGACCCTGACCGTGCGGCCGGACCTGTCGGGTGCGGCGCCCGTCCTCGGCCTCTTGCAGCAGCACACCGACATCCCGCAGATCGCCAGTGCCCTGGCGGCGCTGAGCGCCATGGCGTCGGCTCCTGACCAGGTGGTGTACACGGCCCGTTACAGCCAGACGCCGGCGTCGGTGTCCGAGCGGGTCGGGGCAGCCAAGAGCGCCCGGCGCGACCTGCGCAACCTCAGTGCCGTGATCCCTCTCAGCCTGGGCGGCATCGCCCTGATCCTGTTCGTCACCGCCGCCTACCTGCGGCCGAAGACCCAGCCCCCGGCCGGGGTCGAGAGCGAGGACGAGGACGAGACGGCCGACCACGAGGCGGCCTAGGCAGCGGGGGTCGCGTGACCATGGCAGCGCGCCGCGGCCTCGTGATCGGTCGGTTGGCGGGCATCCCCGTGCGGGTCCACCCCACCTTCCTGGTGCTCATCGCCCTGGCCCTGGTCGGCGGCCTGGGCCCGCCGGCCCAAGGGCTGCTGTGGCTGGTGTTGCTGTTCGCCTCCGTCGTGGCCCACGAACTGGCCCACAGCCTGACCGCCCGCCGCTTCGGCGTGCGCGTGAAGGACATCCTGCTGTTGCCCATCGGCGGGGTGTCCGAGTTCGAGCGGTTGCCGTCCGCGCCCCGGCAGGAGTTGCTGGTCGCGGCCGTCGGTCCCCTCACCAGCCTGGCCCTGGGCATCGCCGTGGCCACCGTGGCCGCCGTGGCCTTCGGGACGGCGTTGCTGCCCGTCGATCTCGTCCACGGCACGGTCTTGCATCGCCTGGCATGGCTCAACGTGCTGCTGGCCGGCTTCAACATGCTGCCCGCCTTCCCCATGGACGGCGGCCGGGTCGTGCGGGCGGCGCTGGCCGAGCGGATCGGGTTGGCCCGCGCCACCCAGGTGGCGGCCAGGCTGGGCCGGGTCGTCGCCTTCCTCATGGCCGCCGCCGGGTTGGCCTTCGACATCTGGCTGTTGCTCATCGCCGGCTTCGTGTACCTGGGGAACAAGGCCGAAGAGGCGTCCACGCTCGTGCACCTGCGGCTGGCGGGCAAGCGGGTGGCCGACGTGATGGTGCCGGTCGCAGGCGCACCGGGTGCCTCTCTGGGCGATGTCGCCTTCTCCCCCGACGAACCGTTGGAGGACGCCCTGCGCCGGCTGCCCGGGTGGCACCAGATCGTGCCCGTGGTCGACCCCGAGACCGGTGCTCTCGTCGGCATGGTGGTCGTGGACGACCTGGCCGCCCTGCTCGACACCGCACACTGACCGCCCGGGCACACGCTCGCCGCCGCCTCAGGCGGCGCCCTCGCTCCAGAGCGTCGCCCCGCCGGCCAGGGCCACCACCACGAGCCACCACTGGGCCGGGAACGGGTGCAACTGCAGGGCCCGGCCCACCGGCCCCACGTAGACCGTCACCGCCAGGGCGAGCGCCATCACGCCGGCCGCCAGCCAGAGCGACACGTCGGCCCGGCCCAGGTGACGCCAGCAGGGCCGGGCCGGGGCCCGGCACACGAAGACCAGGCTCGTCTGCCCGGCCAGGAGGACAGCCCATCCCACGCCCCGGGCCTGGCCCACGGGCATGCGGCCCAGGGCGAACAGGTAGGCACCGACGGTGGCCGCGCTCAACGTGAGCCCGAGGGCGAGGGGGCGCAGGGCGTGGCGGCCCACCAGGCTCTCCTTGGCCGGGCGGGGCGGGCGCTGCATCACGTCGGCGGCCGCCGGCTCTCGCTCGAACACGACGGAGATCACCGGATGGAGGATCAGCTCGAGGGCGACGAGCTGGGCGGGCAGCAGGAGCAGCGGGCGGCCCAGCAGGGGCACGACCAGGGCGGCGAGCAGCAACGGCGGGTGGAAGGCCACCAGGTAGCCGAAGGCCCGGCGCAGGTTGTCGACGATGCGGCGGGCGTCGCGAACGGCACGCACGATGGTGGTGAAGTCGTCGTCGAGGAGCACGAGGGTCGCCGCCTCCCGCGCCACCTCGGTCCCCCGCAGGCCCATGGCCACGCCCACGTCCGCCTCCCGCAGTGCGGGAGCGTCGTTGATGCCATCGCCGGTCATGGCCACGACGTGGCCCTGGCGCCGGAACGATTGGATCAACCGGTGCTTCTGGTCGGGCCGCGTGCGCACGAAGAGGTGGGCATCGGCGGCCCGGCGGTCGAGCTCGGCGTCATCGGCGGCGTCGACCTCGTCGCCCGTCACCACGGCGTCGCCCAGCCCCAGCTCCTCGGCCACCGCTTGCGCCGTGGCCGGGTGGTCGCCCGTCACCATCACCACCCGCACGCCCGCGGTGCGGCACTCGGCCAGCGCCCCCTCCACCCCGGGCCGCACGGGATCGCTGAACGCCACCAGGCCCACCAGGCGGAGGCAGGCCTCGTCACCGGCGCGCGTACCCGTGGGCGCGTCCAATCGTCCCTCGGCCACGGCGATGACGCGCATGCCCCGGCGGGCCAGGCGTTGTGCCTCGGTCGGCAGTGCGCCATCACGCTCGCCCGTGAGGGCGACCAGGCCTTCCAGGGCGCCCTTGGCCGCCACTGTGTAACCGTGGCCGTCGCCGTCGGCCCACACGTGGGTGACGCGACGCAGCACGGCGTCGAACGGGTGGTCGACCACCAGCCCCTCGGGCGGGGGCTGCCCGATACCGGCGGCGGCTGCCCGCCGGGCCAGCGCCTGGTCCAACGGGTCGAAGGGCAGGGGCTCAGACGCCAGCAGGGCGGCGTGCAGGACGCCGTACCCGCCGTCGTCCGGTACCAGGGCGCCGACCTCCAGTTGGCCGAGCGTGAGGGTGCCCGTCTTGTCCACCGCGATCAGGCTGGTGGCGCCGAGGGTCTCCACGCCGGTGAGGGCGCGCACCAGCGCCCGGTCCTTGGCCAGCCGCCAGGCCCCGAGGGCGAGGTACAGCGTGTAGACCATCGGGAACTCTTCGGGCACGGCGGCGATGCCCAGGCTCACGGCGGCGATGAGGGCGTCGCCCCAGGAGCCCCCGTTGATCCGCTCCACCACGAAGACGGCCACGCAGAACCCGAAGGCGCCCGCACCGACGACCCGCACGAGCCGGCCCACCGCGGTCTGCAACGGCGTGCGGGGCGGGCGGATGCGCGCCACCAGGCGGCCGATGGTGCCGTACTCGGTGGCCGCGCCGGTGGCCGTCACGCGGGCGATGCCGCGTCCCGACAGCACCGTGGTCCCGGCCCGCACGACCAGGTCGTCGCCTCCTTTGGCCGCGGGCAGCGACTCCCCGGTGAGGGCGGATTCGTCGACCATGAGCTGGGTGGCCACGACCACCTCGCCGTCGGCGGGGATGACGTCGCCCTCCTGCACCAGCACGAGGTCGCCTACCACGAGCTCCTCGGCAGGAACGGTCTGGTGGTGGCCGTTCCGCCACACCACCGCCAGGGGCGCGCTCAGGCCGCGCAAGCGATCGAGGACGCGTTCGGCGCGGGACTCCAGGAGCCAGCCGATGGCGGCGATGGGCAGGATGGCGACCAGGGTGATGGCCGCGTCGACCGCGTCACCCAGCACGGCGTAGGTCGGCCCCGCCACCAGCAGCAAGGCCACCATGGGATCGGCGAAGGGCCGGAGCCAACGAGCCAGGCGGCTCCGGCCCGTGGCCGGGACGAGCACGTTGGGCCCGTCCCTCGCCAGGCGCTCGGCCGCCTCCTCGCTGGACAGGCCGTCGGTGCCCGGCGGTGGGGCCGGCCGGGCAACGGCCTGTATGGGCACGACGGCCCCGTCAGGTCAGCGGTACGAAGACGTGGGGGTCGCGACGGCGAGCGTGCAGGTCACCCTCGACGGCCACCACGCCGGGTACCTGCTCGACGAGGGTGAGCAACGTGGTCACGTCGCTCTCGAACTGGGCCTCGCCGTGGAGCTTGACCACGCCGTCGATGACCGTGAAGGTCACGTCGTAGCGCTCGGGCCCGTTGAAGGGATCGTCGAGCAACCGCTGCACGGCCGCCCCGACCTGGTCGTCGCCCGGCCAGAAGAACCGCAGGAGGTCGCGACGGGAGAGCATGCCGACCAACCGCTGGTCGTCGTCCAGCACCGGGAGCCGGCGCACCGAGTGCTCCAGCATCAACCGGGCGGCCACGCTCAGGTCGGCGGTGGGGCTCACCGACACCACCACCGAGGTCATCACCTCGGAAGCGGTCCGACCGGACGCCTTGCGCACCCACCGCGGGTCGTGGCCGGCGAAGTACTCGGCCACCAGGTGCCACGCGCTGTGCCCACCGTGGTAGGCCTCATGGCTGATCAGGTCGGCCTCGGTCACCACGCCGAGCAACGCATGGTGTTCGTCCACGACGGCCACGCCGCTCACACCCTGGACCAGCATCAAGCGGGCGATCTGCTTGAGCGGCAGGTCCGGATGGACCGACACCGCCGGTGCGCTCATCACATCTGCGACTTTCATCCTCGTCTCCTTGGGTCGAGCTCTGGGGCAGCGAGCTGCCGTCAGCGCCGGCTGTCACTCATTCGATCGAGCTCTTGGTCCACGTCCTCGTCGGTCACTTCGCCTCGGTAGTACGACCAGAGGCCGAGGGCCAGGCCCATGCCCCACGCCGCCATCACCCAACCGGGCCAGAAGTAGCCGCCTCCGGTGACCAGCCACGCCCCGATGAGGCAGGCGTTGATCACGACGTACGCCACCACCGTGCCCTGGAGGTTGCGCCGGCGCTCGAGGCGCCGCAGGGCCTCGGCCCGGTGCGCCTCTCGATTCTCGGCAGTCCGCAGTTGTAGGTCGTCCATCGATGCCTCCTCGTGACGATCCACGGCCGTCACTGCCACCCTCCCTCCCAAAGGCCGTGCCGACCAGGGTCGAAGGTCGGTTCCCGGGTAGGCCGAACGCAGGCGGCCGCGCCCGAGGCGGCACCGGTCTCCCGCCGTTCAGCCCGCATTGAGGGACCTTCGGCACTACGAGCACGGCCGTTGCCCGTCGGACACTGGTGGCATGACAGGCAAGGTCCGAGTGCTCCTCGTGGACGATCACGAGGTCGTGCGCCGTGGGCTGCGCGGGCTGATCGACGCCGAACCCGATCTGGAGGTCGCCAGCGAGGCGGGCTCGGTGGCCGAGGCCCTGTTGCGCCTACCCCCAGCCAAGCCGGACGTGGCCGTGCTCGACGTGCGTCTGCCCGACGGCAACGGCGTGGAGCTGTGCCGGGAGATCCGGGCCAACTATCCCGAGGTCCAGTGCCTCATGCTGACGTCCTTCGCCGACGACGAGGCCCTGTTCAACGCCATCATGGCCGGGGCGTCGGGGTACCTCCTCAAGCAGATCCACGGCATGGAGCTGATCGACGCCATCCGCAGGGTTGCCCTGGGCGAGTCGCTGCTCGACCCCGCCATCACCCGCCGGGTCCTCGACCGGGTGCGGAACGCGGCCGACGAGGACGATCCCGTGAGCCGGCTCTCCGGCCAGGAACGGCGCATCCTCGACCTCATCGCCGAAGGGCTCACCAACCGCCAGATCGGCGAGCGGCTGTACCTGGCCGAGAAGACGGTCAAGAACTACGTGTCCAGCCTGCTGGCCAAGCTGGGCATGGCCCGGCGCACCGAGGCGGCCGCCTACGCGGCGCGCCGCTCCGTGCAGCGTGACGACGACCGCCGGGCCGGCTGACCCGGACCGCCGGCTGGCCCAGAAAGAAGGAGCAGCACGATGCAAGCGAGCGTGGGAGACAGGATCGTCATCAAGGGGCATCACATCGGCGACCACGACCGTGACTGCGAAGTGCTCGAGGTGCGCGGTCCCGAAGGCGGCCCGCCCTACCGCGTCCGTTGGGGCGACAGTGGCCACGAGACCCTGTTCTTCCCCGGCGTCGATGCATCCGTCCACCACTTCGAACACGTCAATTGAGAGGAGCCCGCCATGCGCACCATCGATGTGATTCGTCGCTCGGGCGTCGGCATCAGCCCTGAGCAGACCATCCGTGACGCGGCGACGATCATGGAGCAGGCCGGTGTCGGCTCGCTGGCCGTCATCGAGGGCGAGCACCTGGTCGGCATCGTCACCGACCGCGACCTCGTCCGCCGGGGCATGGCGCGGGGCCTGCCGCCCGACGCGCGGGTCGACATGGTGATGACGGCGCCGGTCGTCACCATCGACGCCGACGACGAGCTCCACCACGCCTTCGCCCTGTTCCGCACCCACGCGGTGCGTCGGTTGGCCGTCGAGCAGGACGGCCGGTTCGTCGGCATGCTCACCCTCGACGACCTGCTCGTCGACCTGGCGGCCGACATGGCCGACCTGGCCAGACCGGTGACGGCCGAGATCCTCTTCGCCCATCACGACAACCCGCTCCCGGCGAGGGCCTGAGGTGGAAACGGGCTGGATCGTCGTCGGCGTGGACGGGTCCGAGGAATCGATCGCCGCCCTGCGCTGGGCCATCCACGAGGCGCAGGTCCGCGGTGCGAGCCTCGACGTGGTGCACGCCTGGCAGTTCCCCTACATCACCGACGTGGCCGGCATGGCGGTTGCCGCCATCGGCGAGGAAGAGCTCCAACAGGCGGCACGCGACCTGCTGGACCGCACCATCGCCGCGGCCGGGCCCGTGCCCGCCGGCCTGCGCGTCGAACCCATCCTCGCCCACGGGACGCCGGTGCAGACGTTGCTCGATGCGGCCAAGGGCGCCGACCTCCTGGTCGTCGGGACCCGCGGCCGCGGCGGGTTCACCGGGCTGCTGCTCGGGTCGGTGAGCCATCAGTGCACCCACCACGCCCCCTGCCCGGTGGTCGTCGTTCCCCTCCCGCCCGAGACCTGACCGGGAGTCGCGGGGCCTAGGGGCCCAGGCGCCGGCCGGACACGAGCTCCGACTGGATGCGCACCACGTGGCCCCGGTGGCCCGGGAGCCAGGGCTGCAACGACAGGCGGTCGACGATGGCCACGTCCGCGCCCCGATGGAGGGCCGTGGCCGGGCCGGTGACGAGCACGCTCCAGCCCGACTTGGTGGCGCGGTCGATCTCGTCGGCCTCGAAGGCGACGATGGCCTTGTTGGTGGCGGCGACCAGTTTGCTGCCCGTACTCGTGCGGAACACGACGTCGGCGCCCCAGAGCGCGAAGTTCACCGGAAAGGCGGCGGGGAGCGCACCCATGGTGACGATCACCCGGCCGATCTCCGCCGTCGCCAGGAGCCGCAGGCATTCGTCCCGATCGAGCACTTCGAGCCCATTGCGGTCCACCTGCATGGCGACAGCGTGAACTCCGGCACACGACGCCCATAGGGCCGAAGGTCCCGACCGATTCGTCCGGTCGGCCCTGCCGGTCGGCGTTGCGGGTCACCGACGATTGGGCCATGACCGCGATCGACGTCCGCCCCGCCACGCCTGGAGACGAGGAGCCGCCCTCGCCGCCCGACGCGCCGCCGACCAGCGATCCCGGTGGTGGTGGCAGCGGCGGCCGGAGCGAGGCGTTCATGACCTTCGCCGTGGCCCTCGCCGCCCTCGCCTTCCTGGGCAGCCTGGTCGGCATCGGCTTCGGGGCCCGGGCCATCACCGAGTCCAAGCGCCGCATCTCCACCTCCAGCACCGGCGCGGCGCCCACCACCGCGCCGGTCACCCTGTCGGACTTCAAGATCACCCCCGACGCCGTGCAGGTCGCGGCCGGTGGGTTCCTCGACGTGACCAACACCGGCCAGTCGCCGCACAACCTGGCCGTCCAGGGCGCGGGGCTGGCCACACCCATGATCAACACGGGCGCCACGGCGCGCCTCGACGTGAGCGGCCTGGCCCCGGGCAAGTACACGCTGTTCTGCGAGGTGCCCGGCCATGCCGACCTGGGCATGAAGGGCACCCTCACCGTGGTGGCGGGCACGGGTGCCGGCACGGGCGCGGCGGCCACCACGCCGACCACCGCCATGGGAGACATGCCGGGCATGAACCACAGCGCCATGACCGCCGACCAGATGGACGCCATCATGGCCAAGTCCATAAAGGCTTTCCCGGCCGCCACGGAAGGCCAGGGCGGCCAGGTCCTCGCCCCCGAAGTGCTGCCCGACGGCACCAAGCTGTTCAAGCTCACCGCCCAGGTCGTGCAGTGGGAGATCGAACCGGGCAAGCGGGTCGAGGCGTGGACGTACAACGGCGCCGTGCCCGGACCGACCATCAAGGTCAACCCGGGCGACAAGGTGCAGGTGTCGATCCACAACGTGCTGCCCGAGTCGACGTCGATCCACTTCCACGGGCTGATCACGCCCAACTCGCAGGACGGCGTCCCCGACATCACCCAAGACCCCATCAAGCCGGGCCAGACGTACCTGTACTCCTTCACCGCCCAGTCGACGCCAGCCGTGGGCATGTACCACTCCCACCAGGACGCGGTGAAGCAGGTGCCCAACGGGATGGCCGGCGCCTTCCTGGTCGGCCGGGAACCGGTGCCCGCGGGCGTCACCGTGTCGCAGGAGCAGACCATGATGCTGAACGACGCCGGCACCATCGGCTACAGCATCAACGGCAAGTCCTTCCCCGCCACTGCCCCCGTCGTGGCCAAGCTGGGCGACTGGGTCATCGTGCACTACATGAACGAGGGCGTGATGGTGCACCCGATGCACTTGCACGGTTTGGCCCAGATGGTCATCGCCAAGGATGGCTACCCGCTGGCCCAGCCCTACGAGGCGGACACCATCCTCGTCGGGCCGGGTGAGCGCTACACGGTGTTGGTCCACGCCACGGAACCGGGCACGTGGGCCTGGCACTGCCACATCCTCCCGCACGCCGAGCGGGCCGACGGCATGTTCGGCATGGTCACGGCGATGGTCGTGAAGGGGTGAGTCATGCGAGTGATGGTGATCGAGAGCGAACACGGGGCCGCCGACAGGGCCGTCTCCCAACTGCACGCTGCCGGCCACTGGGTCTACCGCTGCCACAACCCGGAGCTGCCTGACTTCCCCTGCAACGGCCACCGGGACCAGACCACCTGCCCGCTGGCGCACGATCCCGACATCGTGCTCATCGTGCGCCGGCACGCCAGCTCCCGGCCCGCCCCCCTGGAGGACGGTGTGGCCTGCGCTCTCCGCCAGGGCATCCCCATCGTGGCCATCGGCACCGCCGCCCTCAACCCGTACGAGCGGTGGGGCGTGCGCTGGGCCGGTGACCGCGGGACCAACGCCGCCGACGTGGTGACCGCCGCCTTCGGGACCAGCCGCGACGAGCCGAGTGTCAAGGATCGGTAGAGGTCGCTCACGGGCCGGAGGAAGGGCGGTCGGGAGCGTCGAATGAGCACGGCGAGGCTGACGACCTGATCCCCACCCCCTGGAGGTGCCCCTGTGCGTCGACGTCTCGCCGTCGCGCCGCGTTGCACAAGAACGCGGCGGGCGGCTGGCCGAACGCCATCGTCTTGTGTGCGGCAGCGCGCGATATTCGCGAGTTGCTGCACACGGAACGCGCCATCGGGCGATGCGTACGGCGACTTCTTGGGCAAGCCTCCCCGCGCCGGAGAGCGTGCTCGCCGGCCTGACCACCGGGCAGGCGTTGACCACCACGCTCTCCTCGTCGTCCCACGCCGGCCGAGTGGATCGAGAAGCGGCCCCCGACCCGACGGTGACGGCTTCAATGCCTGCACGTACGCCACCAAGTGCGCCGAGCCCACCTCCTCCTGACCCGTTTGGGGCGCTCACGTCGGTGTGCCGGCGCGAGCGCGGCCAAACACCGTCGGGTGTACGGTGCGGGTGACGCGACAAAAGGCCCTGACGTGTCGGGCCGGCCCCGCCGGCTCGGGAGCGATGCTCCAGAACCCTGGTAGCGCTTGACCGACATCCCGTTGCCAGGAGCATCCCATTGTCCTCCATCGAGCGCCTCGGACAATGAACCGCGGCGGGGAGCGCCGGCTCCGGATCCTCGAGTTGTTGGGCGGCCAAGCCGCGCCCGGGTTGGGCACGAAGCGCCTGTGCGAGGTGGGCGCCGAGGTGACGGGCATGACCGGCGCCGGGATCATGCTGATGTCTGGCGACATCCCCCGGGGCTCGGTGTGCACGACCGGCGGGGTCAGCTCGCTGATCGAGGATCTGCAGTACATGCTCGGCGAGGGCCCGTGCGTCGACGCCTGGCAGCAGGACCGGCCCGTCCTCGAACCCGACCTGGCCAATCCCCACACACCCCGATGGCCCGCCTTCAGCCGGCCCGCCGTCGAGGCCGGCGTACGGGCGGTCTTCGGCTTCCCCGTCCAGGTGGGCGCGGTGCGCCTCGGGGCCCTCAACCTCTACTGCGACCGGGCCGGACCGCTCACCGACGAGCAGCACGCCGACGCCCTCGTCATGGCCGACATAGCTGCGCAAGCCGTGCTCCTGCTACAGGCCCACGCGTCCCCCGGACACCTGGCGGCTGAGCTGGAAGCGGACGGTGACTTCCAGTACGTGGTGCACCAGGCCTCGGGCATGGTGGCTGCGCAGCTCGACATCGGCGTCGGCCAGTCCCTCGTCCGCCTGCGGGCGTACTCCTTCGCCAACAACCGCCCGCTCGCCCAGGTTGCCAGAGACGTGGTGGCGAGAAGGCTGCGTTTCGATGCCGGAACCGGCGACGGACGGCAGGAGTGAACCGCCGTATCATGCTGTGCGAGTCACGGTGCGCGCCGGAGACCATCACCAGGCCGGGTTGGACGTGACGGGAGAACCGATGCCGAGAGAAGCCATGCTCGCCAGGGCGCTCGTGGAGCTGGCCGACACGCTTGTCGCCGACTTCGATGTCGTGGAACTGCTCACCCTCCTCACCGACCGCTGCGTCGAGGTGCTCGACGTGGACGCCGCCGGCCTGATGCTGGCCGCGCCAGAAGGCGACCTGCGGGTCATGGCCTCCTCCAGCGAGGCCTTGCGGCTCCTCGAACTGTTCGAACTGCAAGCCCAGGAAGGCCCGTGCCTCGAGGCCTACCGCGTGGGGCTGCCGGTCGTGAACCAGGACCTGGCCACCGTCAACGGGCGGTGGCCACGCTTCGTCCCCGAGGCGATCGCCGCCGGGTTCCATTCGGTGCACGCGCTGCCTATGCGGCTACGGGGGTCGGTCATCGGCGCTCTCAACCTCTTTCACATCGAGCCCGGCCTGATGCGCCAGGCGGACATCGACGCCGCCCAGTCGCTGGCCGACATCGCCACCATCGCCATCCTCCAGCACCGCGCCGTCCAAGAGGCACAGATGCTCAACGAGCAGCTCAGCCATGCACTGAACAGCCGCGTCGTCATCGAGCAGGCCAAGGGCATGCTCGCCGAACGAGAGGGCCTGAACATGGAGCAGGCCTTCGCCCGGTTGCGCACGCACGCCCGAAACCACAACGCCCGCTTGGCCGACGTCGCCCGCGACGTCATCAGCGGCGCGCTCCCGGCCGCAGGCCTGGGCCGCACGCTTCCGCCCCGGCACGCCTGAACAGCCGCCGCACCCCGCGGCCTTGTTCTCATGCTATTCCCATCTTTCCTTCCAATATGTCCAACGAAAGCCGCCGGAGTCGGTCGGTCCGGATGAGGACGTGTCATCTGTGGGACCTTTGGCTCTAATTCCCGTAGTGCCAACCGTCGTACGGTTCTGCAAACGACAAGGAGGGGGCCACGCACATGACTCGAGCCCGCGCAGTCGCAGTCCTCACGGCGGTGGCGATGGGGGCGCTGGTCCTCAGCTCCTGCGGGAGCTCGAAGTCGTCGAGCACGACGGCCACGACCGGGTCGTCAGGCGGGGTGACGGTCACCACCGGCGCGAGCGGTGCAGCCGTCACCGTCGTGGCCAGTGACACCAAGGGCCTCGACGGCCCGATGACCCTGGCACCGTCGCCCGCGTCTGCCCCGGCCGGCGACATCAGCTTCACGGTCAAGAACACCGGCACGATCGAACACGAGATGATCGTCCTGAAGACGGACACGCCGTTCGACAAGCTGCCCGTGGTCGACGCCGGTGATCCGCCCGCTCCGGTCAAATCCGGCGCCGACAAGGTCGACGAGGCGAGCAGCGTGGGTGAGACGGGGGAGCCCAACCTCAAGGCCGGCGAGTCCCGTACGTTCACGCTCAAGGGCCTGGCCGCCGGCCATTACGTCCTCGTGTGCAACATCGCCAAGCACTACGGCCTGGGAATGCGGGCCGCCTTCACCGTGTCGTGAGCCAGCTCGACGGCGACAGCCCCGAGCACGGTCCCGACCTCAGTTGGCCACGGGCCATCGGGTCGGGCCTGGCCATCCTCGTCGTGGGCTTCGTGGCTGCCGTGTACGGGGCCAACGCGGTGCTCACCAAGCTGACCGGTTTCAGCCGCAGCACCCGCCAATACCTCGCCGCCACCCTCTTCTTCGCCGTCGTGATCCTCGTGGCGTGGGGACTCCGCCGGCTCCAATCGCGGCAGGTCATCTGATGCCGATGCCGTCTGTTCCCGACAGCGAGTGGCTCTGGCAGAACGAACCCTGCCGGGCCGCCTGCCCGGTCCACACCGACGCCGGCGCGTACGTGGTCGCCATCGCCGAAGGGCGCGACCGCGACGCCTACCTCATCGCCCGCGCCCCCAACCCGTTCGCCTCCATCTGCGGGCGGGTGTGCGCGGCACCGTGCGAGACGGCGTGCCGGCGAGGCACCGTCGACGCGCCCGTGTCCATCCGCGCCCTGAAGCGCTTCGTCACCGAGCGCTTTGGCCCCGAGAGCTTCGCCGCCAACACGGTGTGGCACGAGGCCCACGGGCCGGTGCCGGAAGCCACCCTCCCGTCCGTGGGGATCGTCGGGGGCGGGCCCGCCGGGCTCAGCGCCGCCTACGAACTGCGCCGGGCCGGCCATCCCGTCACCGTGTACGAAGCGGCCGACCGGCTGGGCGGGATGATGGTGCTCGGCATCCCCGAGTACCGGCTGCCCCGGGGCCTCATCACCCGGGAGATCGACGCCATCCTCGAGCTGGGCGTCGACGTCGAGTTGCCGTTCAAGGTCGGTCGCGACGCCTCCCTCGAAGACCTGCTGGCCCGCCACGACTCGCTCTTCCTCGCCGTGGGCACCGGCCGCGGGCGCGACCTCGACCTTCCCGGGCGCGAACTCGACGGCCTGTTGCGGGCGGTCGAGTTCCTGTTGAACGTCAACCGCGGGTTCCGGGCCGACTTGGGACGGCGGGTGGTCGTGGTCGGGGGCGGCAACGTCGCCTTCGACACCGCCCGCACCGCCCTGCGGGCGTCGGCCGACGACGCCCGCCGAGCCATGACGACCACGCTCGACGTGGCCCGCGCCGCCGTGCGCGAGGGCGTGCTCGACGTGACCGTGATCGCCCTGGAGTCGCCCGAGGAGATCCCGGCCGACCCCGACGAGATCGCCGAGGCCGAGAGCGAAGGCATCACCATCCTCTACCGGAAGGGGCCGCACGCCTTCGTGGGCGAGGCCGGGCGCGTCATCGGCCTGGAGACGATCGACGTGGAATCCGTGTTCGACGCCGAGCACCGGTTCAACCCCACCTTCCTCGCCGGGACCGAGGCCATCCTCCCGGCCGACACGGTGATCCTGGCCGTGGGCCAGAGCGCCGACCTCGACTTCCTCGGCTCCGTCGAGCTGGAACGCAGCCGGGGCGGCATCCAAGTCGACCCGAACACCCTGCGCACCTCGCACCCGCGCATCTGGGCGGGTGGCGACGTGGCCCACGGGCCTCGCAACCTGATCGACGCCATCGCCGACGGCCAGAAGGCGGCGGCCTCCATCCACGGGGCCGCCACCGGCGAGATCGTCGGTGCCGACGCGGGCGCCAGCGCGGGCGTGCACGTCGAGCTGCGGCGCCGGCCCGGCTACCGGCGTCTTTCGACGGGCTACGACGCCATCGCCCGCCAGGCCGTGCCGGCCACGCCCAGCGACCGGCGCGTCGGGTTCGCCGAGGTCGAAGTGGGCTACGACGCCCAGGGCGCCTGGCTGGAATCGCTCCGCTGCCTGCGCTGCTTCGACAACGTGATGCTCGATCCCGACCTGTGCATCCTGTGTGGGCTCTGCGTCGACGTGTGCCCACCCAACTGCATCACCATCGCCCGGGCCGACCACATCGGCCTCGGTGACGAGTCGCAGAGCGTGCTGCTGCTCGACGAGGACCTCTGCATCCGCTGCGGCCTCTGCGTCAACCGGTGCCCACCGGGCGCACTGTCCATGGTCCATGCCCGCGAGGTGACCCATGCCTGATGGCAACGGCAACGGCAACAGCGATGGCGACTCCAGCCCCACGCGGGACGCCCTCGAACCCAAGATCGCCTATGCCCCAGGCGGCGGCATGGCGGCCCGAGTCGAGCGCAGCAACGCCTGGCGCTCGATGTTTCGTCACCCGACCCTCGACACGCCGCGAGGCCGGGCCCTTCAGTCGTTCTCGAACTTCTTCCTGCACGTCTATCCGGTCAAGGTCCCGACCCGGGTGCTGCGCATGCGCTACTCGTTCCGCCTGGGCTTCATAGCTGCCGTGTTGTTCGTCATCCTGGTGCTCACCGGCGTGTACCTGATGTTCTTCTACACGCCCGCGGTGGGCTCGGCCTACGGCGACATGCAACGGCTCCGGACGGACGTGGGTTTCGGCCAACTGGTGCGCAACGTGCACCGGTGGGCCGCCCACCTCATGGTGCTCGTGGTCGCCCTCCACCTGGTGCGCACGTTCCTCGCCGGCGCCTACAAGCGGCCCCGGGAGTTCAACTGGGTGATCGGCGTCGTGCTCCTGGTGTTGACGCTGGGCCTGTCCTTCACCGGCTACCTGCTGCCGTGGGACCAGCTCAGCTACTGGGCCGTCACCGTCGGCACCAACCTGGTCCAGTACGTCCCCCTCCTGGGCCACACGCTGCAGAACCTCCTCATCGGTGGCGCCCAGATCGGCCAGGCCACCCTCCTGCGGTTCTACGCCCTGCACGTGGCCGTGCTGCCCATCCTCGTGGTACTCACCCTCGGCATCCACATCTGGCGAGTGCGCAAGGACGGCTTCGCCGTGGAGCGCTCGTCGGCCGGCGTGTTCGAGGAAGAGGCCACGGCCCGGCCCGCACCGGCAGTGCCGGCCACCGCTCCGGCGTCGTTGTACGGCGGGCGCACGAGGGTGCTCGGTGTGGTCGACCGCCAGTCGGTCACGGCCGAGGAGCGAGCCGTCGACGACACCGTGTTCACCTGGCCCCACCTCTTGGCCCGCCACGTGGTGGTCGCCCTGGGCGTCGCCGCCACCGTGCTGGCGCTGGGCGTGGCGTTCGCGGCGCCGCTGCGCGGGCTGGCCAACCCCAACCTCACGCCCGAGCCGGCCAAGGCACCGTGGTACTTCGCGGGGCTACAGGAGCTGCTGGCCCACTTCGACCCGTTGGTGGCCGGCATCCTCGTCCCCGGCGGCGGCCTGCTCACCCTCGTGCTCCTCCCCTACATCGACCGCAACCCGTCGACCGTCGCCCGGCGGCGAAAGGTGGCAATCATCGTGTTCCTGGGCCTGGTGATCGCCGCCCTCGCCCTCACCGTCATCGGCACGTTCTTCCGCGGCCCCGGGTGGCGGTTCGTCCCCCCGTGGCGGCACTGGTACGTCGAGCTCTAGGAGATCGCTGATGGCAACGTCGCGACGCCAGTTCCTGCGCAGGGGATGGGAGATCGGCGGGAGCCTCCTCGCCCTGGCCGCGGGGTGGACCACCTACGAATCCATCCGGCCGTTGGCCGGCAGCGCCACGGGCGCCAAGCTCAAGCTGGCCGGCCCGGGCAGCTACCCGCCCGACACGGCGACGTACGTCGTCGAGGGCCGGTTGTGGGTCGCCAACACGGGGACGCAGCTGTTCGCCCTGTCGCAGAAGTGCCCGCACCTCGGTTGCCGGGTGCCGTTCTGCGAGTCGTCGGGACACTTCGAGTGCCCGTGCCACGGGTCCAGATTCGACATCGGCGGGGAGTGGATCCAGGGCCCGGCCCCGCGGGGCATGGACAAGTACGCGCTGTCGGTGGACGGCGCCAACCTCGTGGTCGACACGTCGAAGGTGCTCCCCGGTCCCGACCGCGGGGCCAAGGCGTTCTTCAAGCCCGCCAAGGGCCCGAGCTGCGTGCCGGGAGGCTGAGCCGTGCCCCGGTACCGGCCCACGCCGCCGCCCTTCGAGCCCCACGAACTGGAGCGCAGCCTCGACCGCTACCTCACGGCCGGGCTGGTGTTCATGGTGGTGCTGATCGCCGGGTTCGCCGCGTACCGGGTGCGCGAGCCCACGTTGCGCAAGGAGGCGGCCGCCGCCCAGGAGACGTCGTACCGCGAGATCGGCACCACGCTCTTCGCCACCAACTGCGCGTCCTGCCATGGCAAGGGCGCCAACGGCGGCAGTGCCCCGGT
>DASRGI010000062.1:0-2397 GCA_035651095.1 Acidimicrobiales bacterium | reverse complement strand
GTAGTCCTCGAGCGCGATGGCCGGATGCGGGTTGGCCCCGAGGCCGCCGGCGATGAACACCCGGAAGCTCTGCTCGACGGTGCCGTCCTCCTTGGGACGGTTGACCGCGACCACGCCGACGTCGTTGAACATGGCCTGGCCGCAGTCGGTGGCGCAGCCGGAGAAGTTGACCTTGAACTTGCGGGGCAGGCGCTGCGCGTAGGCATGGCGCAGGAAGTGGCGGTAGGCCGCCTCCGCCCACGGGCTCACGTCGAACACCTCGAACGGGCACGCGCCCGACAGGTGGCACGACATCACGTTGCGCACGGTGTCGCCGCACGCCTCGCGCGTGGTGAGGCCCACCGAGGCGAGGAGGCGCATGACCTCGGGGACCTTCTCGAGCTGCACGAAGTGGAACTGGAAGTTCTGGCGGGTGGTGATGTGGCCCCAGCCCCGGCTGTAGGTCTCGCCGATGTGGGCGAGCATCTCCAGCTGGTCGGGCTCGACGGCGCCGTAGGGCACCTTCACCCGCACCATCTGGTTGTGGCCACCCTGGCGCTGCCCGTAGATGCCGTTGTTGAGGCGGAACACCCGGAAGCGGTCGTCGTCGATCTCGCCGGCCAGGTACTGGGACAGCAGGCGCTCGAACTTCTCGATGTCGGCCAGGGCGGCGGGGTCGATCTCCCTGGTCCCGATAGGCGATGTCAGAGCCACGGCGACCTCCCTCGAACTGCTGCCGAGCCGTTCCGGTTTAGCAAAGCCGACGAATCTGATCAACTTTTCCGGCTATTGCTTTCTTCCCCGGAGGGACGAATACCTGCCGCCCCTCAGGCTCGCAGCAGCTCCGCCACGCGAAAGGCCAGGTCAAGGCTCTGGCGGGCGTTGAGACGGGGGTCGCAGGTCGTCTCGTAGCGGGTCTGGAGCTGGTCCTCCAGGACCTCCTCGGCGCCTCCCAGGCACTCGGTCACGTCGTCGCCGGTCAGCTCGATGTGCATGCCGCCCGGCCAGGTCCCCAGGGACCGGTGGACGGAAAAGAAAGCGCTGATCTCGGCCAGGACGTCGTCGAAGCGGCGGGTCTTGTGCCCAGAGGGGCTGGTGAACGTGTTGCCGTGCATGGGGTCGCACACCCAGGTCACCGGGTGGCCGGCGGCCTCGACGGCGGAGACGAGCGGCGGCAGCAGGTCGGCGGCGGCCCCCGCGCCCATGCGCGTGACCAGGGTGAGCCGGCCCGGCCTGCTCTCGGGGTTGAGGCGCTCGCACAGGGCGAGGGCCTCCTCGGGTGTGGTGGTGGGGCCCAGCTTCACGCCGATGGGGTTCTTGATGCCGGCCATGAACTCGACGTGGGCGCCGTCGAGCTGGCGGGTGCGCTCCCCGATCCACACCAGGTGCGCGGAGCAGTCGTACCAGTCGCCCGTGAGCGAGTCGCGCCGGGTCAGCGCCTCCTCGTAACCGAGCAGCAGCGCCTCGTGCGACGTGTAGAAGTCGACCTGGTGGAGGTGGGCCTCCTTCTGCAGGTCGATGCCGCATGCCTTCATGAACCGCATGGCGCGGTCGATCTCGGCCGCGATCGCCTCGTAGCGACGGCCCTCGGCGCTGGTGGACACGAACTGCTGGTTCCACACGTGCACCTGGCTGAGGTCGGCGAAGCCGCCCTTGGTGAACGCCCGCAGCAGGTTCAGGGTGGACGCGGCCTGGTGGTAGGCGGCGACCAGCCGCTCCGGGTCGGGCACGCGCGCCTCGGCGGTGAACGCGTCGTCGTTCACCATGTGGCCGCGGAACGACGGCAGCTCGACGTCGCCCACGGTCTCGGTGCCGGCGGAGCGGGGCTTGGCGAACTGGCCGGCGATGCGCCCCAGCTTCACGGTGGGCACGCCCGACCCGTAGGTGAGCACGACCGCCATCTGCAGGATGACCTTGAGCTTGTCGCGGATGGCGTCGGCCGAGAACTCGTGGAACGACTCGGCGCAGTCGCCCGCCTGCAGGAGGAAGGCGTTCCCCGCCTGCACCTCGGCCAGGTCGGCGGTGAGGTTGCGGGCCTCGCCCGCGAACACCAGCGGAGGCAGGTTGGCGAGCTGCTTGAGGGCGCGGTCGAGCGCGCCCGCGTCGGGCCAGTCGGGCTGCTGAACAGCCTGTTTGTCCTGCCAGGAGGAGGGGTTCCAGTTGGGCATGGGCCCTATAAGGGTGGCGTCAGTCGGTCGCTCCCGCCAACTTGATTCGCTTGAGCCGCCTGATGGCCACGGCCAGGACCACGGCGCCGATGATCGCCAGGCGCACGACGGCGCCCCACCCGTCGGGGATCCCGGCCCGGTGGAAGGTCTGCACGACGAAGCGCACGCCCGGCTGCCCGCCGAACGGCGGCGGCACGTTCGTCGGCTGCCCGCCGATGATGGGCGGCGGCACGAACGTCTGAACCACGCG
>DASRGI010000061.1:0-9958 GCA_035651095.1 Acidimicrobiales bacterium | reverse complement strand
GTCCGTCGGGGTCGGGCACCAGCGGCTCCTCCGGTCCGTCGGGGTCGGGCACCAGCGGCTCCACCCACCCCGCAACCACCACCACGACCACCAAGCCGCCCAGCGGCGGCCCCGGACCCCGTCCCAGCTAGCGGAATCCACAGGCAAATCCAGTAACACTCGCCCGCCCACCGGAGTCGGACCCCTCGTGACCACCCTTGTCTCCCGACTGGGTCGGGCATCCTCGCGTCCGCACGCCATCACCTTCATCACCGGTGACACGGCAATCCGGGTCCCCTGGGCCCAGCTCCACGAGGAAGCTCGCGCCACCGCCGCCGCCCTCCAGGCCCGGGGCATCGCCCCCCGGGACCACATCGCCCTCCTCGGCCCCACCACCCGAGCCCTGGTCACGGCGATCCAGGCGAGCTGGCTGGCCGGCGCCACCGTGGTGGTCCTGCCCCTCCCCATGCGGCTCGGCTCCCTGGAGGAGTTCGTGCACCAGACCCGGCGCCGCATCGTCGCCGCCGACGCCCGCATGGTCCTCGTCGACCCCGACCTGGCCGCCTTCGTCGACCCCCAGCCGGGGGACCCGCCCATGGTCCGCCTGGACGAGCTCACGGCCGGCCGAGCCAGCGCCTACGAGGAGCCCAAGATCAACGAGGACGACCTGGCCGTCCTCCAGTTCACCAGCGGGTCCACGGCCGACCCCAAGGGCGTCATGCTCCCGCACCGCACGATCCTGGCCAACCTGGACGGCGCGGCGGCGTCCGCCCGGCTGGACCCCGAAGACGACGTGCTCGTCAGCTGGTTGCCGCTGTACCACGACATGGGCCTCATCGGAACCCTGACCCTTCCCATGATCACCGGCATGGAGCTGGTGCTGGCCGCCCCGCAGGACTTCCTGGCTCAGCCCGGCCGCTGGATCGAGTGGATGAGCACCTATGGCGGCACGGCGACGGCGGGCCCCAACTTCTCCTACGCCCTGGCCGCCCGGGCCCTGCGCCGGGCCGCGCCCGGGTCGCTCGACCTGTCCCGCTGGCGCATCGCCCTGAACGGAGCCGAGCCCGTCAACCCGGCCACCGTCGACGCCTTCTGCGAGGCGGCCGGCCCCCACGGGTTCCGGCCCGGGGCGTCGTTCTGCGCCTTCGGCATGGCCGAGCTGGCCATCGCCGGCACCTTCCCCGAGCCCATGTCAGGCATGCGCATCGACACCGTGGACCGGGCCTCGCTGGAGCAGGAACGCTACGCCGCCCCGGTCCACGACCGGCCGGACGACGACCCGACCGTCCGCCGCTTCGCCCTGCTGGGCCGGCCCGTGGCCGGGCTGGAGGTGCGGGTGTGCGATCCGGACACAGGCCGGACGCTCGGGGAGCGGGAGGTGGGGGAGCTGGAGATCCGCGGCACGTCGGTCACGCCCGGCTACTACAAGCGCCCCGATGCCACCGAGGCCGCCTTCCGGGGTGACTGGCTGCGCACCGGCGACCTGGCCTACCTGGTGGGCGGCGAGCTGGTGCTCTGCGGCCGCATCAAGGACGTCATCATCGTCGGCGGGCGCAACGTCTTCCCCGAGGACGTGGAGCGGGCGGCGGAGATGGTCGAGGGTGTGCGGGCCGGCAACGTCATCGCCTTCGGCGTCGAGGGCCACCGGGGCAAGGAGTCCCTGATCGTCGTGGCCGAGACCAAGGCGGACGGCCTGAGCGACCTGCGCACGGCCGTGGCCAGCCAGGTGTCGGACGCCGTGGGCCTTCCGCCCGAGGTCGTGGTGCTGGTGGCCCCCGGGACCCTGCCCAAGACGTCGTCGGGCAAGCTCCAGCGCTCGCTGTGCAAGCAGCGCTACCTGGGGGAAGAGCTCCAGCTCGTCTGACCGCCCTACCCGGCCTCCCGGTCCGGGCGCAGCAGCGTGCGTACCCGGGCCACCACGGTGCCGGCGTCGGCGTCGCGGGTCGTGACCAGCACGAACGGGACCTCGCCCGTCTCCGGGTCGGGGTGGACCTCGTGTACCAACTCGTCGACCAGTTCGACCGGGGTCAGCCCGTCGAGCACCACCCCGGCCAGGCGCCCGTGCACGATCCGGCGCCGGGCCTGCTCGCCCGTGCCCGCCTGCTCGGCGGCGATCCCGGCCTCGTGCAGGGCCCACGCCAACTCCCAGCGCTGGCCCACGTCCGGTCCGACCACCAGGATTGCTCGTTGCTCGCCGTCCATCAGGCCTTAAGACGGCCGAAATCCCCGAATATGACGGAGCCCGCCCGTATCCTCGACGGCGGATGCCTGCTCGCCGTTCCGCTGTCCTCGTCGCCGCTGCCCTGATCACGGCCTCCGCCTGCTCGTCCGGCGGTGGCAAGAAGGCGGCCCCGCCCCGGCCGCCGACCACGACCACCACGGCGGCGGCGCCGCTCAAGGTCACGGCGTCGGCGGCCACCGTCGACAGCATGCGGGACCCGGCGCCACCCTTCCCTGACGACCTGCGGGACCAGGTGCTGGCCACCCTCACGTCCTACCTGTCGGCGGGCATCGCCGCGCCCCTGCGCACGGCCCAACCCTCGGCCGGGCTCGACGGCGTGTTCACGGCCGACGCCCTGGCTCGCCTCGCTCCCGGCGGTCCCGACCGGGCGGCCCTGATCGAGGAGCCGGCCCCGGTGGCGGGCACGGTCCATCCCGATACGGCCACGGCCACCCTGGTCGCCCTGGCCGGGCAGAACGGCGAGATCGGCATGGTGAACGCCAACGTCACCCTGACCGTGACCGCCACCAACGGAGGGAGTCGCGTGCAGATCGCCCGCACCGGTGACCTGGTCCTCGTCCCTGCCGCCGGCGGTTGGCGCATCGACAGCTACGACATGTCGACCAAGCGGGACACGGCCCCGGCCCCGGTGCCGTCCACCACGACCACGACGGCGAAGGCCAAGAAGAAGTGACGCGGGCCCGGCGCATGAAGCGGTGGTTCGCCGCGGCGGGGCTGTTCCTGGCGGTGGTGCTCACCGGCGGCGCCGTGGCGCTGGCCCAGGGCCAGCCCGTGGTCGAGGTGCACAGGGTGGACGAGGGCCACTTCACGGCCGCTCCGGGGGCGCCCATCTTCATCATGGTGCTGGGTGTCGACGGCCGGCCCGGCATCGACAGCGACCGGGCGGACGCGATCCACATCATCGGTGTGAACCCGGCGGCCGGCTCGGCCACCATCCTCGACATTCCCCGGGACACGTGGGTGCCCATCCCCGGGCGGGGGTCGAGCAAGATCAACGACGCCTACACGTTCGGCGGTGCCGACCTGCAGGCCCGGACCATCCAGCAGTTCGTGGGCGTCGACGTGCGCTACGTCATCACCACCACGTTCGCCAGCTTCCCCCGGATGGTCGACGAGATCGGCGGCATCTCCCTGAACATCCCCCAGCCCATGCACGACAAGTTCTCGGGCTCCAACTTCGACCCCGGCACCCGCCAGATGAACGGCGGTGAGACGTTCGCCTTCGTGCGCGACCGGCACAGCTTCAACGACGGCGACATCGACCGGACGGGCAACCAGGGCGCGGTGATCCTCGCCGCCCTCACCCGGCTGCGGTCCCAGGGCGTCACCGCCAGCAACGTGTTCAAGTGGCTGGGAATCCTGGGCCGGGGCACCAAGATCACGGGCGGGGCGACCGTGATCGACCTCTATCGCCTCGGGCGGCTGGGCCTGTCCATCGACCCGGCGAAGGTGCGCAACGTGGTCATGCCCGCAGGCACGGGCAACGTGGGGGCAGCCAGCGTGGTGTTCCCGGCGGCCGGGGCGGCCAGCCTGTTCGCCGACTTCAAAGACGACGCCGTCCTTCAGGCGCACTGATCTTCGGGCGCACTGATCTTCGGGCGCACTGGCGGCGAGAGCTAGGCGGCCGACAGCTCCTGCACGATCGGGCCCCACAGGTCGTTGGCGGCCGTGTAGGGCGCGTAGAAGCTGATGCGGTCGATGACGTCGCCGAAGCGGGAGAGCAGTTGCTTGGCCACGCCGCCGGGCTCGGTGACGATGGCGAACGTCGTGAGGACGTCGTCGGTGATGAGGCGCCCCATCTGCTCCCACTCGCCCTGCTTGGACAGGCGGTTGAGCTCGTCCTGGAGGTCGCCCCACCCGTGGAGGTCGAGCACGGCGCGGTAGGCCGGGGTGGAGCCGTAGAAGGCGATCTGCTGGCGCACGGCCGTGGCCGCCCGCTCGGTCTCGGCCTCGTCTCGGCCGGTGACGACGAAGGACGGCAACGAGAGCTGGAAGTCGGCCCGGGTCTTGCCGCCCTTGTGCCAGCCTCGCTCCAGCGCCGGCAGGGTGACCTCGCGCAGGTAGCGCTCGGTGGTGAAGCCGTGGACGAGCATGCCGTCGGCCACCTCGCCTGCCACCTCGGTCATCTTCTGGCCCACGGCGGCGAGGAACACGGTGGGGACGCCGTACTCGCTGGGGCCGGGGTTGAAGAACGGCGTCATGAGGGTGTGGCTGTAGAAGTCGCCCCGGAAGTCGAGCTTGGTGCCGTTCATCCAGCAGTCCCAGATGGCCCGCATGGCCAGGATGAACTCGCGCATGCGGGGCGCCGGGTGCGACCACGGCATGCTGAAGCGCTTCTCGATGTGGGGCTTGATCTGGCTCCCCAGTCCCAGGAGGAAGCGGCCCTCGGAGAAGCGCTGGAGGTCGTACGCGGTCATGGCCAGGGTCATGGGGCTGCGGGCGAACGCCACGGCGATGCCCGTGCCCAGTTCCAGGCGATCGGTGTGCTCCGCGCCCAGCAGGAGCGGGAGGAAGGGGTCGTGGCTGGTCTCCGCCGACCACACGCCCGCATACCCGGCCGCCTCTGCTTCCTGTGCCTCTTCGACCACGCGCCGTACGTCGAAGCCAATGCCCCCATCCACCTTCATGGCGGCGAACGTTAGCCCGGGGTCAGCCGGTCAGCCGATCAGCGCTCGCCCCGGAGGAAGCGCTCCAACTCGGCCGCGATCTCGTCGCCCGACGGCAGGTTGCCCAGATCGAACGTGCCCTCGGCTGCGTCCTGCTGCGTCTCCAGCTGGGCGACCATCTCGGTGTGTTCCGCGCTGTTGGCGATGAGCGTGTCGATGCGGTTGGTGGTGAGGGCGGCGGCGCTGTCGAGCTCGGACCAGTCGAGGGAGAGGCCGGCGAGGTCGGCCAGGCCCTGGAGCAGGGCGGCGCTGGCCGCCGGGTAGGGCATGGCGGCCACGTAGTGCGGTACGCGCGCCCACAGGCCGATGGCCGGAATTCCCTTGCTGCCAAAGGCTTGTTCCAGCGCGCCCTGGATGCCCGCGGGCACCTCGAGGGCCCCGGGCACGAAGCCCACGCGGACCGCCAACTCGGCGTCGGTGGCGGTGCTGGCCAGCCGCACCGGTCGGGTGTGGGGCGACGGCGCCGGGAATGCGCCCAGGCCCACCACCAGGCGCACGCCGAGCTGCTCGGCCAGTCCCGTCACCGCGCTGGTGAAGGCGTGCCAGCGCATGTCGGGCTCGGGGCCGACGAGCATGAGCACGTCCCGGCCGGCCGCGTCCTGCCCGTGGCGCAGCTCGGTTTCGGGCCAGGTGAGGCCCATGTTCATGCCGTTCTCGATGCGCATGACCGGGCGCCGGGCGCGGTGGTCGAGCAACTCGTCGGCGTCGAAGGCGGCCACCACCGACGTGTCGAGTTGCTGCAACAGCGTTGCCACGGCCGTGCCCGCTCCCAGCCCGGCGTCGATCCAGCCCTCCAGGGCGACCACGAGCACCGGCTGGTTCAGGTCGGGCTCGCTGCGGAGCTCGTACAGCATCAGAGTCGGTCCGCCGCCTGTTTCGACGCGTCGGCCAGGAGCTGCACCTGCTCGGCGAAGAACTCGAAGCCGCTCTGGTCGCCGCCGCCCGCGCCGGCCGCGTACCGCGAGTACACGCCTTCGAGGATGCAGGCCAGCTTCCAGTAGCCGAACGAGATGTAGAAGTCGATGCTGCTCAGGTCGCGCCCGCTGCGGGCCGCGTACCGGGCTTTCAGCTCCTCGCGTGTGGGGAAGCCGGGGGTGACCGTCGGTGCACTCCCCAGTGCCGAGTACTCGTCGCCCGGCTCGGCCCAATAGACCATCAGCAGGCCCACGTCGGCGAGGGGATCGCCCAGCGTGCAGATCTCCCAGTCGAGGACGGCCAGCACGCTGCCGTCGTCGCCGAGCATGGTGTTGTCCAGCCGGTAGTCGCCGTGGACGATGGTGGCCGGACCCTGCGCGGGGATCCGGGCGGCCAGGAAGTCGTGCATCTCGTCGACCACCGGCACGGTGCGGTCCTGGAGGGCGGCCGACTGCTGGAACTGCCCGTACCACCGCTTCAGCTGGCGCTCGATGTACCCCTCCCGCCGGCCCAGCTCGCCCAGCCCGACGGCGTCGACATCGACGGCATGGATGTCGGCCAGCACGTCCACGAGGTGCTCGCCCGCCCGCCGCCGCCCAGCTTCGTCGAGCACCTTCTCGGCCGTGGCCGCGTCCCGCAGCACGTGCCCCTCGACGTAGCCCATGACGTAGAACGGCCGGTCGTTGACCGACTCGTCCTCGGTGTAGCCCACAGACTCGGCCACAGGCACGGGCGTGTCCTGGAGGGCGGAGATGATGCGGTACTCGCGGCCCATGTCGTGCGCCGTCGGCAGCACGTGGCTCACCGGCGGCCGCCGCAGCGCCCACGTGTGACCCGCCTGGTCCGACACCTTGAAGGTGAGGTTCGACCGCCCTCCGGCGATGAGGTCGAAGGCCAGCGGCGGTTGCACGCCGGGCACGTTCGCATCGAACCACTGCGTCACCCGGTCGGCGTTGATCCCCTCGATTGGTTGCACGGGCCAAACCGTAGACTCGGGCCGATGGCTGACGTAACTGACGCCGACTTCGAGCAGGCGGTGATCGAGCGGTCGGCACAGGTCCCTGTGGTCGTCGACCTCTGGGCGCCCTGGTGCGGCCCCTGCCGCACGCTGGGCCCGACCATCGAGAAGGTCGTGGCCGAGACGAACGGCGCCGTCGAGCTGGCCAAGGTCAACGTGGACGACAACCCGGGCATCGCCCAGGCGTTCCGAGTCCAGTCCATTCCCGCCGTGTTCGCCCTGCGAGACCGGCAGGTGGTCGACAGCTTCATCGGCGCCCTTCCCGAGCACCAGGTGCGCGAGTTCGTGTCCCGGTTGGCGCCGTCCGCCAGCGAGGCCGACCTCCTGGCCGAACAGGGCGCGGCCGCCGGCGACGAGGCCGCCCTGCGCCGGGCCATGGAGCTGGAGCCCGGCCACGAGCGGGCCACGCTGGCCCTGGCCGAGCTGCTGGTCGGTGCCGGCCGGCCTGCCGAGGCGCTCGACGTGCTGGCCAAGCTGCCCGACACGGCCGAGGTCCGCCGGATCGCGGCCCTGGCCCGGGTGGGCGACCCGGCCGACCGGGAGCTCACGGCCGAGCTCGACCAGCTGCTCGACCGGGTCAAGGCCGACGACGAGGCCCGGCAACGCTTCGTCGACCTGCTCGAGGTGATGGGCCCGGACGACCCCCGTACCGCCCAGTACCGCAAGGCTCTCACTGCGCGCCTCTTCTGAGCTTCGGGCCGCTGCTCGGCTGCGGGGCCGGCGGGTCCGTGTCTGGGTCGATGGCCCCGTGCCGCCTGGCGCCGACGCCATCACCCTGGGGCGCCTGATCATCGTGCGCCGGGGGGCGGCGAGCGATGCGCGGCTCCTGCGCCACGAGCGCGTGCACGTGCGGCAGTGGGTGGAGCTCGGGGTCGTTCGGTTCCTGTGGCGGTACGTCAGGTCGTACCTGCGGTGGCGGCTGGCCGGGTACGGGCACTGGGGCGCCTACCGGCGCATCCCGCTGGAGGTCGAGGCCGAGTGGGAGGCCCGCCGGCCGTAGTTGCCCGCCCCGCCGCGCACCTTCGCCCAGCCGCGCACCTTCGCCCAACCCGCCAGCCCCCACCCCTCGCCCCGCGAGTTACCCCTGGCCGGCCCCTCGGCGTCAGGCCCCCCTGGCCGGCCCCTCGGCACCACCCCCGGTCGCTGTTACACCCCGGCGATAGAGTGCCCCTCGACCACTTCCCCCCGGTCGACTCGCCTCCCAGTCCCGGGGGTCTGCTGTGCCTCAACCTGCACCTGTCGCGCCCCCGAACGGGGAAATGACCGGCACCTGGCGCGCCCGCGTGGTGGCGGTGGCCGACGCGCTCGGCACCACGCCGGGCCGTGTCGTCACCGGCGCGCTCGCGCTCGTGGTGTCGGCTCTGGCCCTGGCGTGGACGCTCGTGCCCGCCCACACCGGCGGCCCCCCGCCGGACGACTCGTTGCCGCGTGCCGCCCGGGCATCCACCACCACCTCGGTACCGGGGGCCGAGGGGCAGATGCTCGTGCAGGCGGCCGGGGCGGTGGGCGCGCCGGGCCTGTACCGGTTGCCGGCCGGTGCCAGGGTGGCCGACCTGCTCGACGCCGCCGGCGGCCCCACGCCCGACGCCGACACCGACCAGCTGAACCTGGCCGCCCCGCTGGGAGACGGCCAGCGGGTCTACGTGCCCCGCAAGGGCGAGGTGCCCCCGCCATCGGCCGGGCTCGCCGGGTCCGGAGGCGCCGGCGGTGGCCCTGGCCCGCCCGGCCCGGTCCCGGTCATCCCTCTCGACCTCAACTCGGCCACCACTGAGCAGCTCGACGCCCTCCCCGGCGTCGGCCCGGCCATCGCCCAGGCCATCGTCGGGTTCCGCCAGCAGCACGGCCGCTTCCGGTCGGTGGACCAGCTGCTGCTGGTCCAGGGCATCGGCCCGTCCAAACTGGCCGCCCTGCGCAAGCGGGTGCGGGTATGACCGCCCGCCGCCCGCCCGCCCCACCGTTCTCTTGCAATGCACCGCCACATATGGCCCTCGGTTGCAACAGAACGCCGTGCGGGCGCGGGGGAGCGCGGCGATGAGCGACCGGTGGGTCTTCGTGCTCGCCCTGGCCGCCGCCGCGGGCGCCTGTGCCAGCCGGCCGGTCGCCCTCCCCTTCGCCACGGCCGCCGTCGCCTTGGCGCTCGCCCTGCGCCGGCCCGCGCTCTTGTGCCTGGCCACGGCTGTCCTGGCTTCGGGCCTGGCCGCCCGGGCGTGGGCCGGCCTGCTCCCGCCCCCGCCCGAACCCCGGCCCTGGGCCGGCGCCGCCGTCCTGGCCACCGACCCGGCACCCAGCCGCGGGCGCGGCCTGCAGTTCGAGGTGCGCCTCGGGCATCGCCGGGCCCTCGCCCTGGTGCGAGGCGGCCCCGGGGCCGACCGCCTGCGTCCCCGCCTGGCGGGGGAGCGGGTTCGCCTCTCGGGTACCACCGGGCCGGTCAACGGACCGACGAGGGCGGCACTGGCCCACCGCCATGTGGCCACCGCGTTGCGGGTGGACGAGGTCGGGCCATGGCAACCCGCGCCCGCGCCCCTGCGCCTGGCCAACGGGTTGCGGCGCACCATCGAACGGGGCGCGGCGTCGCTCCCGCCCGAGTCCCGCGCCCTGTTCGCCGGCTTCGTCCTGGGCGACCAGCGCACCGAGCCCCCGGCCACCCGGGCCGCTTTCCGCGACGCCGGCCTCAGCCACCTGCTGGTGGTGTCGGGCGAGAACCTGGCCTTCGTGCTGGCTCTGGCCGCCCCCGCCCTCCGGCGCGTCCGTCTCGGGCCGCGCTTGGGCCTGGGCCTCGCCCTCCTCGCCCTGTTCGGCCTGCTCACCCGGTGGGAGCCGTCCGTGCTCCGGGCCGAGGCCATGGCCGCCGTCGCCCTGCTGTCCGCCACCCTCGGCCGCCCGGTGTCCACCAAGCGCCTTCTTGCCCTGGCTGTCACCGGTCTCCTCCTGGTCGACCCGCTGCTGGTCGGGTCGCTGGGCTTCCTCCTGTCGGTGGCAGCTACGGCCGGCATCGCCTGGTTGTCCCCCGCCCTCACCCGCCGGCTCCCCCTCCCCATCGCCGTCACGCTGGCGGCCCAACTCGGTGTGGCGCCGGTGCTCGTCCCCGTCTTCGGCGGGTTCCCGTTGGCCTCGCTCCCGGCCAACCTGCTCGCCGTG
>DASRGI010000060.1:0-11632 GCA_035651095.1 Acidimicrobiales bacterium | reverse complement strand
TGGGAGACGACGTGACGCTGGCCGCCGGGCCGGTTGGGGTCGCCGTAGGGGGTGCCCTTGGGCTTGCTCTGCGAGCCCTCCTTCACCCACGTGATGTGGTCATCGACGTTGGGGAAGGTGATCTTGGCGTCGCCGTCCTTCAGGGCCGGGCCCACGCCGCCCTCGCCGGCGGCGCCGTGGCAACCGCTGCAGCCCTTGCTGGTGTAGATCTGCTGGCCCAGCACCAGAGGATCGACCTGGGCGGGCTTGCCCCGGTCGCCGAAGGCGCCCGCGTAGAGGATGGCCCAGAACGGCAGGAGCACGAGCACGGGGGCGGCCCAGATGGGGATGCGGCTGCGGCGCACGGCCTGCTCGGTGAGGTAGGTGGGGGAGGGGGCCTCGTCGACGACCGCCGGGGCGGTGGCCTCGGCCGGGGCCGTGGGCGCGGCCGACGACTCCACGACGGCCGGAGCGGCCGACGCTGCCGCCGCGGGTGCGGCAGGAGCGGCTTCGGCCGAGCCTTCGCCGTCACCTCCTTCGGCACCGCCGAGCGCAGTCCGGCGCTCGCGCGAGCGTCGCAGGAGGTGCTCGGGGATCTCGGTCACGCACTACCTCCGGGGGGAGCGGGCAATCGGCCGAACTGTAGGCGCTTTGCCCGCCCTTGGACCAAGCCAGGCCCTGATGTGGAGTGGGTGTGGGCACCGTGCTAGACCACCTCCCGCTTGGGCTTCGGCGGCGGGGCCTGGGTAGAATGTGAGCAAATTCACGAACCCCCTCCGACGCGTGGGGGGCCGCAGGCGAGCCACCCGTAGCCAACCCAGAAAGAGAGGGAGATGGTCAGCTTCATTGCCTCGTTGATCATCACGGCAGTGATGCTTGCCATCGTGTTCCGGGTCGCGAAGAAGCGGGCCCCGGGCACGCCCGTCACGTGGGGCGAGGCCTTCGTGGCCGCCGTCTTCCTGTTCGCCCTGATGCTGATGATCTACGGCGTGGTGCCCGACCAGTGGCTGCGCTGGGCCGACGGCGGTCTCAAGTGGCGGTCCGACAAGATCGGCATCCCCACCGGCCCCCTCCCCATCGGGGGCAAGCAGCACCTGCTGTTCCCCCACGGCATCTCGTTCTTCGGCCGGGGCCGCATCATCGTCAGCGCCCAGGTCCTGCGGGACATCGTGGCCACCCTGATCTACGTGGTGTTCCTCGTGGGCCAGGTGGTCGGGTGGCTGTGGTGGCAGAACCGGGGCAAGAAGGCGGCTCAGCAGCCGGCCATCGAGACGTCGGCATACGGGCGGCCGCTCGTTCGCAAGGTGCCGGTCTGACATGGTCCGCCGCGCACGTAGCCTGCGGAGCTGCGCTCATGGCTAGAAACGACGCCAACCCGCCGCTCCCGTACTTCCCGGGCGACTACGTCCTGGAGGAGATCGCGCCCGAGGACCTGGCCAAGTCGGTCAAGCCCAAGCAGTTCCTCCACATCGACCAGTCCGAGTGCATCATGTGCGAGGGCTGTGTCGACATCTGTCCGTGGAAGTGCATCCACATGCTGTCGGCCCAGACGGTGGCCGACGCGGTCAACACCGACCAGCCTGGCGTCGATCCCGACGACCACGTGGTCTTCGTCGTCGACGAGGACGTCTGCACCCGCTGCGGCCTCTGCGTCGACCGCTGCCCCACCGGCGTGATCATCATGGGCAAGGCCGGCGTGGCCGCCCGGGGTGGGGACCCGCACCAGCGGGACAACAAGCACGGCTACTCGTACGGCATGCGGTTTTAAGGAGTTCCGGTGGCCAGACGGTTTGCGAACACGGCAACGGTCAAAGAACGGGTCCCGGTCAAGAAGCGGGTCATCGACGCGCTCGACGGTCTCAAGGGCTCGCAGTTCATGACCTCGATCTTCCGGCCCGGGTCCATCTTCCGGAAGGGCTACACGGATAGCCCCCGGAACCGGTCCTACGTGATCATGAACTCGGTGCTGTACCACCTGCACCCGGTGAAGGTGAAGCGCCATGCGGTCAAGGTGAGCTACACGCTCTGCCTGGGCGGCCTCAGCTTCTTCCTCTTCATCATGCTGACGGTCACCGGCATCTTCTTGATGTTCTTCTACCGACCGACCGCGGCCCAGGCGTGGAACGACATCAAGACGTTGCAGACGTCGGTGACGTTCGGCCTGCTGGTCCGGAACATGCACCGATGGGCGGCCCACCTCATGGTGCTGTCGGTGTTCCTGCACATGGCCCGGGTCTTCTACCACGGGGCCTACAAGCCGCCCCGCGAGTTCAACTGGGTGATCGGCGTCATCCTGCTCACCCTCACCCTGCTGCTGTCCTTCACCGGCTACCTGCTGCCGTGGGACCAGTTGGCCCTGTGGGCCGTCACCGTGGGCACGAACATGATGGGCTACACGCCGGTGTTCGGCTCCCAGGTGCGCTTCGTCTTGTTGGGAGGCGTGGAGATCAGTACCGACACCCTGTTGCGGTGGTACGTGCTCCACGTGCTCATGTTCCCGTTCGTGATCGTCATCTTCATGGCCATCCACTTCTGGAGGGTCAGGAAGGATGGTGGGATCAGTGGTCCGCTGTAACCCCGCGCCCACCGTTCTCGTAACGCCGGCGAGCGCTCTGCCGTCGCGGGCGTTGCCAGGACGCGAGGGGAGGGCTCATGGCTGACGTCCCCGAACACCTTCTGAAGCGGGCGGCCGAGCGCAAGGCCGCCCTGGCCAAGCAACAGGCCGAAGAAGGCGCGACTGTCGCGCCCGAAGCGGAGACGCCCGCGCCCGCCGCCGCAACCCCGGCCGCCGAAGAGGCAGGCACTGGTGATGGCGACGACCGCCTGGCCAAGCTGCTCGCCCGTTCCAAGGCTGCCCGCCAGAAGTCGGAGGCCGGCGGCGACGGCGATGGTGCCGCGGCCGGCGGTCCCGCAGGCGGCGGCGGTGGTGGCGGTGGCGTGGCCACGGCCGCAGCTCCCGCGGCCACCGGTGCCGCTGCTCGCGTCGGTGCCGCACCCGCCGGTGCCGTGGCCGGGCACACCCAGCGCCTCCTCACCGTGGTCAAGGCCGGGTCCATCCAGTACGTCAAGGCCACTCCCACCGACAAGGTCCACACCTGGCCCCACCTGCTGATCGTCGAGTTCGCGGCGGCGGCGGCCATGACCGCCTTCCTGCTGGTGTTCTCGACCTTCGTCAACGCCCCCCTGCTGGGCATGGCCAACTACAACCTCACGCCCAACCCCTCCAAGGCGCCCTGGTACTTCCTCGGGCTCCAGGAGCTGCTCACCATGTTCCACCCGATGGTCGCGGGCGTCACCATCCCGGGCATGGGCCTCGTCCTCCTGGGGGCGGCCGGCTACATCGACAAGAACCCCAGCAACGCACCGGAGGACCGCAAGTTCGCCATCGCCACCATGACGCTGTTCCTGATGTTCTGGGCGACCCTCGTCATCATCGGGTCGTTCTTCCGGGGCGAGGGGTTCAACTTCATCCTGCCCTGGCGTCAGGGCATTCACGAGATCTTCGACCTGTAGGCAGGACCGTATGAGCGCAGCCGTCGTCATCGCCATCGTCGTCCTCGTGGTCGCCGCCGCCTTGTTCCTCTACACCACGTCCGCCCGGCGCGACCGGGCCGCGGCCATGGGCATGCGCGAGGCCAAGCGAAAGGACCGGAGCCACGAGGCCGTCGAGCACCTCGAGGAGGGGCGGCCGTCGGGTCGCGAGGTCGAGCGCCTGGCCCACAACGAAGCCCGGGGCACGGGTGCCGAGCTGGTGCCGGTGGGAGCGCCCGCCCCGCCCGCCACCCGGGAGCCCATGGACCCCGAGGTCCTGGCCGTCACCCGCCGTCAGTTCTTCAATCGGGGCATCGTCGGCCTCTTCGGCCTGGGCCTGGCCGGCTTCGGCCTGTCGTCCATCGGGTTCCTCTGGCCGTCGCTGTCGGGCGGCTTCGGCTCCAAGATCAAGGCCGGGAAGCTCGACGACATCCTCGCCCAGATCAACGACAAGAGGGAGCCGTTCTACGTTCCCGAGGGCCGCTTCTACATCAACCCCTATCCCAAGGACGACATCCCCAAGGCCAAGGCCATCTACAGCGGGGGCGTGCTCGAAGGGATGGAGGCCGGGGTGGTGGCGCTCTACCAGAAGTGCGTCCACCTCGGATGCCGGGTGCCGTGGTGCAAGAGCTCGCAGTGGTTCGAGTGCCCGTGCCACGGCTCGAAGTACAACCGGGTGGGCGAGAAGAAGGGTGGCCCTGCCCCTCGCGGGCTTGACCGCTTCGCGGTGAGCGTGGAGGGCGGTCAGATCGTGGTGGACACCAAGCAGGTCGTGCAGGGCCCGCCCATCGGTACCAACACCACCGGCCAGGAGGCCGAGGGCCCGCATTGCGCCTAACGGAGACCGTGTGACCCAACTCCTCGCAACAACTGCCCAACAGAAGCTGGGCATCGGCTTCGTCGTCGCCACCCTCGTCGTGGTGGCGGTGTACTTCGTGCTCCACCTGCGCCGGCGGGAATCGCCGCCGCCCGGGTCGGAGATCGAGCTGGCGCCCAATCGCAAGCCCTACCTCAGCGACGAGGAGCTCGAGGGCCCGCGGCTGGAGCGGGCCCAGCTGTTCGTGCTCGCCATGATGGCCATCATCGCCATCGGCCTCCCCATCTACTGGCTGCGGGAGCCGGGCCGCCAGGCCGGCGCCATCAACGGCTTCGCCCACCGGGCCGAGGAGCGAGGCTTCGAACTGTTCCAGCCCGCCGACTCCACCGTCCACGGCGCCCACTTCGGCTGCGCGACGTGCCACGGCCCCAAGGGGGAGGGCGGCGTGGCCAACTACTCGATCAGCGATCCGGCGAACAAGGACGCCCCGCCCCGCCAGGTCCAGTGGAAGGCGCCCGCCCTCGACACCGTGCTCCTGCGCTTCTCGCCCGAAGAGGTGCGCACCATCCTCGTGTACGGCCGGGCCAACACCCCCATGCCCGCATGGGGTGTGCTCGGCGGCGGTCCCATGAACGACCAGCAGATCGACGACCTGGTGGCCTACCTGGCCAGCATCCAGCTCAAGCCCAAGGACGTCCAGGCGGCCAACCTGAAGGAGTACGGCACCGACGGGGCCAAGCTCTTCGACGCCTTCTGCTCCCGTTGCCACACGAAGGGCTGGTCCTACGGTGAGTCCGACGTGATCGGCGGGGGCGCCTTCGGGCCCAACCTCACCAACGGCGCCACCGTGCGGCAGTTCCCAGCCCGGCAGGACCACATCGACTTCGTCGGGGCCGGTACCGAGTTCGCCAAGCCCTACGGCGTGCGGGGCATCGGGTCCGATGCGGGCGGCGGCATGCCCGGCTTCGCCCAGATGCTGACCGAAGACCAGATCGCTGCCATCGTCGACTACGAGCGGAGGTTGTGATGGGTCACGTGTTCGCCGCCCAACTGCTGGGCGCCCTCACGTGGGACCCCCAGATCCGGGGCGCCCTCATCGTGCTGACTGCCATCGTCGTCCTGCCCGGTAGCGTCTACCTGCTCCTGGCTACCAACACGGGCTCCCGCCTCGGGTTCCTGCTGGCCGCGGCCGGCCTCTCGGGTTGGATCCTGGTGATGGGCGTGGTGTGGATGGTGTTCGGCATCGGCCTCAAGGGCCGGGAGCCGACGTGGAAGCCGGTCGAGCTCATCAACGGTTCGTTAATCAATCGAACTACCGTGCCGGCCATGGCCGACTTCCCTGAAGGCAAGTGGACCAAGCTCCAGCCCGGCAACCCCACGCTCGCCGATGCCCAGGCCGCGGGCGACCGCACCCTGGCGCCCAGCAGCGTGAAGCCGGCGCCCGGCCACGAGATCAAGCCCCCCACGCCCGAAGAGCTGGCTCGTTTCCAGTCGCCCTACAAGCAGCCCACCGACTACGTGGTGATCGACGGGTACACCAAAGGCGGCGACAACCAGCTGTTCACCATCGGGCACCACAAGTTCTACGTGCGCCACTCGCCCCATTACGCCGTCATCCAGGTGCAGGCCGTGAAGAAGGTGACGCCCATCCCGGGCGCCGCCCCGGCCACGCCGCAGCCCGATCCCAACGCTCCGGTCATCACGCTCGTGATGGTGCGGGACTTGGGTAACGTCCGTCTGCCCCCGTTCCTCGTGACGGTGGCGGCGTTGGCAGTGTTCATCGTCACCTGCTCGGTCCTGCACGAGCGGGACAAGGAGATCATGCGGTTGCGCGGCCAACTGGCCGCCGCTTAGTCCGACAGAACGGGAGAGCGACGATGAGCGACTACCTGCCCATCTTCACGATGCTGGTCCTGGCCACGCTCTTCGCCGGGGTCTCGTTCGTCGCTTCCGGCATCTTCGCCCCCCGCAAGCCCACGGCGGCCAAGGAGGCCCCCTACGAATGCGGCATCGTGCCCACTCGGGAGCCGGCCGAACGCTTCCCCGTGCGCTTCTACCTGGTGGCGATGATCTTCGTGATCTTCGACATCGAGATCATCTTCCTCTACCCCTGGGCGGTGATCTTCCACCGGGACCTGCGGGCCTTCGGACTGGTGGAGATGCTGGTGTTCGCAGTGGCCGTCTTCGTGTCCTTCGCCTACCTGATCAGCAACGGCGCCCTCGACTGGGGCCCGGCCAAGCGGGTGCCCTCGGCGGGTGTGGGCGAGGTGCGCACCAGCGAGTCCACCGTGCGCCGGGTCGGCCGGACCGAGCCCGCTCCCCCCGAATCCGCACCGATCGAAGCGGCATAGGAGGCGACATGGGCCTCGAAGATCTCAACCACAACTTCCTGACCGGCACGCTGGAGGACCTGGTCAAGTGGGCGCGTCGCAACAGCGTTTGGCCCGCCACCTTCGGCCTGGCCTGCTGCGCCATCGAGATGATGGCGGCCGGCGCGGCCAACTTCGACCTGGCCCGCTTCGGCATGGAGGTGTTCCGGGCCTCGCCCCGCCAGGCCGACCTGATGATCGTGGCCGGCCGGGTGTCGCAGAAGATGGCCCCCGTCCTGCGCCAGGCCTACGACCAGATGATGGAGCCCAAGTGGGTCATCACCATGGGTGTGTGCGCTTCGACCGGCGGGATGTTCAACAACTACGCCATCGTCCAGGGCGTGGACCAGATCGTGCCCGTCGACGTCTACGCGCCGGGCTGCCCGCCCGGGCCGGAGACGCTCATCCACGCCATCCTCACCCTCCACGAGCAGATCCGTACCGGCGAGATCACCCGGCGCCGGCACGAGACCGGCGCGGGCGCCGGGCTCACCCTCGAGGCGGCCCGGTCGTGAGCGAGGTCGAGCAGCAGCCCGCCGACGAGGCGGTCGAGGCGCAGGCCGCACCCGAGCCCGAACTGGTGCACGGCGCGCCCGTCGCGTGGTCGCACGGCCAGCAGGTCGTCCACGTGACCCAGGCCGACTACCTCGACGTGCTCACCGCCCTGAAGGCCGACGGCTTCGACGCGTGCATGGACCTGTGCGCCGTCGACTACCTGGCCGCCCCGGCCCGCCCCCTGCCCGAGGGCGTGGAGCCCGGCCGGTACGAGGTGGTCGTCAACCTGCTCAGCACCACCCATCGCCGGCGCCTGCGGGTGCGGGCCCAGGTCCCGGCCGACGATCCCGTGCTGCCGTCGCTCTTCGACCTGTGGGCGGGCACGGAGGCCATGGAGCGGGAAGCGTTCGACATGATGGGCATCACCTTCGACAACCATCCCGACCTCACGCGCATCCTCATGCCCGAGGACTGGGAAGGGCATCCCCTGCGGAAGGACTACGCCGTGGGCCGCGTGCCCGTGCAGTTCAAGCACCCGGTGAGCTCGAGGTGACCTGGTGACCACGAACGACACCCACGAGCACCTGATCGGGACGTCGGAGGGCAGCCAGGAGCTGCGGGTGCGGGAGTCCACCACCGACCCCGAGTTGCGCCGCGAGGAAGGCGCCGTCCTGCGCCTGCCCGAAGGCCTCACCATCGACACCAACGACTTCGACCTCGAGCTCACCGAGGACGAGACCATGATCATCAACATGGGGCCCCAGCACCCGTCCACGCACGGCGTGCTGCGGGTGATGCTGGAGCTCGAGGGTGAGACGGTGTTGCGGTCGAAGCCGGTGATCGGGTACCTCCACACCGGCATCGAGCGGAACCAGGAAGAGCTGATGTACATCCAGGGGTCCACCAACGTGACCCGGATGGACTACCTGGCTCCGCTGTTCAACGAGTGCGTGTTCTCCATGTGCGTGGAGCAGTTGCTCGAGGTCGAGCTGCCGGAGCGGGTCACGTGGATCCGCATGCTGATGATGGAGCTGAACCGGCTGTCGTCCCACCTGCTGTTCATGGCCACCAATGGCATGGACCTCGGCGCGGTGTCGATGATGCTGTACGGCTGGCGGGAGCGGGAGATCGTGCTGGCCTTCTTCGAGAAGGTCACCGGCCTGCGCATGAACCACAACTACATCCGCCCCGGCGGCGTGGCCGCCGATCTGCCCGACGGCTGGCGGGAGGACGTGCTCGCCATCTGCGACGCCATCCCGCCCCGGCTGGACGAGTACGACACGCTGCTCACGCAGCAGAACATCTTCCGGGGGCGTACCGAGGGCGTGGGCGTGCTGAGCACCGAGCAGGCCCTGGCCCTGGGCGCCACCGGGCCCATGCTGCGGTCCACGGGCCTGGCGTGGGACCTGCGCCGGGACATGCCGTACATGTTCTACGACCAGGTCGAGTTCGACGTGGTGGTGGGCACGTACGGCGATGCCTTCGACCGGTACGCCATCCGCCTCAACGAGATGCGGGAGTCGATCAAGATCATCCGCCAGATCGTGGACCTCATGCCCAAGGGCGACTACCGCACCCAGGACAAGAAGCTCACGCCCCCGCCCCGCGGTCGCATCGATGAGTCCATGGAGGCGCTCATCCACCACTTCAAGCTCTTCACCGAGGGTTTCAAGGTGCCGGCGGGGGAGACGTACGTGGCCGTGGAATCGCCCCGGGGCGAGTTGGGCGGGTACCTGGTGGCCGACGGGTCGCCCAAGCCCTACCGGTTCCACATGCGCGACCCCAGCTTCGTGAACCTGCAGACGTTGCCGGTCATGTTGCGGGGCGGCATGGTGGCCGACGCCGTGGCCGTCATCTCCTCCATCGACCCGGTCATGGGTGGAGTCGACCGATGACCGGGCTCTCACCCTCACTCGCTTCGCTCCGTTCGGGCGGGCTCGATCGTGTTCCAGCCGACCGGCAAAGCCGGATCGGCTTCCGCGCTGAAAGCTTGTTCTCGTGAGGCTGAACAGTGACAACGTCCAGCGGGCCAAGGACCTCATCGCCCTCTACCCCGTGCCCCGGTCGGCCCTCATCCCCGTGCTGCACGTGGCCCAGGAGCAGAACGGCTGGCTCACACCAGAGTCGGTGGAGCACGTGGCCGAGCTGATCGGCCTCACCCCGGCCGAGGTCTACGGCACGGCCAGCTTCTACGACATGCTCTTCACCGAGGAGGTGGGCACCCACCTGGTGTCCATCTGCACCAACATCGCCTGCCTGCTCAACGGCGGGTACGAGCTGTTGGAGCACGCCGAGGAGAAGCTGGGCGTCAAGCCCGGCGTCACCACCGAGGACGGGGCCTTCACCCTGGAAGAGGTCGAGTGCATCGCGCTGTGCGGGCAGGCGCCCTGCCTGGCCGTCAACTGGCGGTTCTTCGGCAACGTGACCAACGCCGACTTCGACAAGCTCGTCGACGACCTGCGATCGGGTCGCCTCAAGGACGAAGTGCCGCCTCATGGCACCCTCAACCGGGTGCGCCGGGACATCTCGGCATGGGCCGGCGGCGTGCCCGCGGCCCAGCAGGCGCTCAAGGCCCGCGCGTCGGCACCGCCCCCGCCTCCGGCCCAGGGAGATACGACGCAGTGACCGTCACCAACGCCGAGCCCATCGTCACCCGCCGGCACGGCCTGCCCAACTCGTGGACGCTTTCGTCGTACCTCCAGAACGGCGGCTACAGCGGCCTGCGCAAGGCCCTCACCATGGCGCCCGAGGAGATCACCCAGGAGGTGCTCACCTCCAACCTGCTGGGGCGCGGCGGTGCCGGGTTCGAGGCCGGCCGCAAGTGGTCGATGCTGCGCAAGGCCCAGCCCGTCTACCTCGTGGTCAACGGGGACGAGAGCGAGCCGGCCACCTTCAAGGACCACATGCTCCTGGAGAACGACCCCCACCAGTTGATCGAAGGGGTCGTCATCTGCGCCTACGCCATCGGCGCATCGCAGGCCTTCATCTACGTGCGGGGCGAGTTCGCGCTGGCCCAGGAGCGGGTGCAGGCCGCCCTCAACGAGGCCTACCAGCACGGGGCTGCGGGCCACAACATCTTCGGGTCCGGCTTCACCGTCGACGTGGTGCTGCACCCCGGGGCCGGTGCCTACATCTGCGGCGAGGAGACCGCCCTCATCGAGAGCTTGGAGGGCAAGCGGGGCTTCCCCCGCATCAAGCCGCCCTACTTCCCGGCCGCCATCGGCCTGTACGGCGCGCCCACGGTCGTCAACAACGTGGAGACGCTCTCCAACCTGCCATGGATCGTGGAGCACGGTGGCGCCGCCTTCGCTGCTCTGGGTGTGGGCCGGTCCACGGGCACGCGCATCTTCTCGCTTTCGGGGCACGTCAACCGGCCCGGCAACTACGAGGTGGAGATGGCGAAGACCACCTTTCGCGACCTGGTCGAGCACTACGGCCAGGGCGTGCGCAACGGTGGCCAGGTCAAGGCCTTCATCCCCGGCGGGGCGTCGTCGCCCTGGTTCGGTCCCGACCAGCTGGACATGGCCCTGGACCAGGACGAGGTGGGCAAGGCCGGGTCGATGCTCGGCTCCGGCGCCGTCACGATCATGGACCAGACCACGTGCATGGTCCGGGCCGCGTGGCGCATCACCAAGTTCTTCAACCGGGAGTCGTGCGGCCAGTGCACGCCCTGCCGTGAGGGCAGCGGTTGGCTGGAGAAGGTCATGCGTCGCATCGAAGAGGGCGCGGGCCGGGAGGAGGACCTGGAGCTCCTCCTCGACGTGTGCGACAACATCGCGCCGGGTTTGTCCTGGCCGCCGCAACAGACAACGATCTGCGTGCTCGGGCCGTCCATCCCCTCGTCGATCACCTCGGGCATCCGCATGTTCCGCGACGAGTTCCTGGTGCACATCAAGGAAGGCGCCTGCCCGTATGGCTGACACCACCGCTGAAACGGTGACGATCACGGTCGACGGCAAGCAGGTCCAGGCGCGCGCCGGCGAGCTGCTCATCGCCGCCTGCGAGGACGCCGGCGTCTACATCCCCCGGTTCTGCTACCACCCCCGCATGAAGCCGGTGGGCATGTGCCGCATGTGCCTGGTCGAGGTGAAGGGCCCTCGGGGTTTTTCCCTTACTCCTGCCTGCTATGTGCCCGTGGCCGAGGGCATGGAGGTGCAGACGCGAAGCGACAAGGTCAAAAAGGCCCAGGACGGCGTGCTCGAGTTCCTGCTCGTCAACCACCCCCTGGACTGCCCGGTGTGCGACAAGGGCGGCGAGTGCCCGCTTCAGGACTTCTCCTACAACTTCGGCCGCGATCAGAGCCGGATGGAATTTCCGAGGCGTGTGTTCGACGGAGAAGGCGTCAAGGGCGACGTTGATTTCGGTCCCACGCTGATGCTGAACCGCCAGCGCTGCATTCTCTGCACGCGCTGCGTGCGCTTCATGCGCGACGTCGAAGGCG
>DASRGI010000059.1:0-26930 GCA_035651095.1 Acidimicrobiales bacterium | reverse complement strand
CCGTCGTCGCTCCAGATGGCCTGGGCCTCCAGCCCCGTGCGCTCCCGGATCTTGGTCTCGATGGCCAGCGCCCAGGGCGCGTGCACGCGGGCGCCGAAGGGCGACAGCACGCAGACCCGCCAGTCGCCCAGCTCGTCCCGGAACCGCTCCACCACCAACTGCCGGTCGGTGGGCACGACGCCGCCGGTGAGCGCCTTCTCCTCGTCGACGTAGGCGCGCAGGTTGCGGACGGCGAGCTCGTCGAGGGCGTGCTCGGCGGCCAGGCGCTCATCGGGCATGCCGTCGAGCTCCCGCAGGAAGGCGCCCACGGCCTGGCCCAACTCGTAGGGGCGGCCCAACTGGTCGCCATGCCAGAACGGCATCTTGCCCGGCACCCCGGGCGCGGGCGTGACGACGACCCGGTCCTTGCTGATCTCCTCGATGCGCCAGGTGGTGGCCCCGAGCAGCATGTGCTCACCCACCCGGCTCTCGTAGACGAACTCCTCGTCGAGCTCGCCCACCCGGCTGCCCTCGGGCGTGAACACGCCGAACAGCCCGCGGTCGGGGATGGTGCCGCCGCTGGTGACAGCGACCATGCGGGCGCCGGGCCGAGCCGACAGCGTGCCCGCCACCCGGTCCCACGTGACGCGGGGACGGAGCTCGGCGAACTCGTCCGACGGGTATCGCCCGGCCAGCATGTCGAGCACGCCTTCGAGGTGCTCCCGGGGGAGGTCGCTGAAGTTGTACGCACCCCCGGCCACGGCCGCCACCTCGTCGACGGTGAGCGTGTCCATCGCCACCATGGCCACGATCTGCTGGGCCAGCACGTCCAGCGGGTTGCGAGGGACGACCGTCTCCTCGATGAGGCCGCCCTCCATGCGCTGGGCCACCACGGCCGCCACCACCAGGTCGCCCCGGAACTTGGGGAAGATGCGGCCCTTGGACGGCTCCCCCACCCGGTGCCCGGCCCGGCCGATGCGCTGGAGCCCGCTGGCCACCGACGACGGCGCCTCGACCTGCACCACCAGGTCGATGGCGCCCATGTCGATCCCCAGCTCCAGCGACGAGGTGGCCACCAACGCCGGCAGCTTCCCGGCTTTCAGGGCGTCCTCCACCTCGAGCCGTTGCTCGCGGGCGATGGAGCCATGGTGGGCCCGCACCAGCTCGCCCTCGTACCCCTCCTCGGCGGCCAGTTCGTTGAGCCGGGCCGCCAGCCGCTCGGCCAGGCGCCGGGAGTTCACGAAGATCAGCGTGGACCGGTGCTGCTTGATGAGGTCGAGCAGGACGGGGTGGATGGATGGCCAGATGGACGCCCGCACCTCGGGGTCGCCCGCCGCGGGGCCGCTCATGACCAGCTCGTCGTTGCTCGTCGCTCGCCGGCCCAGCTCGCCCATGTCCTCCACGGGCACGACCACCTGCAGCTCCAGCTGCTTGCGCACGCCGGCGTCGACCACGGCCACCGGGCGGGGCCGGCCGTCGGCCACGCCACCGAGATACCGGGCCAGCTCGTCCAACGGGCGCTGGGTGGCGGACAGGCCGATGCGCTGGGGCGCGGGCCTCCCCGGCGCAGAGCCGGTGACCAACCGGTCCAGCCGCTCCAGGGACAGAGCCAGGTGGGCGCCCCGCTTGGTGCCCGCCACCGCGTGCACCTCGTCGATGATCACGTGCTCGACCGACGCCAGCACCTCCCGGGCCGAGGACGTGAGCATGAGGTAGAGCGACTCCGGCGTGGTGATGAGGATGTCCGGCGGGTGGCGCTGGATGTCCCGCCGGTCCCGCGCCGGCGTATCGCCCGTGCGGGTGGCGACCTTGATGGCGGGCGCGGTGACGCCCGCCCGCTCGGCTGCTGCCTTTTCCGCTTCGAGGGCGATGCCGGCCAAGGGGGCGCGCAGGTTGCGCTCCACGTCGTACGTGAGGGCCTTCAGCGGGGAGACGTAGAGGACGCGGCAGCGGGCCCGCTCGTCGGCCGGGGGCGGGTGGGTGAGCAGGCGATCGAGGGCCCAGAGGAAGGCGGCGAGGGTCTTCCCCGAACCGGTGGGAGCCAGGATCAGGGTGTGCTGGCCCTGGCTGATGGCCTCCCACCCCTCGGACTGGGCGGGCGTGGGCGCGTCGAAGCTGGCCGAGAACCAGGCCCGGGTCGCAGCGGAGAAGCGGTCCAGAACACCCACCCGATCCACCTTACGCATGGGGTGTGACAACTTGATCGGGCACGGCAGGCGCCGCCCCGGCGGAGGGGTACGGTCTGCGCATGGAAGTCGTTCGGTGGGAGGAGCGCCCCGAGTTGCACAGGCCGGTGCTCATCGCCGCCTTCGAGGGCTGGAACGACGCTGGTGACGCAGCGTCCACCGCGGCGCGCTACCTGAGCGCCGAGTGGGGCGGTCGGCGCATCGCCACCCTCGACCCCGAGGAGTTCTACGACTTCACCGTGGTGCGCCCCGAGGTCCGCCTGGTCGACGGGATCACCCGGGCCGTCGATTGGCCCACCAACGAGCTGGCCGTCGCCCCCACCGCCAACCACGACGTGGTGTTCCTCCACGGCATCGAGCCCCAGCTCAAGTGGCGCACGTACACGGAGCAGATCGTGGGCCTGGCCAAGGAGTTGGGCGTGGAGTTGGCCGTCACCCTCGGTGCCCTGCTGGCCGACGTTCCCCACACCCGCCCGGTGCGGGTCACGGGTACGGCGGCGTCGGCCGAGCTGGTGGGCCGTCTGGGGTTGGAGCAGTCACGGTACGAAGGGCCCACCGGGATCGTCGGCGTGCTCCACGATGCCTTGGCCCGGGCCGGCATCCCGTCGGCGTCGCTGTGGGCCACCGTCCCCGCCTACGTGGCCAAGACCCCGTCCCCCAAGGGGGCCCTCGCCCTGGTGGAGCGGGCCGCGGCCCTGCTGGGGTCGTCGGTCGAGGTGGTCAGCCTCCAGATCGCAGCCAGCGCCTACGAGCGCCAGGTCAGCGAGGTGGTCGACGAGGACGAGGACGTGGCGTCGTACGTGCGGTCGCTGGAGGAGAGCGACGACGCCGAGCAGGCGTCCGAGCTGGCCGGCGGGGACACGCTGGCCGCCGAGGTCGAGCAGTTCCTCCGGGAGCACGGCGACACCTCGAACTAGACGGCTTCGGCCTCCACCTCGGTCGTCGCCTCGGCGGCGGCTTCCACGATCCATTCCTTGGGGCGACGCAGCCGGCGCTGCCCGTGGCGCCGCACCAGCAGCACGGGCGCCGTGGCCCGGGCCGCCACCGCGTCCCGCAGGCCGCCCAGCGACTGCTGGTTGCGGGACCACTCCTCGCCCACGCCGAGCACCACCAGATCGGCGTCGCACGCCTGCTCCACCAGCGCCGCGCCCACGTCCCCCTCGACGGGCAACGGCGTGGTCCACACGCCCGTCTCCTCGTAGGCCTGGGCCGCCTTCTCGCTCAGCACACCCGCCTCCGACGCGGGGCCGAGCAGGGTGATGCGGGCCCGGCTGGCCTGGGCCAGGCGCAGGGCCAGATCGAGGCCCACGTCCTCGTGGAACCCGCCGCCGTAGGGCACCAGGATGCGGGCGTCCTTGGACAGGGCCAGGCCCGTGCCCGCAGGGTCGACCACGACGGCCACGTTGGCGGGCGTGCGCCGCAGCACCTCGCCCACCGCCCCACCCAGCAGGCGGTTGCCCCACAACGAGCGGTGCCAGCCGATGAGCACGAGGTCGGGGCTGCGCTCGCTGGCCACCCGCACGATGGCATCGGCCACATCGCCGGCGGGGACGACCAGGGGAACGGCCTGGTGCCCGGCCCCCTCGACCAGCTGCACCAGCGGGCGCAGACCCTCGACCGCCCGCTCCACCCTCGACTGCTGGGCCCGAGGCCCGGCCCGGTAGGCCGACCCCGGAAGCTGCACCACCCGGAGCAAGGTGATCTGAGCCAGCTCGCCCTCCTCCCACGCCAGGCGCAGGGCGGTGTGCACCAGCTCGTGCCCGACGGACGGGTTGGCGATGGGCACGAGGATGCGGAACGTGCGGGGCCCACCCGCCTCGCCGCCGCCCTCGCCCTCGCCCTCGCCCTCTCCCTCCCCCTCGGCGGCCATTGCGGCCAACTCCTCGGGCTTGTAGATCCGGGACAGGGTCGGCGTGGTCATGAACGTGGTGACCAGCGCCATGATCACGAGCATGGCGAACAGGGCGGGCGGGATGACGCCGAGGTCGAGCCCGATGTTGAGGATGATCAGCTCGGTGAGGCCCCGGGTGTTCATCAGCGCTCCCAGCGCCATCGACTCCCGCCAGCCGAGGCCCACCACCCGGGCAGCCAGCGTCGACCCACCCCACTTGCCGGCGACGGCGACGAGCAGGATCAGGCCGCAGAACAACCAGAGCTTGACGTCGCCCCCGAGGAGCCCGATGTCGGTGCGCAGCCCGTTGAAAGCGAAGAACAGCGGGAGCAGGAACACCACGGTGAAGTCCTCGAGCTTCTCCGTCAGCTCGGCCACCAACTGCGAGTGCTGAGGCATGATCGCCCCGAAGAGGAAGGCCCCGAAGATGGCGTGGATGCCGATGCGGTCGGTGGCCAGGGCACTGAGCAGCACACCCACGAACAGGGTTGCCAGCATGCCGCCCCGCAGCTGGCCCTGCGCCTCGTAGTACGTCGCCACCCGCCGCAGCAGCGGGCGCACGGCGAACAGCATGAACCCGATGAACACCACGGAGAGGGCCAGCGTCTGGATGGCGGGCCCCACACCGTTGGCCCGGGCGATGGTGACGACGGCGGCCAGGATGCACCACGCGGTCACGTCGTCCACCGCCGCGCACGTGAGGGTGATGGCACCGAGGCGGCTCTTGTAGATGCCTCGCTCGGTGAGGATGCGCGCCAGCACCGGGAAGGCGGTGATGCTCATCGACGCGCCCATGAACAAGGCGAACGGGGTGAACCGGCCGGACGCCGAGCCGAGCACCGGGAACAGCAGCAACGCCAGCGTCGACCCCAGCAGGAAGGGGACCACGATGCTCGCGTGGCTGACGGTGGCGGCGATCTGGCCCCGCCCCTTGAGCAGGCGCACGTCGAGCTCAAGCCCGATCAGGAACATGAAGAAGACGAGGCCGACCTGGGCCAGCACGTCGATGAACGGCAGGAGCTTGGGCGAGAACAACCACTCTGTCGCCTGGGGCCACACGTTGCCCAGCACCGACGGGCCCAGCAGCACGCCGGCCACGATCTCGCCCACCACCTGGGGTTGGTTGATGCGCTGGAACAGGGCTCCCACCAGCCGGGCCACCACGATGATGACGGCCGACGCCAGCAGGAGCTTCCACACGATGGTTTCGGTGGCCGCGCCCCCGCCTGGCAGGGTGACGTCGCCGGCCGCCTTGGGCCCGCCCACGTGGCGGCCGGCGCGCAGCACGACCTCGAGGAGCACCAGCCCACCGACCAGGAGCAGCCCGTACAGGGCCACGGCCGCCCTGGTGCCGTGCGAGGGCGCGTCAGTCTGCGAGACCGAGGCTTCGTCCATACCGCAACGGGTACCCGCCGGCCCCGGCCGCTAACCCGCCGCCGCTCACCCGCCGCCGCCCGCGTGAGCGTTACGAGAACGGAAGAGGGCTCAGGACCAGCCGGGGGCGTGGCGGGGCCAGGGGCGGGCCTGCTCGAACAGGCGGGCGAGCCGCAGCACCACCTCGTCGGCGTGACGCCTTCCCATCACCTGCAGGCCGACGGGCAGCCCGTCGGCCGTGGTGCCCGCGGGGACGGACACGGCCGGGTTCCACGACAGGTTGCCGGCCATGGTGAAGGGCACGGCCATGGCCGGGTTCACCGTCTCGCCGTTGATGACGCTGGGCGGCGGGAAGGCGGCGTCGGGGGCGGGGATGGCAGTGGTGGGGCTGAGCACCACGTCGACGCCGGCGAACACGGCCGCCAGCTCTTCGTCGAGGCGCGACCGGTAGTGGGCGAAGCGAGCGAAGCGGGCCACCGTGAGGTCTTCCGTGGTGCGCAGCCCGAAGTTGGTGACGGGGTCGAACTCGTCCGCCCGCTCCGGCCACATCCCCCGCTCGAGCTCTTCCCACAGGTCGCACGCTCCCGAGGTGAGCCACACCTTCACCGGGTCGGTGAGCTGGACCTTGCGGTCGACCATGGTGAGCCCGGTCGCATCGGCCAAGGCGAAGGCGGCTTCCTCGGCCAGGGCCGCCACCTCGGGCTCCACCACTGCATAGCCGTAGTCGGGCGACCACACGGCGCGCAGGCCCCTGACGTCCAGCTGCTCGATGGCGTTCTCGTAGCGGACGGTGGGCGGGGGCAGCGACACCCGGTCGCGGTCGTCGGGCCCGGCCATGACGTCGAGGGTGCGGGCCGCATCGGCAACCGTCGTGACCAACGTGCCCGCGCAACTGGTCTGGGAGATCGAGTTGCCCGGGTAGGGGATGCGGCCGTGCGACGCCTTGAAGCCCACCAGCCCGCTGAAGCTGGCGGGGATGCGCGTCGACCCGCCTCCGTCGCTCGACGTGGCGAAGGGCACGAACCCGGCCGCCACCGCCGCGGCCGAACCACCGCTCGACCCGCCCGGTGAGCGCTCCTCGTTCCAGGGGTTGCGGGTGGTGCCCCACGCCTTGGTGTCGGTGATGTAGCCGCCGCCGAACTCGGGCGTGGCCGTCTTGCCCACGGGCACGGCCCCGGCCGCCCGCAGGCGGGCCACATGGATCGAGTCCTCGGTCGCCGGTGGCCGGCCCTTGTAGAGCAGCGAGCCCCGGGACGTGGGCATGCCCGCACAGTCGTACAGGTCCTTCACCCCGAAGGGCACGCCCGCCAGCGGCCCGGGATCGTCACCCCGCGCCACCGCGGCGTCGACCTGTTCCGCCGCCTGCCGGGCCAGTTCGGAATCGATGTGGACGAAGGCGTTGAGCGCCTGGTTGTGGGCGGCGATGCGATCGAGGCTCTGGTCCAGCACCTCGACGGCCTTGCGCTCACCCCGCCGCACGGCCCCAGCAATGGCGATAACAGAGTCCATGTCGGCGAAACGCTACGCCACCCCGAAGGACGAGAACACGGCCGCGGCCTTGTCCCCCACCACCACCCGGGCCGCGGCCAGAAGGTCGGCGGGGCGGGCGATGCGGAACGCCGTGCGGGCCACGTACTGGCGCAGGATGCAGTCGACGGTGGCGGCCGGCCCCAGGGCGGCGAGCATCTGCACGCCCTGCACGTACACGCTGGCGTAGTAGATCGACTGCCGGGGCTCCCAGTACGTCATCGGTTGGCCCAGCTTCCCCTTTCCCGCAGAGGGGATGGCCCGCCCCGTGAACGTGCGGAGCGTGTTCTCGTGGGTGGCCTCGGCCCAACTGGCCAGGCCCTCGTCCAGCCACGGGTCTCGGCCCTGGTCGTTCTCCACCAGCGCGAAGAACCACTGATGGCCGACCTCGTGGGGCGTGGTCCGACCGGCCGAGCCCGGCCCCTGCATGACGTGCATGGGGTACTCGATGCCGCCCCGCAGGTCGGGCGTGACCGCCATGGTGAAGGCGGGCCAGGGGTACGGGCCGAAGCGAGCGCTGTAGTCGTCGAGGGACGCGACGATGCGGGCCAGGTACGCGGCCGGGTCCTCACCGGTCAGCGACTGATCCACCCCGACAGTCACGTCCACTGGACCGGCCTTGCCGCGGACCTCCTTGAAGTGCCCGACGGACAGGGCGAAGTCGCTGACGGCCGGAGCGAACCAGCGGCCGCTCCCGTCGGGCACACCGGTGGCGAGGACATCGAAGCCGGGCGGCACGGTGACGCTGGCGGCGAAGTCGGCGGTCGGTGCCGTCGACGCCTCGGCGAAGCCGGACACGGCCGGCTCGGTGGCCCAGCCCACGCCCGGCTCCCACGCCAGGATGGGGAAGAAGGAGCCCAGGCGGACGGCGTCGCCGGTGCGGGAGATGCGGTCGTCCACCGGCTTGGGCAGCGTGAGGGTGAAGGGGGCGCTGGCGCCCACCTCCTGCCCGGCGGCCAGCGGCGAGGTGAGACGGACGACGAGGGTGGTGGGGTCGGGCCGTTCCAGGGTGGCCGGGTGGGCGCCCACCCGCACCTCGGGCACGTCGAGGCGGGCGCCGGCTCCGGCCGGGCGAGGGCCGTTGGCCCAGAGGCGGAACACCAGCCGGTCGGTGGGGATGTCGGGCGTGAAGCGCACGTCGACGGAGCCGGTGACCACGTTCTCGGCCGGGCGCACGTCGACGTGCAGGACGTAGCGGGGCCGGTCGGGGCGAGGTGTGGCCCGGGCGGGAACGGCCGGGCAGGAGGCGGTGGCGTCCGTGGCCACCACGGGGGCGACCACCGTGGTGCTTGTACTGGTGCTGGTGCTGGTGGTCGGGGCCGCGGCCGTCGTCTTGGGCGTCGCGCTGGTGGCCGGCGCCACGGCGTGGCGCGCGGGCGTGCACGCGCACGCCAGCAACAAGACTGCGGCGGTGGCTCTCACTCCTGCCTGCGTGTGGCGCATCTCACCCGAGCTGGTCGTGGCCTTGGACGAGCAGTTCGGCGAGCCCGTCGATGCCTATGTGAACGGATCCCAAGTGTGGCTCCGGGACGACGGCCCTGGCGGCATCACCCTGGAGTGGCGCCTGCATCCGGTGGCCGGGTTCCGCCGCCCGCTGGACACGGGAACGTACGAGGTCTTCGCGGCGGTGGCCCTGGCTCTGGAGACGGGCGGCACCCCGCCGGCGCCGCCGGCCTCGCTGTGGGACGGGCTGGAGGCGTTCGCCGCCTACGGCGACGAGGTCGAGCCCGCCACCCTTCGGGCCGCCGTCACCGAGGCGCTGGGCCTGGCGCCCGACGCCGCCGGCCTCGTCGACCACACGGCCGTGGGCGACGAGTGGGAGCGTACGGGCGGCCGGGTGTCAATCGTGGACGGCCTTCTCCGCCAGCTTGGCGCCTGACCCTTCGCCGTTGCCGCCACCGCCGCCGCCGCTCAACAGGCTGCGGGCCATCTGCAGACCGGTGACGCCTTGGGACAGGGCCTGGGCCAATGCCTCGCTCAACCCCTGGGCCCCGTTGAGCACGATGAGCTGGTCGATGCCGCCGAAGGGCTTGGCCGCCGCCTCCACGATGGCCGGCCAGTTCTCGGCGAGCTGCTGGCCGATGACGGCGTCTTGGTTCTCGGCCAGGGCGTCGGCCCGGGCCTTGATGGCCTCGGCCTCGGCCATGCCCTTGGCCCGCACCGCTTCGCCCTCGGCCAGACCCTTGGCCTGGGTGGCGGCCGCTTCCGCCTCGCCCACCGCCCTGGTGGCTTCGGCTCGGGCCGAGGCGTCCAGCTTCACGTGCTCGGCGTCGGCCGAGGCCTGGAGCCGGACCCGCTGGGCCTCGCCCGCCGCCTTCATCTCCGTCTCCTGCCGGGCCGCTTCCGCCTGGGCGATGCGGGCGTCGCGCTCGGCCTTCGACAGCGTGACCTGCTCGTAGGCCTTGGCGTCGGCCGGCTTGCGCACGCTGGCCTGCAGCCGCTGCTCCTCCCGCTGCGCTTCCAGTTCGGCCACCCGGGTCTCCTGGACCACGACCTCCTGGCGGGCCTGGGCGTCGGACAGCGGCCCCGCTTGCTTGGCCTTGGCCGCGGCCTCGTCGACCTCGGCCTGGTAGCCGGCCTGCTTGATCTGGCTCTCCCGCCGGGCCTCGGCCTTCAAGGCATCGGCCGCCTGCTCCTGCTGGGTCGCCTCGCGGTCGGCGTGGGCCTGGGCGATGCGGGCCTGGCTGGCCACCGCGGCGGCGTGGGGCTTGCCCAGGTTCTCGATGTAGCCGGTGGGGTCCTCGATCTCCTGGATCTGCAGCGAGTCGACGATGAGGCCGAGCTTCTCCATCTCCACGCCCGACGACTCGCGGGTGAGCTGCGTGAGCTTCTCGCGGTCGCGGATCATCTCCTCGACCGTCATGTTGCCCACGATGGCGCGCAGGTGGCCGGCGAACACGTTGTGGACGCGCAGTTCCATCTGGTCCTGCTGGTCGAGGAAACGACGAGCAGCGTTGGCGATGGACGTGAAGTCGTCGCCCACCTTGAAGATCACGACGCCCCGGATGCCGAGGGGGATGCCCTGGTGGGTGACGCAGTCGATGGCCAGCTCGGCCTCGCGCAGGTCGAGCGACAACCGGCGCACCTGCTGCACGCCGGGAACGACCAGCGTGCCCTTGCCCGTGACGATCCGGAAGCCCAGGCTCTCCTGCACCGCGTCGGCCGTGGCGTGCTCCCGCAGGCCCGAGATGATCAAGGCCTCGTTGGGCTCCGCCACCCGCCACATCGCCTTGAAGACGAGGATGAGCAGGACGAAGGCGCCGACGACGATGCCGCCGATGATGGCCATGTTGACCCCCCAAATGCTGCGCTACATCTTGGTGACGACGACCGTACGCGGCGGGAAGTAGTCGACGACCACGACCCGGGTACCCCGGATGATCGTCTCCCCCTCGTCGGCCGCGTAGGCGTGAAACGCCTCGCTGCCGCCGCGGATGGGCACCATGACCTCTCCCAGCTTTCCGGGGCCGACGGTGCCGGTGACCCGGCCCATCTTTCCGATCATCTCCTGATCCGCCAACCCCGCTCCTGCCCACGGCGCTCTGTCACCACCCGGCTGGAGGAGCGCACTGCCCCAGCCGGACGAACCTCAGTGTCGCGCGTCCGTGACCCGATCGTTCTGTGGCAACTCGGTCGCGAGGACCGCACCCGAGTTGCAACAGCATGGAGCAGGCGGCGGGGTCAGCCCTCGTCGTCCCGCCACATGGGTTGGCGGGGCCGGTCGAACAGCACGTCCACGGCCTCGCCCCTGATGGCGGCGAACGCCTGCGCGCCCCACTGGCTGGCGCCGGCCAGCGGCGTGGGCAGGGCATCCTCGGCGAACCAGCCCACGTCCCGCGTCTCCAGCGGGTGGGCGGCCAGCTCGCCGCCCACGGCCCGGCAGTAGAACACCAGCGAGTACAGCGGGATCTGGGTGAAGCCGAGGCGCAGCCCGTCGAGCACGGCGATGAGGCGCACGGGCTCGACCTCGATGCCCGTTTCCTCGTGCACCTCCTTCACCGCCACCTCGGACGGCGAGTAGCCCACGTCGGCCCAGCCCGTGGGGTAGAGCCACACGCCGGAATCGGCCCGCTGGACAAGGAGGATCTCGCCCCGCTCGTTGCCCACGACGGCCCCCACGGCGACCTTGGGGGTGACGTAGCCAGCCACGCCCTCGCCCACGATCTTCAGCCACTCGTCGGCCAGCACCTCGCTGGCCAGCTCGTGCCCCGCGCCCACGCGGATGTCGGCCGCCACCCGCAGCACCTCTTCGAAGCGCTCCCGTTCGTACAGGTTGTCCGTGAAACCCAGGCCGGTGCGGGCGATGGCGGCCAGCGCCTCGCTCCAGCGGAGCAGGTCCTGGCCGGTTACCGGGCCATCAGTGACAGGGCCGTCGCTCACACGAAGAGGCTAGCGGCGGGACAACTCGGCCAGAACGGCGCGCTCCACCTCCCGCAGGTGGTCGGGATCCGTGAGCTTGGCCCCCTCGGCGTCGAGCACGTAGAAGGCGTCCACGACCTCGTGGCCCAGGGTCGACACCTTGGCCGAGCGCACGTCGAGGTCGCAGTCGGCCAGGGCCCGGGTGATGCGGTAGAGCACGCCGACGTCGTCCGGGGCGCGCACCTCGACCACGGTCGCCGAAGCCGACGCCTCGTTGTCGAACAGCACCCGCGCCTCGGCCGGGTGGGCGGCGGCCGGGCGCCGCCGGGACGCGTAGGCGCGGGCCCGGTCGGCCAGCCGGGCCTCGAGCGACAGGCGCCCGCTCAACGCCTTGCCCACGTCGTCGGTCAGGGCCGCCCAGTCCGGGTCCTGGCCGAAGGCGGGTTCGACCACCAGCACCTCCACGGCCACGCCCTCGTCGTTCGACGCCACCTGGGCCGACCGCACGTCCAGCCCGTGCAGGGCCAGCGTGCCGGCCACCCGGCTCAACAGCCCGGGCCGATCCCGGGCCACGACCGTCAGCTCGGAGCCCCCCGCATCGACGTCGACGGCCACCGTCCGGCCGTCCAGGCCCAGCCGCCCGGCGTAAGCGGCGACGTCCAGGCTCGGGCCCTGGGGCAGGTCGCCCCCGGCCAGGGCCTGGCGGGTGCGCTCGACCAGTTCGGTGACCAGCCCGGCCTTCCACGGGCCCCACGCCGCCGGCCCGGTGGCCAAGCTGTCGGCCTCGGTGAGAACGGCGAGGAGATCGAGGGTCGTGCGATCGCCCACGGCCGCGGCCACCGCCTCGATGGTGGCGGGGTCGTCCAGGTCCCGGCGGGTGGCGGCGTCGGGCAGCAGCAGGTGGAGGCGGACCAACGACTGCAGCACGGCCACGTCGTCCGGCCCGAACCCGAGCCGGTCGCCGGCGATGGTGCCGATCACCTCGATGCCCACCTCGGTGTGGTCCCGCCCCGGCCAGCCCTTGCCGATGTCGTGCAGCCAGGCGCCCAGCAACAGCAGGTCGGGCCGGGCCACGTCGCGCGTGGACGCGGCCGCGTTGGCCGCCGTCTCGCACAGGTGCCGGTCGACGGTGAAGCGGTGGTAGGCGTTGCGCTGGGGCCGGTTGCGCACGGCCGCCCACTCGGGCAGGGCCCGCACGAGCAGTCCCATCTGGTCGAGGGCCTCGATGACGGGGATGGCGCCGTGGCCGGCGCCGAGGACGGACAGCAGCGCCGAGACCATGGCGGGCGGCCACCGCTCCGGGGGCGGGGGCGACTCGGCACCCAGGCGCTCCAGCGCGGCGCGGGCGATGGGCGTGCCGGTCGTGGCCCACGCCGACGCCGCCCGCCAGGGCAACGACGGATCACCGACCACGTCGGCGTCGGCGGCCAGCACGATCTCGCCGTCGCGCGCCACCAGCCCGGCACCCAGCGGGCGGTCGCTCGCCGCCAGCCGGCCGGACGGGCCGGCCAGCTGTGATGCCACCCGGCGCCACCGGTCGTCGGACTCCCACCCGATGGCGCGCGCCGCGTCGGCGACCGCGCCCATCAGCTCGTCGGCACTCGCGTAGTGCAGGGCGGCGGCTATCGCGTCCTGCTCCTGCAGCAGTAGCCGGTCCGTGGCCTTGCCCATGCGGCGGTGCAGCTCGACGCGCGCCGCCACCAGCACGGCCTCGGCGTCGAGCACGGCGTCGGGCAGAGGCCACGATGCGGCCGCCCGCAGGGCCACCACGTCGCGCAGGCCACCCTTGCCTTCCTTCAGTTCGGGCTCGAGCAGGAACGCCACCTCGCCGTGGGCCTCGTGGCGCGCCTCGACCTGGGCGCGCAGGGCGCTGAGCGACCGCGACCCCCGTCCCCGCCACTGCTCGCGTGCCCGAACCGCCAGCTCGTCGGCCAAGGCTTCGTCGCCCGCCACGAAGCGGGCGTCCAGCAGGCCGAGGGCGGCCTTGAGGTCGTCGGACGCGACCGCCAGCGCCTCCTTCACCGTGCGCACGCTGTGGTCGAGCCGGATGCCCGCGTCCCATACCGGGTACCAGACCTGCTCGGCCAGGTCCTTGATGCCCCGCCGACCCCGGTGGACGAGCATCACGTCCAGGTCGCTGTAGGGGCACAACGCCCGGCGCCCGTACCCGCCCACCGCCACCAGGGCCACGTCGTTCGCCCCGCTCGGGAGCAGCGACGCCAACCAGCGATCGGCCGCGTCGCTCAGGGCCAGGCAGAAGGCGAGGCCGGTGAGGCTGGCCTCAGCCAGCAGCGCGTCCCGTTCAGAGCGCGTCGGGCCCCATCTCCCCGGTGCGGATGCGCACGACGCTGTCCACCGGCGTCACCCACACCTTGCCGTCACCGATCTTGCCGGTGCGGGCGGCGTTGACGATGGCGTCCACGACGGTGAGCACCTCGGCGTCGTCGGCCAGCACCTCGATGCGCACCTTGGGCACGAAGTCGATGGTGTACTCCGCGCCCCGGTACACCTCGGTGTGGCCCCGTTGGCGCCCGAACCCCTGCACCTCCGACACCGTCATGCCCTGGATGCCCACGCCCTTCAACGCGTCCTTCACGTCGTCCAACTTGAAGGGCTTCACGACCGCGATGACCGCCTTCATGCCCCGATCCTTCCCATGGAACCGAACTCGCCGAAGCTGTACGCCGTCTCTGCATGCTGCGTGAGGTCGAGACCTTGCTGTTCGTCGTCGGGCGACACCCGCAGACCGATCACCATGTCCACCACCTTGGCCAGCACCAGCGACACCACGAACGAGTACACCAGCGTGGCCCCCACGGCGAGGACCTGGTTGCCGAACAGCTTCCACCCCCCGCCGGAGAGCGCGCCACCGAAGCCCTTCTCGGCCACCAGGCCCAGCAGCAGCGAGCCGAGGATCCCACCCACCAGGTGGACGCCGACGACATCGAGCGAGTCGTCGTAGCCGAAGCGGAACTTCAGCTGGATGGCGAGGAAGCACACGGCCCCGGCGATGGCGCCGATCACGATGGGCACCATGCCACTCACGAACCCGGCGCAGGGCGTGATGGCCACCAGCCCGGCCACCGCACCCGACGCCGCGCCGAGGGTGGTGGCGTGCCCGTCCTTGATCTTCTCGACGACCAGCCAGCCGAGCATGGCCGCGGCCGCGGCCAGGTGGGTGTTCATCAGGGCCTTGGCCGCCACCCCGTTGGCCGCCAGCGCCGAGCCGGCGTTGAAGCCGAACCAGCCGAACCACAGGATGCCCATGCCCAGCAACGTGAGGGGGAGCGAATGCGGGGGCATGGCCTCGCCCGGCCATCCCCGCCGCTTGCCCAGCACGAGCACGCACGCCAGGGCGGCGATGCCGGCGTTGATGTGCACGACGGTGCCGCCGGCGAAGTCGAGGGCGCCCCGCTTGAACAGCCAGCCCGTGGGGCTGAACACCCAGTGGGCCACGGGCGCGTAGACGAGCACGAGCCACAGGCCCGTGAACACGGCCCACCCGGCGAACTTCATACGGTCGGCGGTGGCGCCCGTGATCAGGGCGGGCGTGATCACCGCGAACATCATCTGGTACGCGGCGAAGGCCAACGGCGGCACGCTCAGGGCCAGGGCCCCGGTGTAGCCGGGCAGGGCCAGGTGCAGGTCGGCCAGGCCCTTCAGCCCGGTGAAGGAGAAGTCACCGATGAGTCCGCCGTGGTCCTTGCCGAAGGCCAGGCTGAACACCACCGCCGCCCACAACACGCTCACCAGTCCCATGCAGAAGACGTTCTGCATCAGCATGCCGAGCACGTTCTTGGAGCGAACCATGCCGCCGTAGAAGAAGGCCAAGCCTGGCGTCATGAACAGCACGAGCGCGGCCGACACCAACAGCCACGCCGTGTTCCCCGCATCGATGGTCGGACCCATGCGCCGCTCCTCGGTTTCATGAGAAAGAGTGGGGACAGGCTGCCGACACGTTGTTTCCCAACAGTGACTGATGTGTTTCGCCCGTGTGAACACCCCCCCCCACCGGTTCTCGTTGCTCTGGCGCAACGAGAAGCCCGGGGGGGCCGGGGGGGGCCGGGGGGGGCCGGGGGGGTCAGGGCTGGCTGGTGGCCGCGCGGGCCGCCACCAGGATGGGGTCCCACACCGGTGCGAACGGCGGCGCGTACGACAGGTCGAGCGCCGCCACCTCCTCCACCGTGAACCCCGCGGTCACGGCCGTGGCCACCACGTCGATGCGCTTGGCCGCACCCTCCCGGCCCACGATCTGCCCACCCAGCAGCCGGCCCGTCCCCTGCTCGTAGACGAGCTTGACCTTGATGGGCTGGGCGCCGGGGAAGTACCCGGCTCTGGTGGTGCTCTCGATGGTGACGGCCCGGTGGGAGAACCCGGCCCCCACCGCTTCGGCCTCGCTCAGCCCGGTGCGAGCCACCTCGGTGCTGCACAACCGGGTGACGGCCGTCCCCACCACGCCGGGGAAGGTGGCGTACCCGCCGCCGATGTTGGTGCCCGCCACCCGGCCTTGCTTGTTGGCGACAGTGCCCAAGGCGATGTGCACCTGCTGGCCGGACACCAGGTGGTGCGACTCGCAGCAGTCGCCCGCCGCCCACACCCCATCGGCCGACGTGCGCTGGCGGCGGTCGACCTTGATGGCGCCCTTCACGCCCGTCTCGATCCCGGCCGATGCGGCCAGCTCGCTGTTGGGCACGACGCCGAGGCCGAGCACGATGAGGTCAGCGGCCACGTCGCCCTGGTCGGTGCGCACCAGGCCCCGCTCGAACCCGGTGACCTCGGTGCCCGTGCGCACGTCGATGCCGTGCTCGCGCATGGCCACCGTCACCAGCGCACCCATGTCCGGGTCGAGCGTGCCCATCACCTCGGGCCCGCGCTCCAGCACCACCACCCGGCAGCCCCGCTTCACGAACGCTTCCGCGATCTCCAACCCGATGTACCCGCCACCCACCACGACGACGTCCCTGGTGGCGCCGTTGGCGCCCGCCACGTCCTCCAGCAGCCAGGCCGCGTCCTCCATGGTCTGCACGCCGTGGACGTGGGCGTCCTCCATGCCCGGCAGGGAGGGCCGCACGGGGCGGGCGCCGGTGCCGATCTGGAGGACGTCGAAGTCGAGCAGGTAGGTGCCGCCGTCGTCCAGGTCTCGCACCTCGACCTGGCGGCGGTCGAGGTCGAGGGCCACGGCCTCGTGGCGGGTGCGGACCTCGATCCCCCGGCCCCGGTGCTCCTCGGGCGAGCGCACGATCAACTGGTCGAGGCTGGGCACGTCGCCCCCCACCACGTACGGGATGCCGCACGCCGAGTAGCTGGTCCACCGGCCCTTCTCCAGGGCCACGACTTCGAGGTCGGTCCGCCGCCGCCGGGCCTGGGTGGCCGCGGTGAGGCCGCCCGCATCACCGCCGATGACGACCAGCCGATCCGCCACGAGTGGGAGACTAGATGCGATGTCCGTCCGCGCCGACTGCCGCCACTACGCCGAACGCACGACCAGCGGAGGCGAGAAGATCCAGCGCTGCCGGCTGGACGTCAACGACAACGACCCCTTCGCCTGCCCCGAAGGGTGCCTGTTCTTCGAGGAGCGCAAGATCGCCGATGCGGGCTGGACGGTGGAGCGCCGACCCCGCCCCGACGGCACTTGACAGTGTTGCCCGCAGGTTGACAAGGTTGACAGCGATGGCGCTCCCCCTCCGACGCGACGAACCCGTGCCCGCCGCCCACCGGGACGCGGCCGTCGCCTTCCTCGACGAGCTGCGCCGCCGGGACCCGGACGGGCACACCTTGCGCGAGGCGGACGACCCGGGCGCCCTGGCCCGCCAGGCCGCCACCACCGTGGTCGACGCCGCTGCCCTGTGGCAGGAGGCGCTGGGCGGGTTCTACGACGTGGAGACCGTGCGCCGCATGCTGGGCCGGGACAAGCGGCCCGTGTCCCGCCAGGCCGTCTCCAAGCGGCATGACCTGTTGGCCCTGCGCACGGGCTCGGGCCGGGTGGTGTACCCCGCCTTCCAGTTCCGGGGCAGCACCCCGCTGGCCGGGTTGGCCGACGTGCTCGCCGCCCTCCCGGCCGAGTTGGTGTCGCGCTGGACGGTGGCGTCGTGGTTGGTGTCGGCCCTGCCCGAGCTGGACGGCGAGCGACCCATCGACGTGCTGGTCTCGGGCGGCACGCCCGCCGTGGTGGCCGCCGCCCGGGAGTGGGCCGCGTCGCTCACGGCCTGACCGCCTGACCGCCTGCCACTCCTCGCCGCTCCTCGCCGCTCCTCGCCGCAAATGCCGCTGGAACCCCCGCCCGACGATCCCCGCGCCCTGGTGTCATTCCCCGCCCGGGTCGTCGCCGCCGGGCCGGGCGGGCAACCGCTGTACCGCATGTTCCGCCATCGCGATCCGGCGACCGGCGCCGTGCGTTCGCCGTTCTTCTTCACGTCGGCGGGGGGCGGGCGCTACGACCTGCCCGCCCCGTCGGGCACGTGCTATCTGGCCGCGACCCCGCTCGGCGCGTGGCTGGAGACGTTCCGCAGCATCGGCACCGTCGCCCTGGAGGACGTGCAGGCCCGGCGCCTGCTGGCCACCCGCCCGCCCCGGCCCATCCGGGCTGCCAACCTGCTCGCCGCCGCCGCCCGCCGGTTCGGGGTCACGGCCGAGATCCACACCACTGCTGACTACGGGCTCACCCGCCGCTGGGCCAAGGGCCTGCACGCGGCCCGGTTCCGGGCCCTGTGGGGCCAGGTGCGGCACGACCCCACGCTGCGCCACCGGTCGCTCACGCTGTTCGACACGGCGGGCGCCCACACGCCGTTCGGCTGGCGGTGGGTCGAGCAGATCGGCCGCATCGACGAGGACCGCCGGCTCATGCGCATGGTCGCGGCTCGGGGGTTCCGCATCGTCGAGATCCCCTACGACGTCCCCTTGACGTTCAGGGGGCGAGGAGGCCGGGCAGGCGGGTGAAGAAGGCGGACCGGGGCAGCACCTCGTCGCAGCCCGCGGCCCGGGCGGCGTCGAGCACGTCGGTGGCCACGTGGCTGCCGAACCCGATCGTGCGCACGCCCGCGGGCAGGGCGACCAGCGCATCCAGGGCGTCGGGTCGGGCCAGGTCGAGAACCACCAGGTCCCCGGCCTCCACCCCCTCCAGTTCGGCCACGCTCCGCACGAACCGCACGCCCGGGGCGGCGGACGAGATCTTGGAGCGGTCCATCAGGTCCGTCACCCACGCCACGATGCCGCCGCTCACGACCGCACCCCGCTCCCGCTGCCGTGCCGCTGCTTGTGCTCCCACGCCTTGGCCGCTCCCCACGCCAGCCCGGCCTCGCCCACCTCGGGGCCGAAGTCGGCGAACGACGCGGGCGTGAGGTCGTAGGGGTCGTCCGGGAAGCGCTCCGCGGCGAACGCGTCCCGGGGAACGGGCGGCACCCCGGCGGCCCGCAGCACCTCGGTCGGGTACCGCACCACGCCCCGCAACAGGGCCAGCGGCGTGGTGCGCTGCTCGTCCACGTCGGCCGCCAGGAGGGCCCGCAGGCCGGGCAGCACGTCGACAACGGCCCGCTCCCCCGCGGCCCGAGCCTCATCCTCCAGTCCCTGCGCGCGGGCCGCCACGCAGGCAGCCACCCAGCCGGGGAGGGCGGCCTCCACCGCGTCCGCCAAGTTCACGGCGAGACGGCCCGGGACGCGGCCTTCAGCAGCGCGGGCGGGATGTGGTCGGTCTCGCACGACAGCCGTACCTCGGCCCCGTCGAGCACCACCGTGGCCACCTGGCAGGCGATGAGGTCGGTCTTGGGAATCGGCACCGTCAACGCCGGCAGCGACCCCAGCTGCAGGCGCAGGTTGCCGTTGACCACCGAGGGCACGGCCACCACCGTCTGGCCCCGCACGTCGACGGTGAGCTTGCCGGACGACACCGTGACAGGGAACCCGACGCGCCGGGCCAGCTCGCGCTCGTCGATCCCCACGGTGACGACGCCCTTGCGGATGCTGGTGAGCTCGACCTTGCGCTGGGCGAGGAGCTTGACCTTCTCCAGGTGGACGTCGTAGAGCTGGACCCGCACGGTCGAGAACGTGATCGCCTGGGCGGCCACGTGGTGCACCACCAGGTCGAGGTCGCCGGCCGACCCGCTCACCAGCAGCCGGCCCACGAACGGGAACGAGTGGATGGTGGCCTTGGCGCTGGCGCCCTGGCCCGCTTGGATCTGGGCTCGCTGCTCGATCTGGTGCTGCGCGTACTGCCGAGCCGCCACGTCACCGCCGCCGAGCAACAGCACGACGACCCCCAGGCCGATGAGCTTGCGCAGGGCTCAGCCCTCGACCACGTCGCCCAGGCGGTCGACCTCGATGCCCAGCTGGTGGAGCCAGTCGATGGCCCGCTCCACGGCGTCGTCCTCGCCACCCAACTCGCAGATGATCCACCCCACGTGCTCCTCCACGCTGGCCCGGCGGATGTTGGGCAGCACATCGAACTCCCGCACCAGGCGAGCGATGACCGGCTCCCGGATGAGGTGCTCCGGGAAGGTGAGCTTGACCCGCTCGGACTTCATCACGACGTCTTTCCCCATTTCATCGGCCGAGGACCGCGTTCAGGTTCCCGGAGCGGAAGCCTTGCAGGTCGAGGGTGACGTACCGGTACCCGGCCTCCTGCACGGCCGCCACCACCGCCTCCCGGGCGGCGAGCACGGCCTCCAGCTCCTCGACGGGCAACTCCAGGCGGGCCAGGTCGCCGTAGTGGCGGACCCGCAGCTGGCGGAACCCCAGCGCCCGCAGGCCCGATTCGGCCGCGGCCACCGACGACAGGACGCCCACCGTAACCGGCGTGCCGTACGGGACCCGCGACGCCAGGCAGGCCGCCGCCGGCTTGTCCCACGTGCGCAGGCCCAAGGCCTTCGACGCCGCCCGTACGCCGGCTTTGGTGAAGCCGGCCTCGACCAGCGGGAAGCGCGCCCCCCGCTCGCCCGCGGCCTGCTGGCCCGGGCGGTGGTCGCCCAGGTCGTCCACGTTCACGCCCAGCACCACCGTGCCCTCAAAGGGCGCCAGCGCGTCCATCAGGGCCGACTTGCAGTGGAAGCAGCGCTGGCCGTCGTTGGCCGAGTAGGCCGGGTCGGCCAGCTCGTCGGTGTGCACGGCCTGCCAGCGCAGGCCCCACTCGGCGGCCAGCGCCCCGCAGTCCTGCTCCTCCTCGGGCGCCAGCGAGGGCGACACGGCGGTGACGGCCAGGGCCCGGGTGCCGAGCACGTCGTTCGCCACCCATGCCAGGAAGGCCGAATCGGCCCCGCCGCTGAAGGCCACGACCACGTCGCCGCCCTCCCCCAGCGACTGCAGCCGGGACCGCAGTGCAGCCATGTCACCAATTGGGTCACCAATGGGGTCACCAATGGGGTCACCAATTGGGTCGCGCATCGGGTCGCTCATCGGGTCACCCATCGAACACCTCGATCCGGATCCGTTTGTTGCCTTTGCCCTTGGACTCTGTCTTGACCACCCTGATCCGTCCCACCTCGTCGGTCGATCGCACATGGGTACCGCCGTCGGCCTGCTTGTCGAGCCCCACGATGTTGACCACCCGGATCTCCGTCACCGAATCGGGAATGAGGTTGACCTTGGTGCGGATGAGGTCCTCGTCCTCCACGGCCACGTCCCTGGGGAGGAACGCCACCTCGATGGGCCGGGCCGCGGCCAGCTCGGCGTTCACCCTCGCTTCCACGGTGGCGCCGAACCCCTCGGGCAGCGGGTCGAACTCGAAGTCCATGCGGGCGGCCAGCGGTTCCATGTTGCCGCCCGTGACGGCCGTGCCCCACTCGTTCCATATGACACCGCACAACACGTGCAGGGCGGTGTGGGTGCGCATGAGCCGGTGCCGGCGCTCCCATTCGATCTGGCCGTGGACCACCTGCCCGACCTGGAGACCGTGGTCCGCGCCGACCGTGTGCCACACGGTTTCGCCCTCCTTGCGCACGTCGGTGACGGCGACCCCGTCGAGCGTGCCGGTGTCGTGCGGTTGGCCACCGCCGGTTGGGTAGAAAACCGTACGATCAAGGGCAACGGCGGCATCATCGCCGTCGCCGCGGACGGCAAGAACCGTGGCGTCGCAGGCCTGGAGGTAGGCATCACGCAAGCAGAGCAAGTCGGTCACTGCCGTCTGATTCTGCCTGACTGTGCGTACACTTCGGCCACCAGATGAGAAGGGGGCATGTGCACATGACTGAGACGAGGCGCCGAATTGGCGCTGCGGCTGCGTTGTTTGTAGTGCTGGCGCTGGTGCTGGCGGCCTGCGGCAAGAGCAGCAACAAGAGCAGCACCAGCACTTCGAGCGGGGCGAGCGCTGGCGGCGTGACGTGCAGCAACATCGCCATCGGGTTCTTCGGAGCGCTGACGGGCGACGCCGCCAACCTGGGGATCAACGAGGCCAATGGCACCAAGTTGGCCATCGACCAGTTCAACAAGAAGAACAGCAACTGCCAGGTCGGGTTCGAGAAGCTCGACTCCGCGGGCGACCCCGCCCAGGCACCGGCCCTGGCGCAGAAGGCGGTGAGCAACGCCAAGATCGTCGGCCTCGTGGGTCCCGCCTTCTCGGGTGAGTCCAAGGTTGCCGACCCGATCTTCAACGAGGCGGGCCTGCCCATCATCACCGCGTCGGCCACCAACCCGGCGCTGTCGAAGAACGGCTGGAAGATCTTCCACCGGGCCGTGGGCAACGACAACGCCCAGGGACCTGCGGCAGCCAAGTACATGACCGGCACCCTCAACGCCAAGAAGATCGCCGTGCTCGACGATGCCAGTGAATACGGCAAGGGCATCGCCGACATCGTGCGGGACAAGGTGAAGTCGTCGGGGGCCACGGTCACGGTGTCGGAGTCGATCGATCCCAAGGGCACGGACTTCTCGTCCACGGTCAACAAGATCAAATCGGCCGGCGCTGACGCCGTCTTCCTCGGTGGCTACTACCAGGCCGGTGGCGTGCTGGCCAAGCAGCTGAAGGATGCCGGGGTCAACGGCACCTTCGTCGGTCCCGACGGTGTGAACGACAAGGGCTTCGTGTCCGCGGCCGGCGCCGCCGCCGAGGGCGCGATCCTGCTCGCCCCCGCGGCCCCGATCGACAAGGTACAGGGCGGGGCCGAGTTCCAGTCGGCCTACAAGGCCGCCTTCGGCCAGGACGTGGGCCTCTACTCGGTGGAGGCGTACGACGCGGCCAACGCCTTCCTCGAGGCGATCGGCAAGGGCAACACCACTCGCCAGAAGATCAACGACTATCTGAACACCACGCTGAACTACCAGGGCCTCTCCAAGACCCTGAAGTTCGACAGCACCGGTGAGCTCGAAGGTCAGGTCACCGTCTACGCCTACAAGGTGCAGAGCGGCGTGATCAACGGTCTGGCGCCCATCTCGGGATAGCCCCGCACGGCATCGACGAATTCGATTGGGGGCGCTCCGGCGCCCCCAATCACGTCGGGGGAGACACGCATCCAGTTCTCGAACCTGATCCACCAGTTCTGGCCGAACACCGTCGACGGCCTCACCGTCGGCGCCATCTACGCACTCGTCGCCCTGGGGTACACGCTCGTGTACGGCGTGCTCGGCCTCATCAACTTCGCCCATTCCGAGGTCTTCATGATCGGGACCATGGGCGCCCTCTTCGCCTCCCGGGCCATGGACATCCACCCGGGTGTGGGAAGCGTCCACTCAGGTCTCGCCCTCGTGCTGATCCTGGTGGGATGCCTGCTGGCCGCCATGGCGGCGTCGGGCACCATTGCCGTGGCCCTGGAGCGGATCGCCTACCGTCCCTTGCGAAAACGGGGAGCCAGCCGGCTGGCCGCGCTGATCTCTGCCATCGGGGCATCGCTCTTCTTGTCCGAGCTGTTCGGCTGGAGCAAGTTCGCCAAGTTCCTGCACATCCACGTGCGCAGCTTCGAGCCGTTCCCGCGCCTGATGAACAAGAGCACGCTGTTCACGTTCTTCGGCGCCAACGTGCGCACCGACAAGGCCGTCATCATCGTGTCTGCCCTGGTCATGATGATCGTGCTCGACCGCTTCGTCCGCCGGAGCCGCCTGGGCCGGGGCATCCGGGCGGTGGCCCAGGACCCCGAGACGGCATCGCTCATGGGCGTGAACATCGATCGCATCGTGTCGGCCACGTTCCTGCTGGGCGGGATCATGGCCGGGGCGGCCGGGCTCCTGTTCCTGCTCTTCTACGAGAACACCGTCTACAACGTTGGCTTCGTGCTCGGCATCAAGGCCTTCACCGCGGCCGTGCTCGGCGGCATCGGCAACCTCCGGGGTGCCCTGCTGGGTGGCCTCACCTTGGGGTTGTTGGAGAAGTACGGCGGGTCGGTGTTCGGCGCGCAGTGGATCGACGTGATCGCCTTCGTGCTCCTCGTGCTCATTCTCATGGTCCGGCCCAACGGCCTGCTGGGCCAGGCCCTGTCGAAGGCCAGGGCGTAGTGGCACGGCCCCGGCTCGACCTGTGGGCGCCCGTCCGCCGCCTGGAGCTCACCGGGCGGGCAGCCGTGTGGTGGCAGGCCCAGTCCAAGCTCACCCGGGCGGCCGCGATGGTGGTGCTGGCGGCCTTCTTCTACGCCCTGCCGCTGTTCAAGGTCCCGATCCTCGACACGCCCCAGTCCGACTTCGCGAGCGTCCTCTTCTACCCCGTGGGCATCTACGTGCTCATGGCCATGGGCCTCAACGTGGTGGTGGGGCTGGCCGGCCTGCTCGACCTCGGGTACGTCGCCTTCTTCGCCATCGGCGGCTACGCCATGGGTTTGCTCGGCGTGCACCTGCACTGGAACTTCTGGGAGGTGCTGCCCGTCGCCGTGCTGGCGTCGATGACGGCCGGCGTCATCCTGGGCACGCCCACCCTGCGCCTCCGGGGCGACTACCTGGCCATCGTCACCCTGGGGTTCGGGGAGATCATCCGCATCACCGCCCGCAACTCCGACCCGCTGGGCGGCCCTCGCGGCATCTTCGGCATCCCCCATCCGCCCAACGTCGGGAGCCTCAAGTTCGGCATCCTCGACCCCAAGCCGTACTACTGGCTGCTGCTCACGCTGATCATCGTAGTGATCGGGATCGTGCGGCGGTTGGAGCAGAGCCGGGTGGGGCGGTCGTGGACGGCCATCCGGGAGGACGAGGACGCGGCGGAGCTCATGGGCGTCCCCACCTTCCGCTTCAAGCTGTGGGCCTTCGCCATCGGGGCCGGCATCGGTGGCGCCGGTGGCAGCGTGTTCGCGTCGAAGGTCATCTCCATCGTCCCCGACAACTACCCGCTGATCCTGTCCATCCTGTTCCTGGCCGCCGTGGTGCTGGGCGGGTCGGGGAACCTGGCCGGCGTGATCGTGGGCGCCTTCGTGGTGGCGTACCTGCCCGAGCGCTTCCGTGGCTTCGCCGAGTTGCGGGTGCTCATCTTCGGCGCCGCGCTGGTGATCATGATGATCTTCCGGCCCCAGGGGCTGATCCCCAACCGGCGGCGAGCGGCGGAGATGGAGGACACACCGGGCGGGGGCGGCCTGGGCGCGCTGGGCGGCGAGCTTCCCGGCACGGCCGGTGCCGCGGGGGCAGCCGATGCCTGACCGGTTGCTGGAACTGGCCAGCGTCACCATGCAGTTCGGCGGGCTCACCGCCCTGTCGGAGGTGGACCTGCACGTGGACGAGGGTGAGATCATGGCCCTCATCGGCCCCAACGGGGCGGGCAAGACGACGGTGTTCAACGTCATCACCGGCGTGTTCCACCCGACGCACGGCGATGTGTTGTTCCGGGGCCAGTCGATCGTCGGCCTCAAGCGCTACCAGGTCACCAAAGCGGGCATCGCCCGCACGTTCCAGAACATCCGGCTGTTCCCCAACATGTCGGCGCTCGAGAACGTGATGGTGGGGGCCGACGCCCGCCACGAGACCAGCGTGCCCGGCGCCGTGCTCCACCTGCCCCGCCACAAGCGGGAGGAACTCAAGGGTCGGGAGCGGGGGCTGGAGCTGCTCGAGCTCGTGGGCATCCGCCACCGGGCCGAGGAGACGGCGCGCAACCTGCCCTACGGCGACCAGCGCCGGTTGGAGATCGCCCGGGCCCTGGCCACCGGGCCGCAACTGCTGCTGTTGGACGAGCCCGCCGCCGGATTCAACCCAGCCGAGAAGCGGGCCCTCATCGCCCTCATCCGCAAGATCAGGGACACCGGGTACACGGTCCTGCTCATCGAGCACGACATGGGCCTGGTGATGGGCATCTCCGACCGTATCGCCGTGCTCGACTTCGGCGAGAAGATCGCCGACGGCCTGCCCGCCGAGATCCAGCGGGACGAGCGAGTCATCCAGGCCTACCTGGGAGCGCCGGCAGATGCCTGAGGCCCTGCTGGAGCTGGACACGGTGCACGTCCACTACGGCAAGGTCGAGGCCCTGAAGGGCATCTCCTTCACCGTCAACGAGGGCGAGATCGTCACCCTCATCGGCGCCAACGGGGCGGGCAAGACCACCACCCTCAAGACGGTGTCGGGCGTGCGAGCCGTCAGCGCCGGGTCCATGCGGTTCCAGGGCGAGGACATCGTGGGCGTGGCTCCCCACAAGCTGGTCGAGCTGGGCATCTGCCAATCGCCCGAGGGGCGAGCCATCTTCCCGGGCATGACCGTGCGCGAGAACCTGGAGATGGGTGCCTACACCCGCAAGGGCGACCTGTCGGCCGACTACGAGCGGGTCTTCGACCTCTTCCCCCGGCTGCGTGAGCGGCATGACCAGCCCGGGGGCACGCTGTCGGGCGGCGAGCAACAGATGCTCGCCATCGGCCGGGCGTTGATGGCCCGGCCCAAGCTGCTCCTGCTGGACGAGCCGTCCATGGGTCTGGCGCCCATGCTGGTGGCGCAGATCTTCAAGATCATCACCGAGATCAACCAGCAGGGGACGACGATCCTGCTGGTGGAGCAGAACGCCGCCCAAGCCCTGCAGCGAGCCCACCGGGCCTACGTGCTGGAGGTGGGCCGGGTGGTGAAGTCGGCCGTGGCTCGCGACCTGCTGGACGACGACGCCGTGCGTGCCGCCTACCTCGGCGGCGACGTGGGCGAAGGCATGCGCCCGTCCTAACCCCAGCGTTCTGTTGCAACTGGGTTGCGGTACTCGCAACTGAGTTGCAACAGAACGGGTTGGCTAGGAGAGGCCGAGGTTGTGCAGCAGCTCGTCGAGGGGGGCGATGAGGCCGGTGAAGAAGGGCCCGAACTCGGCGTAGGTGGCCGAGGCCTCGTCGAAGCGCATGGTGTAGACGCACTCCTTGAGGTCGTCGGGGTGGCGGGCGAAGAGGGTGACCCCCCACTCGTAGTCGTCCAGCCCGGTGGAGCCCGTGACCAGCTGCAGCACCCGCCCGGCGAACGTGCGGCCGGTGCCGCCGTGCTCGATCATGAGCCGCTCGCGCTCGTCGTAGGGCTGGCCGTACCAGTTCTGGCCCACGTTGCGCCGCTTGGACATGGGGTAGAAGCACACGGCGGGCATGCCCTCGGGCGGCAGGTTCGGGTAGAGCCTTGGCCGCAGGCGCTCCTCGGGCATCCCCTTGGTGTACTCGGACGTCTCGGTGAGCGACACGTAGCTGTCCACCACGTCGAGCCCGGCCGACTGGAGCGCCGACTGCAACGCCCGCAGCCGCCACAGGTCGGGGCCCACGGCCAGGAACCCG
>DASRGI010000058.1:0-24251 GCA_035651095.1 Acidimicrobiales bacterium | reverse complement strand
CGCCTTCGTCACTCGCACCGTGCGGGCCAAGCTGGAAGTGGCCAACCCCCGCTACCTCGTCGAAGGCTGACTCTTCGATGGCTGAGCCGAACGACGAGCTCGACCAGGCCATGTCCGGCGGCTCGCTCAAGCCGCTGGCCGTGTCGATGGCCAAGTCGGCCAAGAAGGCGGGCGCTCGAGCGGTGGCGTCGGGCCGGTGGCTGGGGGAGTGGGTGGTCGACAACGCCCCGCGCATCCCCGTGCGCGACGCGGCCACGCTGTCCCGCCACCACGAGGGCAAGACGGGCGACGCCCTCGCCGCTGCCCTGATCCTCGCCGCGTCGCGCACCAGCGCCGGCGTGGGCGCGGCCACCGGCGCTTTGGCCGCGGCCGAGGAGCTCATGCCTCCGGCATGGCTGGCCCTGCCCCTGGAGGTCGTCGTCGAGACGGGTGTGGTGGCCGCCATCGAGCTGAAGCTGGTGGCCGAACTGCACGAGGTGTACGGCCGGCGCGTGCCCGGCAGCGGCACCGACCGGGGGATGCTGCTGGTGCGCTCGTGGGCCGAACGGCGAGGACTGGCCGCCGGTGCCGCCGGTGCCGCCGGGGGTGCGGGCAACGATGTCGCCGTTACCCGGGCCGTGCGCGACGAGGTGGTGCGGCTGGCCAGCCGCCGGCTGGTGCGGCGCATGGGCCGCAACGTCACCAGCCTGGCGCCCATGCTCCTGGGCGCCGTGGCCGGCGCGACGATGAACCGCAGGGCCACCCGTTCGTTGGGAGAAGTGATGGCCCGGGATCTGCGGGATCAGTCCGGCGCCCCGTAGTGTGGGCGCCGTGCAGGTAGGCATCCTCGGAGGGACGGGCCCGGCGGGCAGCGGTTTGGCCGCCCGGCTGGCATCAGCGGGACTGGAAGTGGTCATCGGGTCACGCTCGAAGGAGCGCGCCCAGGAGACCTGCGATGAGATCTGCAAGAAGTGGCCCGAGCGCGAGCTGTCGCTCGAGCCCGGCGACAACCTGCGGGCGGCGGCGGCCGAGGTCGTGGTCGTGGCCACGCCGTGGGACGCGGCGGCCATGACGGTGTCGTCGGTGGCCACTCGCCTCACCGGCAAGGTCGTCATCTCCATGGCCAACGCCTTGGCCAAGGTGGGCGACGAGTTCGAGCCCCTCGTGCCGCCCCGCGGCTCGGTGGCCGCCCACGTGCAGAGCGCGGCGCCCGGCGCCTTGGTGGCCGCCGCCTTCCACCACCTGCCGGCCAAGGCCCTGGCCAACCTGAACACGCCCATCGACGCCGATGTCCTCATCTGCTCGGACCACAGGGTGGCATTCGAGAAGACGGCTGAGTTGGTGGAGCTCATCCCCAACCTGCGCCCTCTCAACGCCGGCTCGCTGTCCAACGCCGCGCCCATCGAGGCCGTCACCGCCGTGCTGCTGCAGCTCAACGTGCGTTACAAGACCCGGGCAGCCATCCGGCTCACGGGCATCGAACTCCCCGGCAAGTGATGCGGCTGTACGACACCTCTCGCGGCGAAGTCGTCCCCTTCGAGCCCGGCCCCACGGTCACCATGTACACGTGCGGCATCACGCCGTACGACTCGGCGCACTTGGGCCACGCCACCGTCTACCTGGTGTACGACGTGCTGCAGCGCCGCCTCCGCGACATGGGTCACCGCACCCAGTGCGTGCGCAACATCACCGACATCGACGACCCGCTGTTCGCCAAGGCGCGCGAGCTGGGCGTCTTCTATCTCGACCTGGCCGCCGAGGAGATCGCCCGCTTCGACGAGTGCATGAACGCACTGGGCGTCCTGCCCGCGTTCAGCGAGCCCCGGGCCACGTCGGCCATCCCCGACATCCTCGGCTTCATCGGCATGGTGCTCGACGCCGGCTTCGCCTACGAGGCGGGCGGCTCCGTGTACTTCAAGGTGTCGAGCTTCGACCGCTTCGGCCAGGTGAGCCACCTGGGCCGGGAGGAGATGCTGGCCCTGGCGGCCGAGCGGGGCGGCAATCCCGACGACCCCCACAAGCGCGATCCGCTGGACTTCGTGCTGTGGCAGCCGTCGGCGCCGGACGAGCCTGCGTGGGAGTCGCTGTGGGGACCGGGCCGGCCCGGTTGGCACATCGAGTGCTCGGCCCTGGCGTTGCGAGAGCTGGGCACCACCATCGACCTGCACGGCGGTGGCACCGACCTCATCTTCCCCCACCACGAGTGCGAGGCGGCCCAGTCCGAGGCGGCCACCGGCGAGCGCTTCGTGCGCCACTGGATGCACGTGGGCATGGTCCGCCTGGGCGGCGAGAAGATGTCCAAGTCGCTGGGCAACCTGGTGTTCGTGGGCGACCTCTTGAAGGAGTGGGAGCCCGCCGCCATCCGCCTGGCCGTGCTGGCCCACCACTACCGCCATTCGTGGGAGTGGGATGACGGCCTCATGCCCGCCGCGGCCGAACGGCTGGACCGCTGGCGGTCCGCCGGCGCGGGTTCCGGCTCCGGTGACGCCGTCCTGGCCGCCGTGCGGGACTCGTTGGACGACGACCTCGACACGCCCCGCGCCCTGGCCGTGCTCGACGAAGCGGCGGCTGCTGGGCTCCCCGTGTCCGAAGCGGCGGCCCTCCTCGGCGTCACCTTGTAGGGAAGCGCCTGTGCGCCGCGCCTGGTCGCTGGTGCTCGGGTTGCCGGTCCTCGGGCTGTTGGTTCTTGGTGTGGCGGCCGCGTCGCCTGCTGTCCCCGCGGCGCCGGCCGATCCCATGGCCGGGGCGCAGGCCGTCCTCGACGCCCGGGCCGCGGCCGTGCGCTCCGGCAACCGGGACGCGTGGATGGCCACTGTCGACCCCCAGGCCCCGGCCGCCTTCCGCGACGCCCAGGGCCTGCTGTTCGACGGCCTGCACTCCCTCCCGTTGGCGTCGTTCGACCTCCAGGCCCGCACGGCCGACACCGGTGACCTCGGCCCCGCGGTGGCGAGCCGGTACGGCGGGGCGCCCGTGCTGCTCCCCGAGACCCGCCAGCGCCTGCGGTTCAAGGACTTCGACGCAACCGACGAGGTCGACTCGCTCTGGCTCACGTTCGTCCAGCGTTCAGGCTCGTGGTACGTCGCCGCCGATCGCGATCTGGAGTCGCTCGGGCTCGACACCGCCCGCGGCCTTTGGGACTTCGGACCCGTGCGGGCGCAGCCGTCGGCCCACTTCCTGGTGCTCAGCCATCCCGAGCAGGCCACCCGGGCCGCGGCCCTGTCGGCCATCGCCGAGGACGCGGTCACCGCCCTGGACGACCGGTGGACCCAGCCCTGGCCCGGCCGCATCCCGCTGATCCTGCCGGCCTCGGTGGACGAGCTCCAGCAACTGCTGCAGGCCACGGTGGACCTCACCAAGTTCGTGGCCTTCGTCTCCTACGGCTCCGTGCGAGACGACGGCTGGGTGCCCACCGCGCCGCGCATCTACATCCAGGACCGCAACCTGTCGCGCTACGGCAAGTCGTTCCAGGTGGAGACCCTCACCCACGAGTTGAACCATGCGGCGGTGGCCCCGCTGGCCGGTCCGTTCATCCCGTCCTGGGTGCACGAGGGCGTGGCCGACTGGGTGGCCACGGGCCGGCGCCTCACCGAGGCCCCCCCGGCCAAGGCGGACGCCACCATGCCCCGCGACTACCAGTTCGCCACCGGCTCGCAGGACGACATCGTGAAGGCGTACGCGGAGGCGCGCAGCGCCATCGGCGCGCTGGCCAAGGCCAAGGGACTCGACGCCCCCGGCACGTTCGTCCGGGCCCTGGGCGACGTGAAGGTCGCCCCCGGCAGCGTCGACTACCAGACGGACGCCGCCCTGCGCCGGGCCGCCGGCCTGGGCGTGGCCGACCTCGAAGCCCTCTGGCGCCACTAACCAGCGCGCTCTGGCCGCGCTCATGCCGCGATACGGGTGTCAGCGGGGCCAAACGGTTCGGTACGCTCGCCCCTCTATGGCCGATCTCACCGTCACCCTTCCCGATGGCTCGCCGCGGTCGTTGCCCGCGGGCGCCACCGCAGGCGACCTGGCCGCGTCGATCGGCTCGCGGCTCGCCAAGGCGGCCATCGCGGCCACGGTGGACGGCCAACAGGTCGACCTCTCCACGCCCCTGCCCGATGGCGCCCAGGTCGCCATCGTCACCGCCGACTCGCCCGAGGGCCGCCACATCCTGCGCCACTCCACCGCCCACGTCCTGGCTCAGGCCGTGCTGTCTCTGTGGCCGGGCGCCAAGTTCGCCATCGGCCCGCCCATCGAGGACGGCTTCTACTACGACTTCGACCTGCCGGGCGGCGCCCACTTCACCGAGGAAGACCTGGCGCGCATCGAGGCCAGGATGCGCGAGATCGTGAAGGAGGGTCAGCCCTTCGTGCGAGAGGAGCACTCCAAGGACGAGGGGCTCCAGTTGTTCGCCGACCAGCCCTACAAGGTCGAGATCATCCAGGGCGTCGACACGTCCGAGGGCGCCGAGGGCGGCGTGGTCAGCGCCTACCGCAACACGGAACAGTTCGTCGACCTGTGCCGGGGGCCGCACGTCCCGTCCACCAACCGGCTGGGGTCCTTCAAGCTCATGCGGGTGGCGGGGGCGTACTGGCGGGGCGACGAGAAGCGCCCGCAGCTACAGCGGATCTACGGCACGGCCTGGGAGTCCGACAAGGCCCTGCAGGAGCACCTGCACCGGCTGGAGGAAGCCGAGCGGCGCGACCACCGCAAGCTGGGCGTAGAACTGGACCTGTTCTCCTTCCCCGACGAGATCGGGTCGGGCCTGGCCGTGTTCCACCCCAAGGGCGGGCTGGTACGCCGGCTCATGGAGGACTACTCCCGCCAGCGCCACGAGCAGGGCGGGTACGAGTTCGTCAACAGCCCGCACATCACCAAGGAGACCCTGTTCCAGACATCGGGCCACCTGGACTGGTTCGCCGAGGGCATGTTCCCGCCCATGGAGATGGACGAGGGCACCAAGTACTACCTCAAGCCCATGAACTGCCCGTTCCACATCCTGATCTACCGGAGCCGGCAGCGGTCGTACCGGGAGTTGCCCCTGCGGCTGTTCGAGTTCGGCACCGTGTACCGGTACGAGAAGTCGGGCGTGGTGCACGGGCTCACGCGCGTGCGGGGCATGACCCAGGACGACGCCCACATCTTCTGCACCAAGGAGCAGGCGGGCCGCGAGCTTCAGTCGCTGTTGCAGTTCGTGCTCGGGTTGCTGCGGGACTATGGGCTCAACGACTTCTACCTCGAGCTGTCCACCAAGCCCGAAGGCAAGGCCGTGGGTTCCGACGAGGAGTGGGCCGAGGCCACCGAAGCCCTGCGCCAAGTAGCGCTCGGGATGGATCTCGACCTGGTGATGGACGAAGGCGGCGGCGCGTTCTACGGCCCCAAGATCTCGGTGCAGGCGCGCGACGCCATCGGGCGCACGTGGCAACTGTCCACCATCCAGGTCGACTTCCAGCTGCCCCGGCTGTTCGATCTCGAATACGTGGGCGCCGATAACCAGCGCCACCGGCCGATCATGATCCACCGGGCCCTGTTCGGGTCCATCGAGCGCTTCTTCGGCATCCTCGTCGAGCACCACGCGGGCGCCTTCCCGGCCTGGTTGGCGCCCGTGCAGGTACAGGTCCTGCCCGTGGCCGACGACCACGAGGAGTACGCGGCGACGGTGGCGGCCCGGCTGAAGGGCGAGGGCTTCCGGGTCGAGGTCGTGGGGGCCGACGAGAAGCTGGGCAACCGCATTCGCAAGGGCAAGGTGGAGAAGGTGCCGTACGTCCTCGTCGTGGGGGGGAACGACGTCGTCGCCGGGACCGCGGGCGTGAACGACCGCTCGGGCAACGTGGAGCGGGACGTCCCCGTCGACGCCTTCGTGGAGCGCTTGCGGACCGAGGTCGACACGCGTGCTTGAACGGCTGTGGGCGGGCTGGCGATCGGCCTACGTCGAGTCGGCCACCGACGATGGCGAGAAGCCCGACTGCGTGTTCTGCGCCATGCTCGCCAGCGGCCTGCCCGACGACAGGACCTACATCGTGTGGCGGGGCGAGCGCTGCTTCGCCGTGCTCAACGCCTTCCCGTACACCAGCGGGCACCTGCTGGTGATGCCCACCCGCCACGTGGGCGAGCCCGAGGACCTCACGCCCGAGGAGCACGCCGAGCAGTGGCACGCGGTCACCGACGCGGTGGTCGCCCTCAAGCGCGCCTACCACCCCGAGGGCATCAACTTCGGCGCCAACCTGGGCCGAGCCGCGGGCGCCGGCGTGCCCGGCCACTTCCACGTGCACGCCCTGCCCCGGTGGAACGGCGACACCAACTTCATGACCACGCTGGCCGAGGTGCGCGTCCTCCCCGAAGCCCTGCCCGTCACGTGGGAGAAGGTGCGGGCGGCGTGGCCGTCGCCGTCGGGGCGGGCCTGAGGGCCGAGTTCCTCCTGGCGGGGGTGGTGGCCGTGCTGGGTGCGGCCCACGGGCTGTCGATCCTGCTCCGGCCCCGGCCCGGGTCGGGCCGTCCCCGGTTGCTGGGCCTGGCCGAGATCACGTTCGTCCTGCTGTTTCTGGTCCTGGCCTACCAGCACCGCTAGCTTCGACCCGTGACCGAAGAGGAATACCGGGACGAGCTCCCGGAGGAGTTGGACGCCAGCGGGTACGTCGGTCCCTACTCGTTCCCCGACAACAGCCGCCGCCGGGTGCCGGGCGCCATCTACCTCGTCACCGGGGCCGCCTGCCTGCTGCTGTGGGTCACCCGCAAGGGCGGCGTGCTGGTGAACGACGGGTTCCTGTGGGTGGCCATCGGCCTGGCCGCCATCGGGATCTACCACGTGACGTCGGGTTGGCGCCTGCGCTGCCGGGAGACCGACGCGCTGGTGGCCGCCACCCGCGAGGTGGGGTTTGCCGTGGGCCACGCGTCGGCCCAGCTTGCGTGGCGCGGCCTGCGCAGCCGGCCCACCTGGCGCATCCTGCTGTACTCGGCCGACGAGCCGCCCACCAAGCGGGGGCTGGTGCTGGTCGACGGCGTCGACGGGGCCGTGGTGGCCCACTTCGTGGAGGACAACCCCGAAGACTGGTCCGCCCTCGCCCACCCCTGACCGTTCTCGTAACGCGGGCGCCGCCTCTGCCGGCGTGGACGTGACGAGAACGGTCTTCCCTAGCCCTCGCGCTTCTTGGCGACCTTGTCGTAGAGGTGCTGGGGGAGCAGGTCGTAGTGGTCGTGGCGAGCGGTGAACCGGCCCCGTCCACCGGTGAGCGAGCGCAGGTCGATGGCGTACCGCAGCAGTTCCGACGTGGGCACCATGGCCACGATGATCTGCTCGCCGTCGTTGCCCGACTCGGTGCCCTGCACCCGGCCCCGGCGGGCGTTGAGGTCGCCCATGACGTCGCCCTGGTAGGCGGCCGGGACCGTCACCTCCAGCAACGACACCGGCTCCAGGATCACCGGCGATGCCTTGGCCATGGCCTCCTGGAACGCCATCGAGCCCGCCATCTTGAAGCTCATCTCGGACGAGTCGACGGCGTGGAACTTGCCGTCCACCAGCGTGACCTCGACGTCGACCACCGGGTGGCCGTAGTGGCCGCCCCGCTCCATGGTTTCGAGCACGCCCTTCTCCACGGCGGGGATGAACTGGCGGGGGATGGCGCCCCCCACGATGCGGTCGACGAACTGGAACCCCTCGCCCCGTTCCCGGGGGCCGATGGTGATGGACGCCACGCCGAACTGCCCGTGCCCGCCGGTCTGCTTCTTGTACTTGCCCTCGGCCTCGGCCGCCTGGGTGATGGTCTCCCGGTAGGGGACCAGCACCTCCTCGGTCTCCACCTCCACGCCGAACTTCCGCTGCAACCGCTCGGTGACGATGGCCAGGTGGGTCTCGCCCATGCCCGACAGAAGCGTCTGCTTGGTCTCTTCCTCCCGGCGGACCACCAGGCTGGGGTCCTCGTCCTGCAGCTTGTGCAGGGCGGTCATCAGCTTGTCCTCGTCGCCCTTGGACTTGGGCAGGATGGCCACCGAGATCACCGGCTCCGAGTGCGGGGGCGGGGGCACCTGCACGGGCGTGCCCTTGGGCGCCAGCGTGTCGCCCGTGGTCGTGTCGTTGAGCTTGGCCACGGCGGCGATGTCGCCGGCCGGGACCTCGCTCACGTCCTCGTGCTCCTTGCCCCGCAGGATGAAGAGGCCGTGCAGCTTCTCGTCCGTGCGGGAGCGGGCGTTGGTGAGCACGGCGTCGGGCCGGACCGTCCCGGACAGGACCTTGAAGAGCGACACCTTGCCCACGTACGGGTCGGCCATGGTCTTCCACACGTAGGCCAGGGGCTGCCCGCCGGGGTCGACCTTGACCTCCTGCGTGCCGTCGCCGGCCCGCACCTCGACGCCCGGCCGGTCGAGCGGCGACGGCCCGATCTCGCAGATGAACTGGGCCAGGCGGTCGATGGCGACCATCTTGGCCGCCGACCCGCACACCACCGGGAACACCTGGCCCGACGAGACGCCGTGGGCCAACGTCTCCTCCAGCTCCTTGACGCCGGGGATGTCGCCCTCCAGGTACCGCTCCATGAGGTCGTCGTCGGCGACCACGATGCCCTCGACCAGGTTGTCGTGCACCTGGTGCTCCAGCGACTCCATCTCCTCGGGGATCTCGCCGGTGACGGGGGCGCCGGTGTCGTAGGTGATGGCCGTGTCGGTGAGGAGGTCGGCCACGCCCCGGAACTCGGTCTCCTCGCCGATGGGCAGTTCGAGGGGGGCGATGCCGGCGCCGAACGTGTCCCTCAGCTGGTCCAGGGTGCGCTCGAAGGACGCCCGCTCCCGGTCCAGCTTGTTGACGAAGATCATGCGGGGCAGGCCCCGTTCGGCCGCCATCTTCCACACGATCTCGGTCTGGACCTCGACGCCCTCGACGGCGCTGATCACGAACACGGCCAGGTCGGCCACGGAGAGCGCGGCCTCGACCTCACCGACGAAATCGGCGTAACCGGGCGTGTCGATCAGGTTGATCTTGTGGCCGTCGTACTCGAAGGGCGCCATGGCCGCGCCCAGGGAGATCTTCCGCTTGACCTCTTCGGCATCGAAGTCGGTGGTGGTGGTCCCGTCCTCCACCCGACCCTGGCGGTTGATCGCGCCGGCACAGAACAGCAGGGCTTCTGCGAGCGTCGTCTTGCCTGCTCCGCCGTGGCCGACCAGGGCGACATTGCGGATCTTCGCCGCTGGGAATGTCTTCAACGCAGTCCCCCCTGCTTGCTCAGGTTTCGAAACTCTAGCGAGCCCCTTGGTAACCTTGGACCTGTGTTCGACGGACGCTGGCGTGCCAGCCTCGACGCCGCCACCCGTCCCGTGGGCTCCGCCCTGGAGCGCAGTGGCCTTTCGGCCGATCACCTGACTGCCCTCGGACTGGCCTTCGCGGGGGCGACGGCGGTGGCCATCGGGACCGGGCACCTGTTCGTCGGCCTCGTGCTGCTCGTCGCTTCGGCCCTGCCCGACCTGCTCGACGGCGCCGTGGCCAAGGCCTCCGGCACCGCCTCTCCCCGGGGCGCGTACTTCGACTCCGTGGCCGATCGCGTCACCGACTCGCTCGTGCTCGGCGGCATCGGTTGGCACCTGGCCTCCACCCGGAACGGGCACGCTGCCCTCCTGGCCATGGCCGTGCTGGGCACGTCGTCGCTGATCTCCTACCAGCGGGCCAAGGCCGAGTCCCTCGGGTACGCGGCGAAGGGCGGCCTCATGGAGCGGGCCGAGCGCATCATCATGCTCTGCTTCGGGCTGCTCGTCCCGTCGCTGCTCGTGGGCGTGCTGTGGGTGATGCTCGTGCTCACCGCCGTCACCAACGTGCAGCGGTTCGTGAAGGTGTGGCGCCAGGCGTCGGACACCCTGCCCGGCCGCCAGCCCCGTCCCCGCCGGGAGCCGGGCGCCATTCGCACCAGCCGGGTGTTCGAGCGGGTGGCCGACGCGCCCCGGCGTTGGGAGCACCGGTGGGAGCACCGTGACTCCCGCTGGCGGCGCCGCCGGGCCGGCACCCGCCCGTAGCTCCTCCCTCCGGGACCGTGCCCTCGCTCCGCAAGGCGGTGCCCATCGTGGCCTACCGCGGTGGCGCGGCCGTGGCCCGCACCCTGCCCGCCCCGCTGGCCGCGGTCGCGGCACGGGCCACGGCGGCCGCCATGGCCGCCGGCATGCGCGACCGCCGGCACATGATCGAGCGCCACCTGCGGCGGGCCACCGACGGCCGGCTGTCGGGCGTGGCCCTGCAGCGCGAGGTGCAAAAGGCGTTCGCCTCGTACGCCCGCTACTGGCTGGAAGCCTTCCGCCTGCCGTCCATGTCGGCCGAGCAGGTGACCCGCGGCCTCACCCACGAAGGCATCGAGCACCTCGACGCGGCCGTGGCCGCAGGCAAGGGCGTCATCCTCGTCACCCCCCACCTGGGCGGGTGGGACTTCGGCGGGGCCTGGTTGGGCATGAACGGGTACCCCATCACGGTGGTGGTCGAGCCCATCGAGCCGCCCGAGCTGTTCGAGTGGTTCGCGGCGTGGCGCACCTCCATCGGCCTCACCGTCGTGCCCCTGGGGCCCCAGGTGGGCACCACCGTGCTGCGCGTCCTCAAGGGCGGCGGCACCGTGGCCCTCCTGAGCGACCGCGACATCGGCGGCACCGGCGTGGCCGTCGACTTCTTCGGCGAGCGCACCACGCTCCCCAGCGGCCCGGCCACGCTGGCGTTGCGCACCGGCGCGGCCATCATCCCCGTGGCCGTGTACTTCGAGCCCGGCGGCGGCCACCGTGCCGTCGTCCACCCGGCCCTGCCCGTGGTCCGCACCGGCAGGTTCCGGGAGGACGTCAGCCGGGTGACGCAGGACGTGGCCGACGCGCTGGAGGCCATGATCCGGCGCGACCCCAGCCAGTGGCACCTGTTCCAGCCCAACTGGCCCAGCGACCGCGCCTGACCCCACCCCCGATTCGACACGAGGGCGTCAGGGGGTCGAGCGCTGTCTCGAATGGATGGCGGGCGGGGCGCGCCCTGTACCGTCATGGCGTGCGCATTGCCCAAGTCTGTCCTTACAGCCTCACCATCCCGGGTGGGGTCCAGGGGCAGGTGATGGGCCTGGCTCGGGCCTTGCGGGCCCTGGGCCACGAGACCCGGGTGCTGGCCCCGTGCGACGGTCCGCCCCCCGATGCCGGCGTCACGCCGCTGGGCGCGTCGATCCCCACGGCCAGCAACGGTTCCATGGCGCCCATCGCCCCCGACCTGTCGTGTGCCCTGCGCACCATCCGGGCCTTGCGGGACGAGGACTTCGACATCGTGCACCTGCAGGAGCCGCTCTGTCCCGGCCCCACGCTCACCACCCTCTTGTTCTCGGACCGCCCCAAGATCGGCACCTTCCACCGCTCGGGGCGGTCCAGCGCCTACCTCGCCCTGCGCCCCATGGTGCGGGCCGTGAACCGGCGCCTGGACATGCGCTGCGCGGTGTCACGCGACGCCCGGGCCACGGCCGAAGCGGCGCTGGGCGGCGGCGAGTACGAGACCGTCTTCAACGGCATCGAGGTCGAGCGCTACACCAAGGCCGAACCCTGGCCCACCGACGGTCCCACCATCTTCTTCATCGGGCGCCACGAGGAGCGCAAGGGCCTGGAGGTCCTCCTCGCCGCCTTCGAGCAGTTGCCGGACGAGGTGCACCTGTGGGTGGCGGGGGAGGGGCCGCAGACGGCCGCCCTCGAGGCCCGCACGGCCGACGACCGCCGCATCCACTGGCTGGGCCGGGTGTCCGACGCCGAGGCCGCGTCCCGCCTGCGGGGGGCCGACGCCTTCTGCGCCCCGTCCCTCCACGGTGAGAGCTTCGGCGTGGTGCTGCTGGAAGCCATGGCCGCCCAGACGCCCATCGTGGCCAGCGACCTCCCCGGCTACCGCAACGTGGCCCGGCCCGACACCGACGCCGTGCTCGTCCCTCCGGGCGACCCGGATGCCCTGGCCGCGGCGCTGCGCCGGGTGCTCACCGACGCGGTGCTCGCCGCCGACCTGGTGGCGTCGGGCGATGCCCGGGCCGCGGCGTTCTCCATGGACCGCCTGGCCGAGCGCTACGTCCAGCTGTACGAGCGGCTGCTCTAGGCGACCGGCGCTAGGCGCAGACGTCGATCACCAGCCGGGCTGGGTCGTCCAGGCGGGTGACCTTGAAGCCGGGCTTGCCCTTCACGCCGGCCACCCACGTGAGCACGCCCTCGAAGTCGCCCGTGCGCACCAGCTCCTGCACCACCGGCGTGGCCGGCGTCATGCGGTCGGGGCCGGTGTAGGTGGGCGCCGAGTTGTCGCCGTCCAGGTGGTACCCGGACGCGTTGTCCATGTGCACGGCCAGCACGGACGTGCCCTTCACCGACATCTCCTTGCCCGACCCGTCCTGGCGCACGGGCCGCTCGATGTAGCCCACCCGGTAGCCCGGGGACGTGCCCTGGAAGGTGAAGGTGATGCGGTCGTACCCGTCGTGGTGAGCGGCCTCGAGCTTGGTGTGCTCGGCCCGGGGCGTGCGCGGGGGCGTCGACACGTCGGTGGTGGTGAAGGTGCAGGCCGCCGCGCCCGAGCTCGCGGTGCTGGACGTCGAGGACGAGGACGACGACGAGGAGGACGACGACGACGTCGGCCCACCGCTCGAGATCGCGGGGTTTCCATCCTTGGAGCAGGCCACCATCGCCCCTGCCCCCAATGCCATCGCGGCCAGTACCGCCGTCACCCGTTTCACGCCCAAAGGCTAGGCCCGCGTCATGACACCGGGGGCTTCAGGCGGGGAAGGGGCAGGTCGAACCAGGACCGGAGCCCGAGCCCGAGGGCCACGAGCAGCAGCCCGAGGGCCGCCCATGGGACGGTGGTGCCACCCGTGCGGGGAAGGGTGTTGCCCGGCGTCGAGACGGGTGCGGCCGGGGCCGGGGTGGGGGCGAACAGCGACTCGCCCAACACCTGCACGGCGGTGATGGTCGCGCCCTGGGCCAACGCCCCGGTGGTCGCGGCCAGCGTGGTGTTGAGCGACGTCATTCCCGGCGCCAGCGCCGCAGGCAGCGTGCCGCCCGCCGTGGTCACCAGGGCACCGATCGACGTGCCGCCCACGGTCTGGGCCTTGATGGCGCTCACCAGCCCGGCGAGGTTCACCGGCGGCTTCACCGTGGCCTTGATCGCCGTGATGCCGGCCTTGGCGTCGGTGTACTTCCCGGCGGTGGCGACGGTCGGGGGCACGTCCTTGTTGAACAGCGTGATCGACACCGCGTTCTGCAGGCTCACGGGCGACCCGCCGACGGGGGCGGTGATGGTGGCGAGGGCGCCGTTGACCGTGTCCGTGATGGTCTGCTGAGCCGCCTGGACCTGGGCCAGGGTGTCGGCGAGGTTGACGGGCGGGAGGTCGACGCCGCCGACCGACACCGAGCCCAGGGCGCCCGTCAGCGTGGCCACGCTGTTGGCCACCGTGTCGGCCGCCTTGGTGGTGACACCGACGTTCACGCCGTCGACCCGCAGCAGGGCCAGGCCGTTCAGCGTCGTGGCCGCGGTGTTGAGCAGGGTGGCCAGGGCGCCGTTCAGGGTGTCGATGAGGAGCTGGGTCTGCTGGGCGGGGGTGCCCGTGATGGTGCCGACGGTGGCGGGCGGGATGAGCGCCCCCAGGCCGAGCAGGCTGACCACGGTCCCGGCCGTCCCGTTGACAAGGCCGATGCCGCTGGTGATGGCCGCGTCGAGGGTGGCCACCTCGCCCTGGATGGCGGTGATGGTGTCGGCCAGCGTCGACCCGTTGGGCACGCCGGTCACGGCCGTCTTCAGCGCCGTCAGCAGGGCGTCGACCTGGGTGACGTTCAGGTCGGTGATGTCGATGCCCAGGCCCTTCAGCAGGTCGGCCAGCTTGATGACGGTGAGGGCGTCGATGTTGATCGAGCGGGTGCCCGTCGACACCGCCGGCGCGGCCGACGTGTTGAGGGCCGAGCTCATGGCGTGCACGTCGGCCAACCCGCCCACCAGGCTGGCGTCGGCCAGGGTGCTGCTCAGCGACGAGCGGGCTCCGTTGGCGTCCACCGCCGAGGTGAGGCTGGCCAGGTCGACCTTTCCGTCGATCACGCTCGTCAGCCCCGCGGGGGAGAGGCTCACGGACCGCTCGTTGGTGGCTTGGCCCACGGGCTGGCGGGTCTCCAGCGCCGGCGCGTCGTAGTTGACCACGCCGATGGCGGACCCGATGTGCAGTGGCGTGAGGGTGGTGAAGGCGTCCGCGGCGCTGCTGGTGGCCGGGTCGATGGTGGAGCGCGACTGGTCGGCCAGGAGCTTGACGTTCAGCAGCGACCCGTCGCCCAGGTCGACGCCCAGGATGGTCGTCGAAACGCTGGACGTCCCCACGCCGGTCGTGGCGGCACGGGCGGGACCCATGGTCCCGGCGGCGCCTACGAGGGCGAGGGCGGTCGCGCCGGAGGCGACGCGGCGGAGCAGATGCATGGTTGGAGTTCCCCCCGTGGTTGGTGGAATCGCTTTCTTCGTCCACTTTCGGCATGTTCGACGTTCACGGCCATGGCTCGATCGGGCCATTTGCCACCGCCGTTCGGCCTAGTCATCGTGGATGACCGCAGCCGGCCCTCGGAGCGCCCCTAAGATGCCTGCGATGGCCGCCCTCCTGATCGTCGTGGCGATCGTCGTCGTCCTTGTTCTGTACCTGGTCACCGCCTACAACGGCCTCGTCCGCCGGCGGAACCGGGTGGAGAGCGGGTGGGCGCAGATCGACGTGCAGCTGCAGCGCCGCCACGACCTCATTCCCAACCTGGTCGAGACGGTGAAGGGCTACGCCACCCACGAGCGGGGCGTGTTCGAGGCCGTCACCCAGGCTCGAGCCAACGCCGTGAGCGCCACCGGCGTGGGCAACAAGGCCAAAGCCGAGCAGGGCGTGAGCGGGGCGCTGTTCAACCTGCTGGCGGTGGCCGAGCAGTACCCCGACCTGAAGGCCAACCAGAACTTCCTGGCCCTGCAGGAGGAACTGTCCGGCACCGAGGGCCGGATCGCCTACGCCCGGCAGTTCTACAACGACGAGGTGCAGGGCTACAACACCCGCCTGCAGTCGTTCCCCACCAGCCTGGTGGCGGCCCGCTTCGGGTTCGCCCCCCGCGAGTACTTCGAGGCGGACGAGGCGGCGTCCAGCGGCCCGGTGTCCGTGCAGTTCTAGCGAGCGTGTTCGACCAGATCGCATCCAACAAGCGCCGGTCCGTCGTGCTCGTGGCGACGTTCGTGGTGGTGCTCGGCTTGGCCGTGTGGGCGTTCGACACCCTCATCGGCTTCGGCATCGGTGGGGTGGTCATCGCCTTCCTGTTCGCCGGCCTGTCCGCCTTCATCGGCTACTGGAAGTCCGACGCCGTGGCCCTGGCCATGAGCCACGCCAAGCCGGCCGATCCCACCGAGTACGCCCGCCTCCACAACATCGTCGAGGGCCTCTGCATCGCCGCCGGGCTGCCCAAGCCGCGCATCTACGTCATCGACGACCCCGCCCCCAACGCATTCGCCACCGGTCGCGACCCCAAGCACGCGGCGGTGGCCGTCACCACCGGGCTGCTGGAGAAGATGAACCGCATCGAGCTCGAAGGGGTGCTCGCCCACGAGCTCAGCCATGTGAAGAACTACGACATCCTCGTGTCGACCATGGCCGTGACCATGGTGGGCATGATCGTCCTGCTGTCCGACTGGGGCCTGCGGTTCCTGTGGTGGGGCGGCGGCCGCTCGTCCCGGCGCGACAACAACAACAACGGAGGCGGCGCCGGCGCCATCCTGGCTCTGGCCGGGTTCGCCCTGCTGCTCCTCACGCCCCTCGTGGCCAAGCTCATGCAGTTCGCGGTGAGCAGGCGGCGCGAGTCGCTGGCCGACGTCAGCGGCGTGGCCCTCACCCGGTACCCGCCCGGCCTCATCTCCGCCCTGGAGAAGCTGCGCGACGACAACACCGTCGTGCACTCCGGCTCCCGGGCCACCGCCCACCTCTGGATCGAGTCCCCCGTGGCCCGCGAGCCGGAGGAGGGCAAGCTGGCCTGGCTCGGTCGCATGTTCGACACCCACCCGCCCCTCGAGGAGCGTATCCAGGCGCTCAGGGAGCTCTGATCGTCCTGCTGTCCCGTCGCACCCCTCGTGTCCTCGCCGCGCTCGGCGCTGCCCTGGCGCTCGCCCTGGTGGCGTCCGCCTGCAGCGGGGGTGGCAAGAAGAAGGCCATCAAGCCCGTCTCCCTGGCCACCACGTCGAGCACCACGTCCACCACGGTGGTCGTCGGGCCGCCGTCCCCCGTCACCGGCCTGCCTCTCGATGCCGACAAGGCCAACCGGCCCCTGCTCATCGTCAAGATCGACAACGCCCCCGAGGCCCGGCCCCAGGCCGGCATCAACCAAGCGGACGCCGTGCTGGAGGAGATGGTCGAGGGCGGGCTCACCCGCTTCGCCGCCCTGTTCCAGGCGGGGGACTCCGACCCCGTCGGGCCCGTGCGCTCGGCCCGCAGCACGGACGTGAGCTTCGCCAGCGCCCTCAACCGGCCGCTGTTCGCCTACGCCGGGGCCAACGCCGTGTTCAAGGTGCTGGTGGCCCGCTCCCTGATGATCGACGTGGGGATCGACAAGTACCCGGGCGACTACACGCGGGCTCGGGACCGGAAGGCGCCGCACGACCTGTTCACCAGCACCAAGAAGCTGTACGGCCACGCGCCCGACTCGGCCAAGGCGCCCCCCGCCCTATTCACCTTCCGATCGCCGTCCGTGCCGCTGGCGTCGCCCGGCGCCGTGCCCGTGTCGACCGCGACCGTGCGCTTCGGGACGACCACCGCCACCTGGACGTGGGACGCGGCGTCGTCGTCCTGGCTGCGGTCGCAGAACGGCACGCCCCACCTCGACGCCGCCGGTAAGCAGGTGGCGGCCAAGAACGTGGTGATCCAGCTCGTGCGGTACACGAACTCGGGCCTGGTCGACCCGGCCAAGAACCCGGTGCCCGAGGCCCAGCTGTCGGGTTCCGGCGAGGTGTGGGTGCTCACCGACGGCAAGCTGGTGAAGGGGCAGTGGCAGAAGGCAGGCATCAGCCAGGTGACGCAGTACAACGACACCGCCGGCGCTCCCATCCCCCTGCTGCCGGGCCAGACGTGGATCGAGCTGGGCCCCCCGGGGAGCGCGGCGGCTTCCTGAGCCGTTAACGCAAAGTCGTTGTCACAGGGTCGCCGTAGAATGCCTCCCATGACAGATCGCACCACCGGCACCGACCGCGTCAAGCGAGGCCTGGCGGAGATGCTCCGCGGGGGCGTGATCATGGATGTGGTCACGGCCGAGCAGGCCAAGGTGGCCGAGGATGCCGGCGCGGTGGCCGTCATGGCCCTGGAGCGGGTCCCGGCCGACATCCGCCGGGACGGGGGCGTCGCCCGCATGAGCGATCCGGCGCTCATCGAGGGCATCAAGGAGGCCGTCACGGTCCCGGTCATGGCCAAGGCGAGGATCGGGCACTTCGCCGAGGCCCAGGTGCTGGAGGCGCTGGGGGTCGACTACATCGACGAGTCCGAGGTCCTCACCCCGGCCGACGAGGCCCACCACATCGACAAGTGGGCCTTCACCGTGCCCTTCGTGTGCGGGGCCACCAACCTGGGCGAGGCGTTGCGCCGGGTGTCGGAGGGGGCGGCCATGATCCGCTCGAAGGGTGAGGCGGGCACGGGCAACATCGTGGAGGCGGTGCGCCACCTCCGCTCCATCCTGGGCGACATCCGCAAGATCACCCAGGCCGATTCGGCCGAGGTCTACGGCTGGGCCAAGCAGCTGCAGGCCCCCGTCGGGCTGGTGCAGGAGCTGGGGGAGACGGGCCGGCTGCCCGTGCCGCTGTTCTGCGCCGGGGGGATCGCCACACCGGCCGACGCCGCCCTCGTCATGCAGCTGGGCGCCGAGGCGGTGTTCGTCGGGTCGGGGATCTTCAAGTCGTCGGACCCGGCCAAGATGGCTCGGGCCATCGTCGAGGCCACCACCCACTACCGCGATCCCTCCATCGTGGCCAAGGTCAGCCGGGGCCTGGGCGAGGCCATGCGGGGGCTGGAGATGGCCGCCGTGGAGACCAAGCTGGCGGAGCGCGGATGGTAGGCCGGGTGCCCCCAGGTGGCGAAACTCGGCGTCCTCGCGCTGCAAGGCGACGTCCGGGAGCACACGCGCGCCCTCGTTGACCTGGGGGCCGACGTGGTCGAGGTACGCGCCCCGCAGGACCTGAGCGGGGTCGACGCCCTCGTGCTGCCCGGCGGGGAGTCCACCACCATGTCGCTGCTGCTGGGCTCGTCGGGCCTGTTCTCGCCGGTCGCGGAGCGGCTGGCCGACGGCATGCCCGCGTTCGGCACCTGCGCGGGCATGATCCTGCTGGCTCGCCACGTGCTCGACGGCCGGCCCGACCAGCGGGGGTTCGAGGTGCTCGACATCGCCGTGCGCCGCAACGCCTTCGGCCGCCAGGTCGATTCGTTCGAGGCACCGCTCGACGTGGCCGGCGTGAGCGGCGGTCCGGTCGACGCCGTGTTCATCCGGGCCCCGTTCGTGGAACGGGCCGGCCCGGACGTGGAGGTGCTGGCGTCGGTCGACGGGCACCCCGTCGTGGTCCGCCAGGGCCCGCTGCTGGCCGCTGCCTTTCACCCCGAGCTGTCGTCGGACTTGCGCATACACCAACTGTTCCTGGGAGGCTTGTAGGCATGTCGGGCCATTCGAAGTGGGCCACCATCAAGCACAAGAAGGGCGCGCAGGACAAGGCGCGCGGGAAGCTGTTCGCCAAGCTCATCCGCCAGGTCGAGGTAGCAGCCCGGGAGGGCGGCGGCGACCCCGAGACCAACGCCAACTTGCGCACCATGTTCCAGAAGGCGCGGGACGCGTCCGTGCCCACCGACACCATCGACCGGGCCATCAAGCGGGGCACGGGCGAGCTGGAGGGCGTGAAGTACGAGGCCATCGCCTACGAGGGCTACGCGCCGGGCGGGGTGGCGGTCATGGTCGACTGCCTGAGCGACAACCGGAACCGCACGGGTGCCGAGGTGCGCAACATCTTCTCCAAGAACGGCGGCTCCATGGCCGAGCCGGGCGCCGTGTCCTGGCAGTTCGAGCGCAAGGGCGTGGTGGTCCTGCCCAAGAAGGTCGCCCAAAGAGACGTGACGGAGGATGACCTCATGCTGGTGGCCCTCGACGCCGGGGCCGACGACCTCCAGGACCAGGGTGACACCTGGCTGCTCACGTCGGACCCCAGCGACCTGGGCCGGTTGCGAGCGGCCTTGGAGCAGGCGGGCATCGAGTTCGACTCGGCCGACCTCACCCTGCTGCCCACCACGACCGTGCCGCTGGAGACCGAGGGCGAGGCCAAGCGGGTCCTCAGGCTCATCGACCTGCTCGAGGACCACGACGACGTCCAGAACGTGTACGCCAACTTCGACATACCCGACGCCATCATCGAGATGGTGGAGGCCTGAGAGACGGGAGCAGCGTCATGGGAGCCACGCTGGGGGAGCAGGCGCCGGAGTTCGACCTGCCGGGCACGGGAGAGCGGAACTACCGCCTCTCCGAGTTCCGGGGCAAGCCGGTGGTGCTCGTCTTCTATCCGGGCGACAACACTGCGGTGTGCACCACGCAGCTCAACGCCTACTCGAACGACATCGGCGAGTTCGAGGGCCTGGGGGCGCAGGTGCTGGCCATCAGCCCGCAGTCGGTGGAGAGCCACGAGCAGTTCTCCTGCAAACAGGGCGGGTTCAAGTTCCCGTTGCTGGCCGACGAGGACAAGGCGGTCGGCAAGGCCTACCGCATCGTCGGGCCGCTGGGGTTCTACCGGCGCTCGGTGTTCGTGGTCGACGCCGACGGCGTCGTGCGCTACGCCCACCGGGCCGCCACCGGGGTGACGTTCCGAAAGACCGACGAACTGGTGCGAGCCGTGCGGGCGGCCAGCGCCACCCCCGCCGCCTGACGCCACTGACGCGGCCCTGACCCTCCCAACGGACCATCCCCGTTCGCGGGGCGCCCCGGGGCGATGATGGGGACGGCAACGTCCGCACCCCAGCAGGAGGCGTCTCGTGCCCGGAGACAGTCCCGAGGCCGTGATGGTCCACGAGAAGAGCAACGGCAACCGGTCCGAGGTGGGCACGGGGGTGCTGCTGCACGGACTCATGAACATGCTGTCCGAGGTGCTGGACGGGCTCGACCGGCGGCTGGGCGGCATGGAGACGTCGCTGGGCCGCCTCCACGCGCTGGAGGCGCGCCTGGCCGACCGGGGGACGCAGGACGACCTGGCCGAGCTGCGCCTCCAGGTCACCGCCGCCGTCGAGACCCTCACCGCCCTGGAGTCGCGGGTGGCGGCCCAGGACCGCCTGGCCGACCAGCGAGCCGCCCTCCTGGAGCAGCGGTTCGACGACTTCGCCACCTTGGGTGAGCGTCTGGCTGGCGTGGAGCAGGCCGTGCAGGAAAGCGCGGCCGGGTCCGAGCGGGGACTGCAGCAGGTGGCCGCCCGCTTCGATGAGACGATCCAAGAGGTGGCCGCCCGGTCCGAGGAGGCCGTGCAAGCGGCCGCGGCCCGGTCCGAGGAGGCCGTGCAGGCGGCCCTGGGCCGGCGCGTCGCCCAGCTGGAGGCGTCCATCGCCGAGGGCCGGGCCGAAGCCGAGGCCGTTTCTGCCCGGCTGGCCAGCCATGTGGCCGCGTCGCTGGGCGAGGTGCGGGCCGACGCCCGCGCTGCTGTCGAGGAGCTGGCCGAGCGGGTCGAAGCATCGGGCGCGGCGATCGACGAGCGCCTGCGGGCGGTGGCCGAGTCCACCGAGGCCAACCTCAGAGCCCTGGCCGACGAGAGCGAGAGCCGGCTGGCCCTGGTGCCCGCCCTGTCCGAGCGCCTGGCCCAGCTGGCCGAGCGCGCTGACGAGCACGCGGCCAATCTGGCCACCGGCATCGGTGACCTCACCCTGGGCCTGGCCGTCCGCCTGGAAGAGCACGAGGCCAGCCTGAGCGCCCGCCTCGGCGACCAGGCCGCTGCCACCACCGCCCGCCTCGACCAGGTGGAAGCCGCCCTCGGCGCCGTGCGGGACGCGGCCGACTCGGGCATGGCCGCCGTGCGGGACGCCACCGAGATCGGCGTGGCCGCGGCCCGGGAGAGCACCGAACGGGTCACCATCACGGTCGACGAGTTGAGCGTGCGCCTGGCCGCCCTCGACGCCGCCGTGGCCGCGGCCCGGGCCGAGACGGCTGCCCTGCCGCTGGGCGTGGCCGAGCGGGTGGACGACGCCGTGGGCCGGGCCCTGTCCGGCTGGCGCAACCGCCTGCGCCGGGGCGAGGGCGACGAGGGCCTGCGCAAGGTGCTCGAACCCGTGGTGGAGCAGCTGGGCCGGTTGGAGGCCACCCTCGCCGACCTCGGGGCCGACCTCCGCGGCGATCTCCGTGCTGATCTCCGGGCCGATCTCCGGGCCGACACGGCCGAGACCCTCCGCCGGGAGCTCACCCCCGTGGGCGACCAGGTCGGCCGGGTGCACGAAGCCGTCAACCGGGCCCAGGGCGAGTCGTTGCGGGCCGCCGAGGCCACGGTCGAGGAAGTGCGCCGCCTGGTGACCACCCTGGCCGTCCCGCCCGTGATCCCCGACCACGACGACGGGCCTGTCCTCGACGCCGTGGCCGTGGTGGCCGAGCGCCTGGTCAGCCTGCACGGCGACCTCACCGCGGCCACGCCGGAGCTCACCCGCCTGCGGGACGCCGTGCTCGCCACCCACGAGCGGGCCGAGTCCATCCCCACCGTGGTCGGCGACCAGTTCGAGGCGTCCCTCCGGAGCGCGGTCACAGCCATCACCGACCGGCTGGGCCGGGACCGCGGGGCCGACGACGCCCTGCGCCGGGAGCTCGGCCAGCTGGCCGCCCAGGTCGGCGAGATCGACGCTGCTGTCACCGGCACCCGCCGGGACATGGCGTCGGCCACCCACGGCTTGCCCGACCTCCTGCGCAGCATGCTCCGGGAGGCCACCGACACCCAGCGGCCCAAGCTGGTGTCGGACCTGCGGGCCATCCTCGAGCCCACCCTCGCCCGCATCGAGGAGCTGGCGGGCCGGCCCACCCAGCAGGCCGAGGCGATCGAGGGCATCCGGTCGGCCATCGCCGCCCTGGCCGAGCAGGACACCACCGGCCCGGTCACGGCCGCCATCGAGAAGGCGAACCAGGAGCACCAGGAGGTGCTCAACGCCCTCCACAGCTCGCTCAGCAAGCGGTTCGACGCCCGCACCAAGGCCCTCTCCGAGACCATCGAGCATCTGGGCGCCAGCCTCGATGCGGCCCGCAGGCTGGGGCCGGTGCTGGAGCGAGTGGGCTCCCGGCTGGACGCGCAACAGCCCTTCCTCGACCAGCTCCGCAACCAGCTCCTCCAGCTGGGCGCCACCATGGCCGGCGTCCCCGCCAACATCGAGCGCCGGCACGCCGAGACCACCACCGCCCTCGACCGCACCACCGACGCCCTGGTGACCCTGCGGCGCCACGCGGCCGAGCTGGACAAGGCCGTGCAGGCGATGAAGGCGTCGCACGAGTCGGTGGCCCAGGCCGTGGGCGACCTCCGGGACAGCACCGGCGGCGCCGCCCTCCCGGAGCGCCTGGACGACATCGCCGCCGGGGTCGTGGCCGGGCGCAAGCAGTTGGCCGAGGTGGCCGACCTGGCCCGGTCGGTGGGTGCCGTCGTCACCCAGCAGGGCGACCAGCAGAGCGCGGGCGCCAACCGCCTGGCCGAGTTGGTGGCCCAGACCCGGGCCGCGGCTCGCAGCGACATGGAGCGCCTGGAGTCCACCCTCCACCTCGAAGTCCTCAAGCAGCACCAGCAGGACCAGGGCCGCCTGGCCCAGGCCGTGGCCGGGGTCAGCGAGGTGGTCGAGCGGGAGGCCAACGTCCTCCACCAGCGGGTGGCCGCCCTGGCCGCCGAGGTGGACGGCCTCCGGCTCGAACTGGTGAGCCGTGCCCCCTCCGAACCCTGACCCGCTGACCGTCGCTCGCGCCGCCAAGGGCTTCATGCCCGACGACGAGGGCTTGGCGCTGGCCCGGGCGGCGGCGGCCGCGGCGACCACCCGGGACGGGCCCTGGCTGGAGATCGGGTCGTACTGCGGCAAGTCGGCCGTCTACTTGGGCATGGCCGCCCGCCGTGCCGGGACGGTGCTGTTCACCGTCGACCACCACCGGGGCTCGGAGGAGAACCAGGCCGGCTGGGAGCACCACGATGCGTCCCTGGTCGACCCGGCCACCGGCCACATGGACACCCTCCCCACGTTCCGGCGCACCATCGCCGACGCCGGGCTGGAGGACGTGGTGGTGGCGATAGTGGGCAGGTCGACCACGGTCGCCGCCCACTGGTCCACGCCCCTTGCCTTCCTGTTCATCGACGGCGGCCACGGCGAGGAGGTGGCCTGGGCCGACTATCGGGCCTGGGTCCCCAAGCTGGCCGTGGGGGGCGTGCTCGCCATCCACGACGTGTTCCCCGACCCGGCCGACGGCGGCCGCCCGCCGTTCGAGCTGTACACCCAAGCGGTGGTGTCGGGCGGCTTCACCGACGAGTCCTCCACCGGCAGCCTGCGCGTGCTCCGCCGGGTGAGCACCGCCCTCTGACCGTCCCCGGCAGCATTCTCGTAACGCTGACGAGCACTATTGCGGCGCCAGCGTTACGAGAACCGGAGGGGGGGTGGGTTCAGCGCTCCAGTTCGGGGGCCATGTCCTCGTCCAGCGAGAAGTCGGGCAGGCCCTCGCCCCGGAACAGCCCGCTGGCGGGTGTGAACCCGCCCAGGGCGTCGGCCGCCAGCAGCTGGGCGGCGGCCGTGTACGACGACCGCTCGTCGGTGGGGAACGTGTCTTCCTGGGGGTGCACCATGCCCGTCCAGTACGACCCGTCGGGCAGGCGCAGGTACTGGCTCCATGTGAGCACCTGGCGGGCCAGCCCGGACCGGCCCACGGCGTCGAGGGTGAGTACCAGCTCGGCCGTCTCCGCGGCGGTGACCCACGGGCGGTCGGCCACGCATCGGCAGCCGAGACCAGCCAGCACGAAGTCATCCCACCGGTCGTCGATGCGGGCCAGGCCCCGAGCCCGCTCGCTGTCGAAGGCGCCGCTCAGGACCGGGTAGTACCAGTCCATGGCCCAGCGCTGCTTCGGTTCGAAACGGTCCTCACCGAAGGCGATGGCCGCGCCCAGGCGTAGGGCGGCGATCTCCCAGTCGGGCCGCTCGTGGCCCAGGAGTTCGGCCAGGGCCACGGCGCAGCGCAGGCTGAAGTAGATGGACGACGACCCGGTCAGCAGGGCGAAGCGCCCGGGCGATCCGTCCGGCTCCACGCACCACAGCAGCTCGCCGCCCGGCTGCTGCAGCCGCAGCACGAAGTCG
>DASRGI010000057.1:0-18676 GCA_035651095.1 Acidimicrobiales bacterium | reverse complement strand
GTTGGCCGCGGCCCGGTGGTTGCGGGCCGTGGTGTGCGCCGACCCGTCGTTGGTTGGCGTGTCGCCGTCCGCGGGCTTGCGCCCGGTGTCGCCGCCGCTGTTGCGCGGCGACCTGCGCGTCCCCCATCCGGCCGCCGCCGTGGGCGAGGACGTGGTGGTCGTGTGCTCCACCGGCATCGACGTGGACGTGGTGCCGACGGGCGCCGACGTGCGGCTGCGGGACGCCGCCCCGGACACGCGGCTGGTGGTCGTGCTGCCCGAGCCCGACGCGCACCCCGTGGTGCGGGACCTGGCCGCCGCCCTCGCCCACCCGGCCGACGTCGTCACCGTCCCACCGGAGTGGCGCCGCCTCGCCGGTAGCCTCTGAGCCGTGCTGGAACGCCTGGCAGGCCTCGAACAGGAGTACGAAGAGGTCGTCGCCCAGCTGGGCGACCCTGCCGTGCTGTCCGACCAGCGCCGGCTGCGGGAGGTGTCCAAACGCCACAAGGATCTGGAGCCGGTCGTGGCCGCCTACCGCGCCTACCGCTCCGCCACCGAAGACCTGGAGGTGGCCAAGGAGCTGGGCATGACCGAGGAGATCCACGAGGCCGAGGGGCGTATGGCCCGGCTGGAGGACGAGCTCAAGGTCCTGCTGCTGCCCAAGGACCCCAACGACGACAAGAACGTCATCGTCGAGATCCGGGGGGCCGAGGGCGGCGAGGAGGCCAACCTCTTCGCCAAGGACCTGTTCGACATGTACAGCCGCTATGCCGATCGCATGGGCTGGAAGCTCGAGGTCCTGGGCTCGGATCCCAGCGACATGGGCGGGTTCAACGAGGTCACCTTCCTCCTGAAGGGCGACGGCGTGTGGACGCGCATGAAGCACGAGGGCGGTCCCCACCGGGTGCAGCGGGTGCCGGTCACCGAGTCGCAGGGGCGTATCCACACGTCGTCGGCCACGGTGACGGTGCTGCCCGAGGCCGAGGAGGTCGACATCCACATCGACCCCAACGACCTGAAGATCGACGTGTACCGCTCCACCGGTCCGGGCGGCCAGAGCGTGAACACCACCGACTCGGCCGTGCGCATCACCCACATCCCCACCGGCGTGGTCGTGGCCATGCAGGACGAGAAGAGCCAGATCCAGAACCGGGCCAAGGCCATGCAGGTCCTGCGCGCCCGGCTGCTGAAGGCCGAGCAGGACCGCCAGCAGGCCGAGCTGTCCCAGACCCGGCGCAGCCAGGTGGGCGGCGGGGGCCGGTCGGAGAAGATCCGGACCTACAACTACAAGGAGAACCGGGTCTCCGACCACCGCATCAACCTCACGCTGGCCGGCAAGCTCGACCGCATCCTGCAAGGCGACCTGGACGACCTGCTCGACGCTCTCATCGCCGACGAGCGGGCCCGGCAGCTCTCCGGCGAGTAAGGCGAGTCGGCGCGAGTGACCACCTGGCGGGAACTGCTGGACGAGGCCACCGAGCGGCTCGGGTCGAAGACGGACGCCCGGCGCATCGTCGAGCGGGCCAGCGGGAACGACGGTGCCGACTTCTGGACGGGCCTGGACGACGCCGTGACGACTCGGGCGGTGGCCTTCTTCGACTCGATGGTCGAGCGCCGGGCCACCGGTGAGCCCTTGCAGTACGTGCTCGGCTCGTGGGGGTTCCGCAGCCTCGACCTCTACGTCGACCGCCGGGTGCTGATCCCCCGGCCCGAGACCGAGCAGGTGGTGGAGGTGGCGCTGGCCGAGTTGCGCCGGCTGGAGGCACCCAAGCCCCTGGTGGTCGACCTGGGCACGGGGTCGGGGGCCATCGCCCTGGCCATCGCCAGCGAGGTGCCCACGGCCAAGGTCTGGGCCACCGACGCGTCGGCCGACGCCCTGGCCGTGGCCCGGGCCAACCTGGCCGGCATCGGTCGGGCCGGGGCGCGGGTGCGGCTGGAGCACGGCGACTGGTTCGACGCCCTGCCCGGGCTGGTGCAGGGCCGCGTCGATCTGGTGGTGTCCAACCCGCCCTACGTGGCCGACGACGACGAACTTCCCGGCGAGGTGGCCGACTGGGAACCGGCCGCCGCCCTCAAGAGCGGCCCCACCGGCCTGGAGCACGTGACCCTCATCCTGGAGGCGGCGCCGCTGTGGCTCACCCGCCCGGCCGGCGTAGTGCTGGAGATCGCTCCTCACCAGGCGAGTGAGGCCACCCGCATCGCCCACGACGCGGGCTTCACCGACGTGGTGGTCGAGCCCGACCTGGCCGGCCGGGCTCGCGCCCTGGTGGCCCGGATATGACCTCCGAGATCGACGCCGCGGCCGCGGCCCTGGCTCGGGGCCAGGTCGTCGGCATCCCCACCGACACGGTGTACGGGGTGGCCGTCGACCCCGGCCATCCGGGCGCCACCGACCGCATCTTCGCCCTCAAGCAGCGGCCCACCGACACCGAGCTGCCCGTGCTCGTCCTCGACGCCGACCAGGCCATGTCCCTGTGCCCGGCCGACCGCCTGCAGCCGTACGTGCGCCCGCTCATGGACACGTTGTGGCCCGGCGCCCTCACCATCGTCGTGCCCCGGCGCCCCGGCCTGGAGGCGGCGTTGGGAGGCGACGGCACGACCATCGGCATCCGAGCCCCGGACAACGACGTGGTGCGGGAGCTGTGCCGGCGGGTGGGGCCGCTGGCCGTCACCAGCGCCAACCTGCACGGGCAGCCGCCTCTCACCACCGCGGCCGAGGTGCGGGAGGCCTTCACCGGCGACGTGGCCGTGGTGGTCGACGGCGGGGTCTGCGAGGGGGCGCCCAGCACGGTGGTCGACTGCACCGGTGAGCAGCCGGTGCTCATACGCGAGGGCCGCATCCCGTGGGGGGAGATCACGGCGCTGGTGTAGGAAATGGCGCACATGGTGCAGAAACCTCCACCATGCGCCGCGCCGTCGCCATCCTCGTCGCCTGCAACCTGGCCGCCGCCGCGGCCGCTGCTGGCCCGGCCGGTGCTCGGTCGGCCGGCGGCCATGCGCGCAGCACCCACGAACTGACCGGGGCGCGCCCGGCCGGCCCAGCCGACCCGGCCGGTCCCGGCCTGGACGGCATCCCCGCCAACGTGCCCCCGGCGGCCCGCGCCCCCGAGCGGACCCTGCCCGTCCCCGCCACGTGGCCCTTCCCCGACGCCTTCCCCCGCACGTCGGGCGCCGAGCGCCTCATCGGCGGCGCCCTGGAGTACAGCGACTTCCTCTACGACGACCACGGAGCCAAGGGCGTGCCCCGCAGCACGCCGGTGGCCAGCCTGGCGCCCACCGTCGGTACGTACGACTACGCCGCCAGCAACGCCCTCATGAACGGGGCCGACATCTTCCGGGTGGCGATCGGCGCCACCCCGAGCGCCACGTGGTGGCGGGTCGACTGGAACACGCTCGCCGACCCCAACGTGCCCGTGGTCGAGTTCGCCCTCGACACGGACGGCAACGCCGTCACCGGCGTGCCGGCCTGGCCGGGCGGCGCCGGGGTGTCGTCGCCGGGCATCGACCGGGCGCTCATCATCTCGTCCCGGGGCGCCACCCTCCTCGACACCGCCGCCGGCGGGGCGCCCCCCGCCACCGTGCCCGTCACCGTGGACACGTCCGCTCGCTCGTTCGTGGTCATGATCCCCCGCACCACGCTGCCGGTGAGCGGCACCTGGACGGTGCGGGTGGCCGCGGGCGTGGCCAACGCCGCCGGCGACGGCTTCGCTCCCGTCGACAGCGACCACGGCGCCCTGCCCGGTCAGCCCGCGGTCTTCAACGTCGGGTTCCGGGACCACACGCAGGAGCCGCAGGCGTCGAACTTCTGGATGGAGAGCGCCCAGGCCAACGCGCTGGCCGGTGGTGACATCAGCGCCTTCAAGGCCACCGTCGACTGGGCCGCCCTCGACGCCGCCACCACCACGCCCGAGCCCCAGCCCACCGGTTACAGCAACCGCTGGTACGTGTCGTCAATCGGATGGGACCAGCAGGGCGTGGTCAAGGACTCGGGCAACAGCACGGGCGATCTGCGGCCCAACTTCCTGGGCCGGGTGCAGCCCTACGCCGTGTACATCCCGAGCACGTACGACCCGGCCACGCCCACACCGCTCACCTGGATCCTCCACTCGCTGGGCGTGCAGCACAACCAGTACGGCGCCATCGACGGCACGTTCGTGGCCCAGGCCTGCGAGGACCGCCACTCCATCTGCGCGACCACGCTCGGCCGAGGTCCCGACGGCTGGTACTTCGACGAGGCCGAGGTCGACTTCTGGGAGGTCTGGAACCGGCTCGCCCTCACCTACACCCTCGACCCCGAGCACACCGTGCTCAGCGGTTACTCCATGGGCGGGTGGGCCACGTACAAGCTGGGCCTGGCCCACCCCGACCTGTTCGCCAAGGCGGTGGTGCTGGCCGGGCCGCCCCTGTGCGGGCTGCGGCTTGCCCAGGGCTTCGGCGGCGCCGCCGGTCCGGGCCCGTGCACCACCGACGGCGACTCGTCGCCCCTCATCGAGAACGCCCGCTGGCTGCCGTACTACATCGCCCACGGCACGAGCGACGAGCTGGTGCCGGTGAGCAGCGTGCTGCAGCAGGTCAAGTTCTTCGACGACCTCGGCTACCGCTACCGCTTCGAGCTGTACCCCGGGCAGGACCACCTGGGCTGGGCGGTGGAGGGCATGTGGCCGTCGGCCGTGGCCCACATGGCCAACGACGGCGTGACCCACGACCCCTCCCACGTCACCCTCGGCTGGTACCCGTACCTCGACCGGACGGACCACCCCGAGTGGGGCATCGGGACGACCGGCGCCTACTGGATCCGCAACCCCAAGGCGGTGAGGGCGACGCCGGGGAGCGCGGCCCGCATCGACGCCGTGTCCACGGGCCGGGCCGCGCCCACGTACACGCCGCAGCACGTGCCCGACGCGGTGGTGCCCGGCCAGCCCACGCCGGGCGTGGTGGTGGAGCAGACGTGGCAGGCGGGTCCGGACACGCTCGCGGGCACGACGCTCTCGCTCAGGTTCGACAACGTCGCCACCGTCACCGTCGACCTGGCCGGCGCCGGCTTCGCTCCCGGCACGCCGGTGACAGTCACGGTGATGACGGCCGCTCCGGCCGTCATCACGTTCAAGACGTCGACCGGCGACCAGGCGATCAGCGCCGCCGCCGGCACCTACACGGTCACCGCCTAGAGCGGCACCCACCCACCCCACCCAGCCGTTCTCGTAACGCTGGGGCCCACATAGCCGGCCTGAGCGTTACGAGAATGCTCAGGGGGCGAGGATGCTCAGGGGCGTGGCGTTACGAGAACGCGAAGTCGACGGCGCCGTCGGCCCGCAGGTGGGCGGGCCGGCCGCAGAACTCCTGCTGGCACATCTCCTTGAGCAGGCCCGTCTCGTTGGCGTTGCCCCACGCCCGGCGCCCGTCGGGCAGGCGGCAGGCGACGATGGCGATGACGGGCTGGCCGTCGCGCTCGTGCATGACCGTGTAGCTCTCGACCGCGACCGGTCCCTCGTAGTCGGCCGTGTAGTCGCGGCGGGGGAGGGCGTCGACCTCGGCCTGCGCCTCGGCGCCCACGGAGCGGAACGCGCCGGCCGCGGGCGGCGTGGTCGAGTACACGCCGATCGAGTGCTTGGTGATGTACCAGCCGTTGGCCGTCACCAGCCCGAACGACCCGGGGTCGGCTCGCAGCGCGCCGGCCATGGCCGCGATGGAGTGGGTGACGTAGTTGTTGCCCGGCCCACCGGCGAAGCACAGCCCGCCGGTGACGGTGAGGGGCCGGCCGTCCAGCTCCAACCCCAACTCGGCCGCGCCGATCTCCACGGCGGACGGGAAGCAGGAGTAGAGGTCGACGTGGGCCACGTCGTCGATGCCGATCCCGGCGAGCGACAGGGCGTGCTGCCCGATGGTGCGGATGGCGGGTGAGGCGGCCAGCTCGTCCCGCTCAGAGACCCACCAGTGGTCGTGGGCGTCGGCCCCGCTGTGCACGAACACCCACCGGTCCTCGGGCACGCCCGCGGCCTGGGCCGCGGCCACCGAGCAGATGATGAGGGCGGCGGCCTGGTCGGTCTGGATGTTCGAGTTCATGAACTTGGGATAGGGGAACCCGATCATCCGGTTCTCGGGCGTGATGGTGCGGATCTCCTCGGCCGACCGGGCCTCGGGCGACCAGGCGTACGGGTTGCCCGCGGCCACCTCGGAGAAGCGGGCCCACAGCTCCGACACCTTGCGCTGGTGCTCGTCGACTGTGGCGCCCGACGCCGCCCGCAGGGCGTTCTCGAACACGGGGTACACCTGCGTGGGGATGGCGAGTGAGCGGGCCATCTCGATGTCGTTGGTGCCCGGGCGGTCGATCCCGATGGTGCGGGGAGCGGGCGTGTCCTCGCCCTGGTTGGTCCACTGGAGCCAGTCCTTGGTCTTGCGGGCCAGCAGCCGGGTGTACACGGCCTCGGCCCCGGCGACGAGGGCCACGTCCAGCTCGCCCCGCTGGATGGCGGCGGCGGCGTCGTTCACCACCATCTGCGGGGTGTTGCCGCCCGTGGTGCTGAGCACCGTCTCTCGGGGCGACGCCCCCAACCGCTCGGCCAGCAGCAGTGCGGGGTTGCCGTAACGCCACGAGAGCAGCTCGACCACCCGGATGCTGTCGGCCGACCGCAGCAGGCGGTCACCCGTGCCGCTGTCGTCGCCGGCCCGCCGCAGGGCCTCGACCATCATGTCGGCCGGCTCCGAGAGGGACGGGACATCCTCGGGATCGGGCTTGCGGACCAGTTGGCCGACGCCGACGACGACCGGGAGACGGGGATCGAGGCTCATCGCCGATCGAGGCTAGGAGCCGCACGGCCGTAGACTCCAGCCCATCGACGTCCTGTTCCTCTGCACCGGGAACATCTGCCGTTCCCCCCTCGCGGAAGCGCTGTTGCGAGCTCGCTTGTCGCGCCTGGGCGCCACCGCGCGCGTGTCCTCGGCCGGCATCATGAACGAGGGCCTGCCCGCCACCGTCGAGGCCGTGGAGGTGGCGGCCGCGTTGGGGCTGGACACGTCGAGCCACCGCAGCCGCCTGCTCACCGCCGACGCCATCGAGCAGGCCGACCTGGTCGTCGGCCTGGCTCGCGAGCACGTGCGGGAGGCCCTCGTGCTCGCGCCCCAGGCCTGGCCCAAGACCTTCACCCTCAAGGAGCTGGTGCGGCGGGGCGACGCCACCGGCGCCCGCACCCCGGGCCAGCCCATGAGCGAGTGGCTGGAGAAGGTGCACGCGGGGCGGACCCGGATGGAACTGCTGGGCCGGTCCACGGACGACGACGTGGCCGACCCCATCGGCCGGGGCCGGTCGGTGTACCAACGCATGGGAGCGGAGCTCAACGACCTGGTGACCCACCTGGTCGAGCTGGCCTGGGCCCAGGCCGGCAGACCGGGCGGGACCGGCGCGTGACCGGCTACCTCCTCATCCTCGTCGTCGCCGCCGCCGGGACCTACCTCTGCACCTTCGTGGTACGCCGCCTAGCCGTGCGCTTCGGCGCCGTGGTGGTGCCCGACGAGCGCCGGGTGCACGCCGCCCCCACCCCCACGTCGGGGGGGACAGCCATGTACATCGCCTTCCTGCTGGCCATGCTCGTGGCCTCGCAGCTGCACCAGTTCCGTGAGGTGTTCCAGAGCTCGTCCGCCCCGCTGGGCATGGTGCTGGCCGCCACCATCATCTTCGTCGTGGGCCTGGCCGACGACCTGCGGGACATGTCGGCCCCGGCCAAGCTGGCCGGCCAGGTGCTGGCCGGCAGCGCCCTGGCCCTCCTGGGCGTCACCATGTTCTTCTTCCGCATCCCCTTCGCCGGCTTCATCGCCCTGTCGCCCGACCTGGAGCCGCTGGCCACGGTCATCTGGGTGGTGGGCATGGCCAACGCCGTCAACCTCATCGACGGGCTGGATGGGCTGGCCGCCGGCATCGTGGCCCTGGCCTCGGCGTCCTTCTTCATCTACGGCGACCGCCTCATTCACGCCGGCAACCTGGGGCCCGAGAACGTGGGCCCGCTCATCGCCGTCATCGCCTGCGGGGTGTGCCTGGGCTTCCTGCCCCACAACTTCCACCCGGCCCGCATCTTCATGGGCGACGCCGGGGCCATGCTCCTCGGCGTCCTGATGGCAGGCTCGACGCTGGTGGTCGTGGGCCAGACCGACAACGAGTTCAGCGGCAAGACGTTCTTCTTCTTCGCTCCCATCTTCATCCCGTTCTTCATCCTGGGAGTGCCCATCCTCGACACCGCGTTCGCCATCATCAGGCGGGCGGGCCGGCGGGGCGTGGCCGAGGCCGACAAGGAGCACCTGCACCACCGGCTCATGCGCCTGGGCCACGGGCACCGCCGCTCCGTCGTGATCCTGTGGGCGTGGACGGCCCTGCTGTGCGGCTTGGTGCTGTACCCCACCTTCACCAACAAGGGCAATGCCATCATCCCGTTCCTGGTGGCTGGGCTCGGGATCGCGCTCTACACGCTCTTCCACCCGGGCGTGCGCAACCACCGCCCGGTGGTGGTGGCCGACGTCACCGACGACGGGCCGGAGGACGGCGGTTTGGCCCCGATCGTGCCTCTGGAACAGCACGGCGGCTGACCGGTCTCAAACTTGCGGACCCCCAAAACCTCGAATTTGCAACGACGAAGCCTGCTCTCGTAGATTGCGTCGGTCCCGGGGCCGGGGCAGCCGGCACCGGGTTCTGCAAAGGGGCAGTTCGGTGGATCTTCGGGAGAAGCGCGCTCTCAACAACGGTTTTGGCGAGGCTCTCTCCCGAGCCTTCGAGTTCGCCGTCAGCCCCGTCATCTTCGGATTCCTCGGACACCTTCTCGACATGCGACTCGGTACGTCTCCCGCCTGCCTCCTCCTCTTCGCCGCCTTCTGCGTCATCGGTCTCTTCGTGAAGACCTGGTACGCCTACGACGCCGAGATGAAGGCCCAGGACGCGGCGGGCCCGTGGCGCAAGGGGCAGCAGCAGTGAACGCCGCCGGCGCCACCTTCGTCACCCGCGACGACGGCCCTCCCGTCGAGCAGATCGTCGTCAAGGACATGATCCGCCGGGCCCTTCCCGTGGCCCCCGCCGTCATCGTCCTGTGCTCCCTGCCCTGGGGCCTGGCCGGGGCGGCCTCGTCCGCCTTCGCCATGGCCATCGTGCTCGTGAACTTCCTCCTGGCCGCCTCGCTGCTGGCCTGGTCGGCCCGCATCTCCCTCGGGCTGATGATGGGCGTGGCCCTGTTCGGCTATGTCGTGCGCCTGGCCCTCATCGCCGCCGCCGTGCTCATCGTGCACGGCGCCGGTTGGTTCTCGGCCTGGCCGCTCGGCCTCACGCTGATCGTCACCCACCTCGGCCTGCTCCTGTGGGAGCTGCGCTACGTCTCCGCCTCGCTCGCATATCCGGCCCTGAAGCCGTCCCGAAAGGACTGACACCGGGTGCACCTGCTCGCTCTCGAGTTCCCCCCGATCGACCACATCGTCAAGTTCCGGCCGTTCCTCTTCGAGAACTCGCAATGGCTGGGCTTCAACAAGGTGGCGCTCATGTGCGTCCTGGCCACCCTCTTCACGTTGGGGCTGTTCTTCGTGGCCGGGTCCAAGCGATCGCTGGTGCCCACCGGGTTCCAGAACGTGGTGGAGTCGGCCGTCGAGTTCATCCGCGAGGGCATCATCATGCAGACGATGGGCCACGACGGGATGAGCTGGCTGCCCTACCTCACGGCCCTGTTCTTCTTCATCCTCTTCTGCAACATCTTCGAGGTCATCCCGATCTTCCAGATGCCGGCCACCGCCCGCATGGCCGTACCCGCCGTGCTGGCCCTGCTGTCGTGGGCCATCTTCATCACCGTCGGCGTGGTCAAGCAGGGGCCCATCGGCTACCTCAAGTCCGCCCTGTTCCCGCCCGGCGTTCCCAAGGCGCTGTACATCCTGGTCACGCCCATCGAGCTCATCTCCACGTTCCTGGTGCGGCCCTTCTCGCTGGCGGTCCGGCTCTTCGCCAACATGCTCGCCGGTCACATCCTGCTGGTGACGTTCGCCGTCTTGTCATCGGCGTTGTTCGTGAAGAGCGCGCTGATCGTGGTGATGCCCCTCCCCATGGTCATGCTCGTGCTCCTCACCGGCTTCGAGGTCCTCGTCGCCGTCCTGCAGGCCTACATCTTCACCATCCTCACCGCCGTGTACATCGGCGGTGCCATGCACCCCGAGCACTAGGAGGCTCAGCAACCAATGGCAACTCCCCTCCTCGCCGAAATCACCGGCCCTGACCAGATCAAGTTCGGGCAGGCGCTGTCGGCAGGCTTCGGCTACGGCCTGGCTGCCATCGGCCCCGGCATCGGCATCGGCTACCTCGTCGGTCAGTCCGTGCAGGCCATGGCCCGCCAGCCCGAAGCAGCCGGCATGGTGCGCACCACCATGTTCCTCGGCATCGCCTTCACCGAGGCCCTCGCCCTGATCGGCTTCGTGGTCTTCGTCCTCCTCAAGTTCGCGTAGAGGGGACGCCTCGATGTCAGTGCTTGCCCTGATCGTCGGCGCCGCCGCGGAGACCGGGAAGCAGTCCAACCCGATCCTGCCGGACAAGAACGAGCTCTTCTGGGGCTTCTTCTCGTTCATCATCCTGGTGGTCCTGCTGTGGAAGTTCGCCTTCCCGCCGGTGGTGCAGGCCATGCAGAACCGGACCAACCGGATCCGCAAGGACCTGGATGACGCCGAGCGGCTGAAGAACGAGTCCCAGACGATCCTGAACCAGTACACGGCCCAGCTCCAGGACGCCAAGAACGAGGCCAACCGCATCATCGAGGAGGCCCGGCAGACGGCCGACCAGCTGCGGCGTGACCTCATGTCCCGGGCCGAGGCCGAGGTGGCCGAGCTGCGCCAGCGGTCCCAGGCCGACATCAACGCGGCCAAGGACCGGGTCCTGGCCGACCTCCGCCAGCAGGTCGCGGAGATCGCCATCGCCGCCGCCGAGCGGGTCGTGGAGCGCAACCTCGATCGCGAGACGAACGCAGCGCTCGTCGAGAACTTCATCGCCCAGGTCGGGTCGAGCCGCTGATGGCCGATCGCTCCGACGCCTACGCCGAGGCGCTCTTCGTCGTCGCCCAAGCCGAGGGCGCGCTGAGCACGGTCGAAGAGGAGCTCTTCCGTGTGGCTCGCACGCTCGAGACCAACGACGAGCTGCGCAACGCCCTCACCGACGAGGCCATCCCCATCGATCGCCGCATCGGCATCGTGGAGGATCTCCTCGGGCCCCGCGCCCACCCGACCACCACGGCCTTGGTGAGCTTCATCATCGCCGCCGGCCGGGGCCGGGAGCTGCCCGAGATCGTCGACAAGGTGGTGGCCGCGGCCGCCGCCCAGCAGGCGAGGGCGGTGGCGGAGGTGCGCACGGCCATGCCCCTCACCGACGACCAGCGCCAGCGGCTGGCGGAGGCGCTGTCCAAGGCCACCGGCAAGCAGCTCGAGCTCAAGCTCGTCATCGACCCGAGCATCCTCGGTGGCGTGGTCGCCCAGGTGGGCGACAGCGTGATCGACGGGAGCGTCCGGCACCGACTCAACCAACTTCGCGAGGTCTTGTAGATGTCAGACACGTTCAACCTCGACCCGGCCGAGATCGCCGCGACCCTTCAGCGCCGGCTGGCCGACTTCTCGCCCACGGTGGCGTCCGGCCAGGTCGGGCGGGTGGCTGAGGTGGGCGACGGCATCGCCCGCGTCACTGGCCTGCCCGGCGCCGCGGTCAACGAGCTGCTGGAGTTCGAGAGCGGCACGCTGGGCCTGGCCCTCAACTTGGACGAGGAGTCGATCGGCGCCGTCGTCCTGGGTGGGGTCGACGACATCGAGGAAGGCCAGACGGTCAAGGCCACCGGCAACATCCTGTCGGTGCCGGTGGGCGACGGCCTGCTCGGGCGGGTGGTCAACTCCCTGGGCGAACCGGTCGACGGCAAGGGCCCGCTGTCCAACGTGGAGCAGCGCCGCATGGAGGTGCAGGCGCCCGGCATCACCGGCCGCAAGCCCGTGCACGAGCCCCTGCAGACCGGCATCAAGGTCATCGACGCCCTCACGCCCATCGGGCGGGGCCAGCGGGAGCTGATCATCGGCGACCGCAAGACGGGCAAGACCGCCGTCGCCATCGACACGATCATCAACCAGCGGGGCCTGGGCGTGAAGTGCGTCTACGTGGCCGTGGGCCAGAAGGCCTCCACCGTGGCCCAGACGGTCGCCGTCCTCGAGCAGCACGGCGCCATGGACTACACGGTGGTGGTCGTCGCTCCCGCGTCCGATCCGGCGCCGTTCAAGTACCTCGCCCCGTACGCCGGCTGCGCCATGGGCCAGCACTGGATGGAGAACCGGGGCCATGCCCTGGCCGTGTACGACGACCTGTCCAAGCAGGCCGAGGCCTACCGCCAGATGTCGCTGCTGCTGCGCCGGCCCCCGGGCCGCGAGGCGTACCCGGGCGACGTCTTCTACCTCCACAGCCGTTTGCTGGAGCGGGCGGCCAAGCTCAACGACGAGCGGGGCGCGGGGTCGCTGACCGCCCTTCCCGTCATCGAGACCAAGGCCGGCGACATCTCGGCCTACATCCCCACCAACGTCATCTCCATCACCGACGGCCAGATCTTCCTGGAGGACGACCTGTTCAAGTCGGGCGTGCGCCCGGCCGTGAACGTGGGCCAGTCCGTGTCCCGGGTGGGCGGTGCCGCCCAGATCAAGGCCATCAAGACGGCGGTGGGCACCCTCAAGGGCGACCTGGCGCAGTTCCGTGAGCTGGAGGCCTTCGCCCAGTTCGGCTCCGACCTGGACAAGGTGTCCCAGGACCAGCTGGAGCGGGGCTACCGTCTCACCGAGCTGCTGAAGCAGGGCCTGCACTCGCCCATGCCGGTGGAGGAGCAGGTGGTGTCGATCTACGCGGGGACGCACGGGTTCCTGGACGGCATCCCGGTGGCCGACGTGCGCCGCTTCGAGGCCGACCTCATCGCCTGGTTCCGCACCCGGCACGGCGAGATCCTCGAGGCCATCAAGTCGAGCGGGAACATCCCCGACGTCCCGGCCTTCGAGGCGGCCATCAAGGCCTTCGCCGAGATCTTCGTGCCCACCGAGGCAGCCGCCGAGGCGGTCTGACCGTGCGTTTGCCTACGTCCGCCTGGCGGGGGGGAGCCCGAGGGGGCCCCTTCCTGGTGCCCCCCTCGGCCTGTGCCGATCCGGCTCCGCCGGTCGGCGCCGCGACAACGGATGGGGCCGCCAGGCCGCTCGGGACACGCTCGATCCGCAACCTCCGGTTGCCGATCGAAGGAGCCGGTTGTGGCCGGCGGTAAGGAGCGCACCCTTCGGCGGCGCATCAAGAGCGTCCAGTCGACGAAGAAGATCACCAAGGCGATGGAGCTGATCTCGGCCAGCCGCATCGTCAAGGCGCAGCAGCGCGTCGCCGCGGCCCGGCCCTACAGCGAGCAGATCACCGAGGTCATCCGCGACCTGGCTGCGGCCGGCGCGGGCACGTCCTCGCCCCTGTTGCAGGCCCGGGCCGAGGAGCGCACGGTGGCCGTCATCGTCATCGGTGCCGACCGGGGCCTGGCCGGTGCCTACAACTCCAACGTCATCAAGGCGGCCGAGCGGACGGTGCAGGCAGCCCGGGCCGAGGGCAAGGAGTACGCGCTGGTGACGGTGGGCCGCAAGCCCCTCGCCTACTTCCGCTTCCGCCGCTACCGGATCGACGAGTCCTTCAGCGGATTCTCCGACCAGCCCACCTACGAAGACGCCCGGGGCATCGCCCGCTTCGTCCTCGACAAGTTCGAGTCGGGCGAGTACGACCGGGTGGAGCTGGCCTACACGCAGTTCCTCTCGCTGGGGACGCAGCGGGCCGTCGTCCGCCGGCTCATGCCCCTCGACGCCGAGGCCATCAAGGACGCGGCCAAGGCCGACGGGCCCAAGGCCGACTACGAGTTCGAGCCCTCGCCCACCGAGATCCTCGACCGCCTGCTGCCCCGGTACGCCGAGGCCCGGCTGTTCGCGGCGTTGCTCGAGGCCGCGGCATCCGAGCACGCGGCGCGCCAGCGGGCCATGAAGTCGGCCACCGACAACGCCGAGGACCTCATCACCAAGCTCACCCGGATCATGAACCGGGCCCGCCAGGACGCCATCACCACCGAGATCATGGAGATCGTCGGCGGGGCCGAGGCCCTGGCGCAGGACAAGGAGTCACCCGAGGAACTGATCCTCAAGCACACGGACTGGCCCCACGTGTACCCCCACCCCATTCCCGTTTCGTTGCCCCGCGACCACTACTAGGAATCTGAGGAGTCCCGCATGACCATGACCGCCGAGCCGCAGGCCTATGAGCGAGAGCTCAAGGACGGCCGCGTCGTCGCCATCGCCGGGCCGGTCATCGACGTCGAGTTCCCCCCGGACGCGCTGCCCGAGATCAACCACGCCCTGTCGATGACGCTCACCGTCGACGGCCAGGAGATCGAGGTGCGCGCCGAGGTGGCCCAGCAGATCGGGGACTCCCGGGTGCGAGCCATCTGCCTCCGGCCCACGGACGGCCTCACCCGCGGCACGGTCGTGCACAACACGGGTCACGGCATCCGCATGCCCGTCGGCGACGGCGTCCTCGGCCACGTGCTGAACGTCATCGGCCAGCCGCTCGATGTGGCGTCGCTGGACCGGATCGACGACTACTGGGAGATCCACCGGCCCGCCCCGGACTTCGACACGCTCGAGCCCAAGGCCATCATGTTCGAGACGGGCATCAAGGTCATCGACCTCCTCACCCCGTACCTCCAGGGCGGCAAGATCGGCCTGTTCGGTGGTGCCGGCGTGGGCAAGACCGTGCTCATCACCGAGATGATCCGCCGCGTCGCCCAGCAGCACGGTGGTGTGTCCGTGTTCGCGGGCGTGGGCGAGCGCACCCGTGAGGGCACCGACCTGTTCATCGAGATGGGCGAGTCCGGCGTGTTGGACAAGGCTGCGCTGGTGTTCGGCCAGATGGACGAGCCGCCCGGCGTGCGCCTGCGGGTGGCGCTGTCCGCCCTGACCATCGCCGAGTACTTCCGGGACGTCAAGCAGCAGGACGTGCTCCTCTTCATCGACAACATCTTCCGATTCGTGCAGGCCGGCTCCGAGGTGTCGACGCTGTTGGGCCGCATGCCCTCGGCCGTCGGGTACCAGCCCACCCTGGCCGACGAGATGGGTGAGCTCCAGGAGCGCATCACCTCGACCCGGGGCCGTTCCATCACGTCGCTCCAGGCCGTGTACGTGCCCGCCGACGACTACACCGACCCGGCGCCGTTCACGACCTTCACCCACCTGGACGCCACCACCGAGCTGTCCCGCGACATCGCCGCCCTCGGCATCTACCCGGCCGTGGACCCGTTGGCGTCCACGTCGACCATCCTCGCTCCCGAGGTCGTGGGCGAGAAGCACTACCGGGTGGCCCTGCGGGTGCAGGAGATCCTGCAGCGGTACAAGGAGCTCCAGGACATCATCGCCATCCTCGGCCTCGACGAGCTGTCCGAAGAGGACAAGCTCATCGTGGGCCGGGCCCGCAAGATCCAGCGGTTCCTGTCCCAGCCCATGTTCGTGGCCGAGGTCTTCACCGGCCTGCCCGGTGTGTTCACGCCCGTCGAGGAGACGGTGGAGTCGTTCCGCCAGCTGGTCGAGGGCGAGTTGGACGACCTGCCCGAGCAGGCGTTCCTGAACGTTGGTGGCGCCGACGACGCCCGGGCCAAGGCCAAGCGGTTGCAGGAAGGGGCGTCGGCGTAGTGGCCCTGCACGTCGAGCTGGTGTCGCCCGAGCGCATCCTGTTCTCGGGCGAGGCCACCATGGTGCTCCTGCGGGCGGGCGGGGGCGACATCGCCTTCCTCACCGGGCACGCGCCGTTCCTCGGCGCGCTGGGCGTCGGCGTGGTGCGCATCCAGGGCGTCGACGGCCGCGACGTCGAGGCTGCCGTGCACGGCGGGTTCGTGGAGGTCAAGGACGACCGGGTCATCATCCTGTCGGACGTGGCCGAGCTGGCCGACCAGATCGACGTGAACCGGGCCCGCCAGGCCCGGGACGATGCCCAGGCCCGGCTCCGCTCGGGTGGGGCCGACTCGGAGGAGGCCGCGGCCCAGGCCGCCGCCGACCTGCGCCGGGCCGAGGTGCGCCTCCAGGCCGCCCACGCCGCCTGACCCCCCACGAACCGGTCCTGTGTCCACAAAGAGCTGGGGCCCGGGCCGCTACAGCTCGGGGTCGCCGAACGTGGTCGCCAGTGCGTGCTCGAACGCCTCGCGCCCGTCACGCGGGCCGGTGAACGACCACCGGCCTTCGGCGGCCATGTCCTCGGGCCGGGCCATGCCGGTGGCCACCGCCACCAGGGCGTCGTGGTCGGTGCGAAGCACGCCCACGGAGGGGCCGCTGCCGATCACGTAGTCGGCACCGTCCTCCAGCACGACCTGCACGGGCGCCTCCACCTTGTCGCCCACCAGCCAGGCCAACGCCGCCGCGGTGGCGTCGCGTGACTCCTCGGGGACCGGCACCCGCGCGCCCACGGCCTGGCTGATCTGGTGGATGTGGCGATGCAGGTCGAGCAGCAGCCCGGCCACGCCCATGCCCGACGTGCCGCCCAGCTTGCCGAACGCCACGGCCGGCAGCGACCACCGCTCTCCCGCTCGCTCGGCGAAGTGCGACTCCAGCTCGGTGGCGTACTGGTCGAGCTCCACCAACAGGCCGGCAGGGTCGTCGCCCGCGCCCCGACCCGCTGGGGACGGCACGTCGGCGTCCGACGCGCCTTGGTCGCCGGGCGGGAGCGTGCCCGACAGCGCCTCGGCGTACCGCTCCGCCAGGTGGGCCACCACGTCCTTCACCGTCGCCCCGCCCGCGCCGGGCACCTCGCGGTCCCACGCCTCCGGTGACAGGTCGGCCAGGAACGCCAGCAACGCCTGGCGCTGGGCGACCAGGCCGGCCACGTTGCGCGTGTGGTGGGTCGTGCGATCCATGGCGTCCTTCTCCCCGCTCGGCGGGGGTGTGCAATCGTCGGGCGTGCCCAAACGCCGGCTCGGCGTCGCCGTGCTCGTTCCCGCGCCGCTCTCCCACGAGATCGACGGGCTGCGCCGCGCCGTGGGCGACCCCGCCCTGGGCCGCATCCCCGCTCACCTCACCCTCGTGCCTCCGGTCAACGTGCGGGAGGACCGCCTGCCGGGCGCCCTGGCCCGGCTCCGGGAGGCGGCCGCGGCCACCCGCCCCTTCCGGCTCACCCTCGGCCCGCCCGCCACGTTCCTCCCCGTGAACCCCGTGCTGTACCTGGCCGTGGGCGGCGACGTCGACGCCCTCACCGCCCTGCGCGACCGCGTCTTCCGCGAACCCCTCGCCCGCACCCTCACGTGGCCGTTCGTCCCCCACGTCACCGTGGCCGACGAGGCCGCACCCGAGCGCATCGAGGCCGCGCTCACGGCCATGTCGGACTTCGCCGCGACCATCGAGGTCGATCGCGTGCACCTCCTCGAGGAGGGGCCGGGCCGGGTGTGGACGCCGGTGGCCGGCGCCCTCCTGGCACCGCCCGCGGTGGTGGGCCGGGGCGGGTTGCCGGTGGAGCTGTCGGTGACCGACGGCGTCGACCCGGAGACGGCAGCCTTCGTCCAGCGGGAGTGGCCCGACGAGCCCGCCCAGACCGTGGTGGTGACGGCCCGGCGCGAGGGCCGGGTGGTGGGCGTGGCCCAGGGCCGGGTCCGGGCGGGCGACGCCCACCTCTCCCTGCTCCTGGTGGCGGCGGGGGAGCGAGGCACGGGCGTGGGCTCGCACCTGCTGGCCGCGTTCTGCGACGCCGCCGCGGGCCGGGGCGCCACGTCGGCCACCGTGCGCACGGCCGCGGCGGGACCGGCGCTGGCCTTCTACGAGGATCGGGGCTGGCGGGTGGAGACGGGCCTGCCCGCCCATCGCCACCGCGCCGATTTTGTGCAGCTTCGCCGCATTTTCCCGTAGCGTTGAGCATGCCTACCGCCCTCGTCACCGGTGCGTCCCGCGGCATCGGTCGCGCCTTCGCCACCCGCCTGGCCGCCACCGGCCACAACCTGGTCGTGGTGGCCCGCGACGAGCCCGCCTTGGACCAGCTGGCAGTCGAGCTGCGCGTCGACGTCGAGGTGCTGGCCGCCGACCTCACCGACCCCGACCAGCTCGCCCACGTCGAGGCCCGCGTGGCCGACGCCGACCGGCCCATCGACGTGGTCGTGAACAACGCGGGCATGGGCACGTACGGCGAGTTCGCCATGCTGCCCATCGAGGGGATCGAACAGGAGATCCGCCTCGACGTGCTCGCCCTCACTCGCCTCACCCACGCGGCCCTGCCGGGCATGCTTGCCCGGGGGTCGGGCGGCATCATCAACGTGGCGTCCATCGCCGCCTTCCAGCCGGGCCCGTACAACGCCGTGTACTCGGCGTCCAAGGCCTTCGTGCTGAGCCTCACCGAGGCCGTCCACGAGGAGGTGCGCAAGGCGGGCGTGCACGTCACCGTCGTGTGCCCGGGCGCCACGCGCACCGAGTTCCAGGAGCGGGGCGGGTTCACCAGCGGCAAGATCCCCGACGCCCTGTGGGCCGAGCCCGAGTCGGTAGCCGATCAGGCCCTGAAGGCGCTGGCCCGCAACCAGGCGGTGCTGGTGCCGGGCGTGTCCAACAAGGTGGCCACCTTCGCCACCCGCCTCACGCCCCGGGTGGTCGCCCGCAAGGCGTCCGCCCTGGTGAGCAACTGGATCTGACCGGAGCCGCGGAG